>DATHQH010000121.1:0-6287 GCA_035482895.1 Alloacidobacterium sp. | reverse complement strand
CGCGGGCTCACCCCAGAATTTCCCTAACTGGCAAGCCAGTTTTGTCGACGGGTGCGGAGGTAAGTCCGTCTTTCCCCGCATGTGGGACCTCGCGCATCATCTGCTCGCCGGCTCCATTGTTTCCTCACTCGAGGAGACGCGCAACGCCATGCGCCTTGTAGCGGAGCGAAATCGCGTCATCAGCGAAGGCGCGGGTGCCTGTGCGGTAGCAGCTGGCCTCAGCGGCAAATGCGGGACCGGCACGGTCGTCTGCGTGGTGAGCGGCGGCAATATTGATCTGCCCAGGTTCGCAGAGCTGGTGATCCGAGAGTAGCCAGCCGGGCATTGAAAAAAGGCGGCGCATGGAGGACGGCCACCTGCGTGCAGGCCGCGGAAACGGCATAGCCGGCAATTTTGACACGCTAAAGGAGCGCAGAAGTGTGTATATTGGCGAGGGCTGACACAGAGAAGCGAAGCGCTTCATTGTGGGCCTCTTTGGGAGGTAGGCGTTATGCAGGGTCCCAAACGAGCATTGTCCATCTGCCTCAGCATTAGCCTTACATTGAGCGTGATCGATCTCGACGGTTGCAATAAGAAGTCGGATCAGGCTCCAGCAGGCCAGGGGCAGGCGCCGGCAGCCACCTACGCCTCTCCTACGCCCGACCAACTCTATCAACTCGTCGCTCCCATTGCATTGTTCCCCGACAATTTACTCGCGCAGGTGCTGGCCGCTTCCACCTATCCCGATCAGGTCACTGCCGCTTATAACTGGATCAAGCAGAATCCGAGCCTGAAGGGCCAGCAGCTGATGCAGACGGTTGATCAGCAGCAGTGGGACGCCAGCGTCAAAGGCCTGACACAATTTCCGGACGTCCTGAGCCAGCTGGCGACAAACCTCTCCTGGACCTCCGCCCTTGGAGATGCCTATTTCAACGTCCCGCAGGACGTAATGAACGCGATACAGGTCATGCGGCAGCGCGCATACCAGTCCGGCAATCTGAAGAGCAACCAGCAGCAGAACGTGTCGGTCCAGAACCAGGCGCCGGGTTCCACACCCGCACCATCATCCTCGGGCGAAGCGCAAACGACTGTGGTACAGGCCCCGCCGCAGACCATTGTTATCCAACCGTCGCAGCCTGAAGTGGTGTACGTGCCCACGTACAATCCGACAGTCGTATATGGAGCGCCCGTTGCAACATATCCCGGATACTCGACCGGCGCCCTGGTGGCGAGCAGCCTGATCACATTCGGGCTCGGTATCGCGGTAGGAGCCGCTATCAACGGCGGCGGATGCTGCGGCTGGGGTTGGAATTCTTGGGGATGCGGGTGGCATAACTCGACAGTGGTCTACAACCGCAACACATATATCTCGACATCGAATACATTCGTCAACCGCAACAACTATTATCGCAACGCCAACTACAACAACATCAATCGAAACAATATCAATACCAACAATATCAACCGCAACAACTTCAATCGCAACAATCGCGCCGATAACTTCCACAACACAGCACGCAACAACAACGTCACCACACCGCGTTTCGATCAGAAATACGATCAGCCACAGTTTCGAAATCATCAGGCAAGTCTTGGCCAGAACAATCGGCAGCAGCTAGGTGCGGCCAACCAGCCAAGAATAAATCAGGCAGGCAACCAAGCAAGGCTGAATCAACCGGGAACCAGCCAACCAAGATTGAACCAGCCTGCCGCCGGTACAAGGGAAGCCCAGAACCGCGGCGCCGGCAACTTCAATCAGCCGCAGCGTGACCCGGCCCGCGGCTACGGACAACAACCCAGCCGCGGAACTGACATGGGCGCGTTCAGCAACTACAGCCCGGGAGGCAACGCGAGGACAAACAGCGCCCGTGGGCAGCAGAGTCTGCAAGGGAACCGGAATCCTGGCGGTGGCGCGGTACGGCCCGCTGCAGCGCCAATATCGCGCCCGGCCCAGCGACCAGCAGGCCACCGGCGCTAATGGTCATGCCGTAGCGAGTCAAAGGCAGGAGGGTAAATTTGATGGCTTCGGAAACACATTCGCACAAACCGATTCTGCTGGCCTGTCTCTCCCTGATCGCAGGCGGCCTGGCGCTTCTTCCAGCACACGCGCAACGGAGCAACGAGAAGACATTCGCATCGCCAGGCGCAGCCGTGCTGGCGTTTTACAACGCGGCAAAATCGAATGATGCTCAGGCGATGGACGCGATCTTCGGCACGAATGCGAAGAACATTCTGCACACAGGCGACGACGTTGCAGACAAGAACATGATCGCCAACTTCGTTCGCCGCTATGATGAGATGCATCGCGTCGTCATCGAACCCGACCAGACTGCGTCTCTGTATGTTGGCGCGGAAAACTGGCCCGCGCCGATTCCCATCGTGAAGAACAGCAACGGCGCATGGTATTTCGATACTGAAGCCGGCATGAAGGAAATTCTCTACCGTCGCATCGGGACCAATGAGAACGATGCCATCGAGAGCCTTTACGGGCTGGTCGACGCGCAGCGCGAGTATGCATCAGAGCCGCGCGACGGTGACAAGACAAAACATTTCGCGTTGAAGTTCATCAGCACGGCGGGCAAGCAGGATGGGCTGTACTGGAAGACAGAGGACAAAGAGCCGGCGAGTCCCATTGGACCGCAAGTCGTTGGCGCAACCAATGAAGGCTACAACCTGCAGCAGGGCCATGAAACGCCTTTCCACGGATACTACTTCCGTATGCTGACCAGACAGGGACCCGCGGCGAAGGGCGGCGCTCACGACTACATCGTCAACGGCCAACTCACTCGCGGCTTTGCCTTCGTCGCCTATCCCGCCGAATACCGCAACTCCGGGGTGATGACCTTCATCATCAACCAGGACGGCGTGGTCTATGAGCAAGACCTCGGCCCGGACACCGTCAAGCTTGGTGCCGCGATGTCAGAGTACAACCCGGATTGGGCGTGGAATCGCGAGGATTAGGTGGCGCTCAAAACCATAGAAGCTACCATCTCCTGAATATTTTCTTAACAATGCTGCGGGGAACAACATCGTGGGTCAGCTCGTCGTCGGCTACTCTTAATGCCTTAAAAGCATTAAGGGTGGATGGGTTCTGGACTAAAAGTGAACATGCCGCTTTTGCCGTGCTGTGCCCAATTTGTGCCTACACACACCCCGCATTTCTACCCCTTCCTGCGTCTCTGGCACAATGAAAAATCAGTAACTTATTGACCGGCAATCCGAACCGAAAGTTCGAATCCCTCTCCCTCCGCCATAAATTCGTCTCAACCTATCCCACGTAAATCCGATTCGTATGGGCTCACTGTAGCCTTTTCACAATACGGTTCATCGGTTCGTTCGGGCCTTATCCAGCCGGGGCCACGCATCACGGGATCGGAGATGGTGGCTTCTGCATATGATCCCGCGTATCTTCTTTTCTGTGGTTTCCGACAGAGTTTTCTGTGTGATAAACCGGAGGCACGGATAAAAATTTCCGCGTAGGATAAGAAGTTGACTCGTACTCCACTGCCGGGTGGACAATCCAGATGAACCCAGTCACCACGCGCCTATCGCCCAGAGCATCGTTTGAAAAGACGCTGGCCAGCGCCAAGCGCACGATGCTCTTGAGTGAAATTATTCTCCTGGCCATCGACAGCTTCCGCGCGAGCAAAGTGCGCTTCATGCTGACGGCACTCGGCATGGTGATTGGTTCTGCCTCCCTCATCCTCGTCGTCACCATCGGGCTTACCGGCAAGCAGTACATTCTGAATCTGCTCCAGAGTATCGGCACCAATATGGTGTACATCGAGTACACCGGTGGCGGTTCGGGCTCCGTCAATAATTTTCAAAGCGACTACCTGACGCGCGAAGATGAGCGCGCTGTGGACGAGCAAGTGCCTGCCGTCATGTATTCATCCCCCATGCTGGAAATGCACGACCGCATCGGGATCAACGGTGTTGAAAAAGAACTGCTTGTGCTGGGAGTCAGCCCGCAATACCGGCAGGTGCGCAATCTTAAAGTGCTTTCCGGCCGCTTCTTCGACGATCAGGATGAGGTCAGCCACACCAAAGTCGCGGTCGTCACGCAAATCTTTGCTCAGGAAATGTTCGGGAGCCAGGACGCTGCCATCAATCAGAGTTTTCAGCTCAGCGGCATTCCTTTTACGATCGTCGGTACGTTCAAAGAAAGCGTCGATACTTTCGGGCAGTCTGAGATTTCTGATCAGACCATTCTGATTCCTTATTCTGTCGCACGCTACTTTACCGGCACCGACAACGTGAAACAGATCTTCTTCACCATTCGCGACAAAAATGATGTGGAGGAAGCAGCACGTCAAATTGTGACTGCCGTGAGCGCACGCCATCTCAAAAATTCCGTCTACAAAGCAAGCACCCTGACGGATCTGTTAACCACAGCCGGACTGATAGCCGATGCGCTTACCGTCGTCCTCTCGCTAGTAACGGCGGTTACACTCGCCGTCGGCGGCGTAGGCATCATGAATATCATGCTGGCCACGGTACGCTCGCGTATCCGCGAAATTGGGATTCGCAAAGCATTGGGCGCAACCGCGCGCGAGATTAAGCTTCAATTTCTAATCGAAGCTATTTTCATCTCGCTGAGCGGTGGGATTGTGGGAACCATCGTCGGCCTTGCGGTACCGATTTCCATCCGCATCTTTACCGACTATCAGATTCCCATTAGAGGCTGGTCTGTCGTGATCGCGCTTGCTACCTCGACCATTGTCGGCGTGATCTTCGGAACCTTGCCTGCAAATCGCGCGGCCCAGCTTGATCCCGTCGAATCGCTCAAGTACGAGTAGCCCAGACATTTACTGCATATGGGTGTTCGCCGGAACAATCGTCACAGCAAACTGCATCTGCGTTCCTTCAGGCACGTGAACATTTCTACCCTTTGATACAAAAGTGCCTGAGTTCGACTGATGAATATCGCTCTGCAGTGTCACCCCTTCTACGCCACTCGGCTGCGATGCCGGTGTATCGCTTGTAGGCGGGGGCATTTGGGCGTTTGATGTCGGTGGAGGCGCCATCGAACCCCGGCCACCACTCCCGCCTGACATGGGCGCGCTTCCAGCCATCGGCGCGCCATCCGAAACAGGAGCTCCGCCAGCCGCCTGCATCCCGTTATTCGGAGGAGAAATCTGCATCACTGTCGTCTTAACGGGCACTTCCTGACCGCCTTTGAGTTGCGCTTTGTCGAATGTCACCTGCACGGATGAATCGCCCTTATTTTCGGACGGCTGCACTTGATCGATATGCCCAACCAACAGGGTGCCCTTTGGCAGCACCTGCGCATCCGGAACCTTCACGTCATCCAGCAACTTGGCCGTCACAGGATCGCCTTGTTTCGCTTTCTTCGCGTCTAGAGTTTTACTCAGGTATGCGTGTGCAGGGACCATCTGGAGCGTTCGCACTGTTGCCTCTCCACCTCCTGCATCCTGTGCATGCACCATCGCGGAAGCCAAAAAAAACAGGCTCGCGACACCCAGAGAAAATCCCCTTCTTAAGTCCTTCATGTCATGACTCCTTAGGCAACAGTAAGGCAACAACCTTTAAGATCAACAACCTGAACATTCCCAGCAGGCGATTGTCTTCAAACGCGACTCACACGTCCACTTTTGGAAGGACGCTGAAAATCTACGTTTTGTTGCCTTTTCCGCTCACTTTCTGCTTCGGGAGATAGGGCAAACCCCCTCCTTGAGGCTGCAGAAATGCTGCTGCTGGTAAACTATATGAAGGAAATACGATCCAGCTGCCTTGCCTGCTTGTCCAACCAGCGGCAATCCGCCAAATTTTTTAAGTCTGATTTACGAAGAGAAGAGGAAATCTGCGCCCATGAGCACTACGATCCGCAACATCGCCATCATCGCCCACGTCGACCATGGCAAAACCACGCTCGTGGACGCCATGCTGCGTCAGGCCGGTACATTCCGCGCCAATGAAGCTCTCACGGATCGCGTGATGGACTCGAACGACCTGGAACGCGAGCGCGGCATCACGATTCTCGCCAAGAACACAGCCATCTATTACCAGGATTCGAAAATCAACATCGTCGACACCCCGGGCCACGCCGATTTCGGCGGCGAAGTAGAGCGCGCTCTCAAAATGGTCGACGGAGTCATTCTGCTGGTCGATGCCTCGGAAGGCCCGCTGCCGCAAACGCGGTACGTTCTCTCGAAGGCACTCGAAGCGAAGCTGCAGCCCATCCTCGTCATCAACAAGATCGACCGTCCGGATGCGCGTCCGCAGGAAGTGCTCAACGAAGTCTACGACCTGTTCATCGATCTCGATGCGACGGAGGACCAGCTCGA
>DATHQH010000120.1:0-8120 GCA_035482895.1 Alloacidobacterium sp. | reverse complement strand
AGCCCAGATCCTCCGGCGCGCGCCAAAAACAAAATAACAAGAAAAATGACGATGCCGAAAATAATGATTTGTCCAAAGCTTAACCGGATCGCCTGCTGCTGTGGCCGACCGCGCGTCTGCAGCGACTGCTGTAGCGTTACTCCTGCATCCTTGGCAATAATCTGCGCTATCTGTCCTACGGCTACCGACACTGCATCGTCATAGTCGCCAGAACGCAGGTATGGAACCATCTGCCGCCCGATATCGCCAACTCTTGAGTCCGGCAGAATCGACTCAAGCCCGTAGCCGGTTGTAATCCACCGCTTGCGGTCCTGCACAGCCAAAAGAATCAGAACGCCTCTATCCTTTTGACCGATCTTCCACGCATCCCAAAGTTGAACGGAAAAATCCTGAATGGACTCGCCATCCAATGTCTTTATCGTGACAACGGCGATTTGTGCATGCGCCAGACGGTCCACTTGCCCGGCGAGCAGGTTAAGCTCCTGCTTTACTTGTGGAGATAATACGCCGGCAAAATCGCTGACGTAGTCCGTTGGTTTGGGCAGGTCTTTTACTGCCTCCGCCAAGGCGACTGCCGTATTGAAGGCAATCGCAAGCAGCAACATTGCTGCAACAACCAGGCGTTTCCGGCCGAATACTAACTTCATCGCCACTATTCTACCTTTGTGGCATACAGAAAAATGTCCGTACACCATCTGCGAACGTGCAAATGCTGAAACAAGCATCTAAACTTGGCAGCTAAGGGAGTTTTCCATGCGCAGACTTCTCCTCTTCCGCAAACTTTTTATCATCCTGGGCGCAGCCGTTATACTACCCTCTTTTGCGCCGCATGCATGGGCGCAGGCACAGAAAGATCCGCTCAATGAAGAGGAAGTAGATCAGGTACGGGAGTTCGGTGACCGCCCCAATGAGCGACTTAAGCTCTTTGCGAAATTTATTGAACAGCGCGTCACAGCCATCAAACAGCTTTCAACGGAAAAGACCGCAGAAAATCGATCTGCGGAATTGCGCGCCAAAATTGAGGAGTTCACTCGACTCGTCGATGAGTTGCAGGACAACCTTGATACCTACGATGGGCAACATGCCGACATTCGCAAGGCGCTCAAAGATCTAAATTCTGCAAGCGATAAATGGGAGGCTGCGCTCAATCAGCCCCCGCCCGACCCGAACTACGACTTCGCGCGCAAAACTGCTGTCGAGGCTGCCCAAAGCGTGAGTGACGAGCTGAAAGACCTTCAGAAAACCCAAGCAAAATATTTCGCCGAACATAAAGATGAAGCCGGCAAAAACGGGACGGGCCCGCAATGAGATTTGCCAGCTCCAGATATGCTACGCTCAGGTTGAGTGAACCCTGAGCTTTTGCGTTTGTTTGAGGAACAATATCGCGCCATACGTCCGCGCGCTCCCATTCCACCGATTCATGTCCGCTTTTACCGCTTTACCAGTTTGAATACGACCATTCGCCTTCGCGAAGGACAGCTCAAGGTTCATCTTTCAGACTTGCTCGAAGGCGCGCCTGAGCCTGTGTTGCGCGCCATTGCGCACATTCTGCTAGCCAAGCTCTACCGCAAACCGCTCGATCCTTCCCATAATGCGCGTTATCGCCGCTTCGCATCGAGTGAATCGGTGCTACGACAGACGGAGCGCATTCGACAGATGCGTGGACGGAAAAAAATCTCTACTTCCAAGGGCGATTACTACGATCTGGACGAGGTCTTTGAAGCTCTGAACCGGCGATTTTTCCATGGCTTGATGGGACGTCCGTTGCTTACCTGGAGCGAGCATAGGGCACGACGCTTGCTTGGCCACTATGATGCGGCACATAACACCATCATGGTGAGCCGCGTCTTCGACCGAAAAAACACGCCCCGCTATGCTATCGAATACCTGATGTACCACGAAATGCTCCATCTCAAGCATCCGGTCAAGGTACGCGGCGGTCGTCGCTGCGTGCATCCATTGGAATTCCAGGCTGAAGAGAAACTCTTTCCCGAACTGGAACGGGCCAAGGCGTATTTGAAGCAGCTATAAACTGTTGCTTATCTATTTCTCAGTACAACAGAGCCAATTTCCGCTTCGCCTCAAATGCCTCCAACGAAGACGTCCACTCATCCGCGATTTGCGCCGGAGCGACCCCACTCGTCAGCTGCTCAAGGATATGGCCGTTCGCCAACAACGTAGCGATGTGCTCCAGCTGGTATTCCTGCGGATATAGCTTGTGCAGTGCGGACGCTATCTCAATTCCAAGTTCAGGTGAATCCAGCACATTGCGGTCCGTCACCAGCACGCGCACTCCATGGTTGAGTTGGCCAGCATAGGGATAAGGCTTCTCCGGCGTAAAATCCACCGGCATAAAACGCACTCCAGGGAGGAACCGATTATTCAGATACTGTGCAAGCTTACGGCCATCGATCCACGGCGCGCCGAACATTTCAAATGGCGTGTCAGTTCCCCGCCCTACTGAAATATTCGTCGTCTCCACTAATCCCAGGGCTGGATACAGCGTGGCCTCTTCCAGGTCGCGCAGGTTTGGCGAAGGGTTCACCCACGTAAGTCCCGTAGAATCGTACCAATCGCCGCGCTGCCATCCCTGCATCGCAACTACAGTCAGTCGAGCATGCAGATTCTGCTCGCGATTGAAGTATCGCGCCAACTCACCCATGGTCATGCCATGACGCACCGGCAGCGGCATGTAATGTACATAACTTTCAGCGCCGTCTGAAAGCGGGCCCTGAACAAATGCTCCGTTCACAGGATTCGGCCTATCTAGAACAACGATCTCAGTTCCCGTCTTTCCTGCGGCCTCCAGAAAGTAACCCATCACCGTTTCGTAGGTGTAAAAGCGCACGCCCGCATCCTGAAGATCAATCACCACTGCATCGAGCGAGCGCAGCGTATCGAGAGACGGTCTTCTTTGCGCGTCCGTAGCGCCATACAGACTGATAACAGGCAAGCCGGTCTGCGGGTCGGTTGCATTGTCGATGTTCTCCGTATCCTGCGCGCCGCGGATGCCATGCTCCGGGCTGAAGAGCACCTTCAGTTCGATTCCCTCGGCATGTGCAAGCACGTCGATCGTTCTGCGACCTGCCGAATCTATGCCAGTCTGGTTCGTCAACAGTCCAATGCGCAGTGACCCGGTATGTTTTTTAGGAATCGCATGCAGAGCTACAAAACCGCTTTCTTCCAGAACGTCAATTCCGGTCTTAACCTCGGCATTGCGAGCAGGCCAATGGCGCATGCCGCTCAGGGATTCGTTATACCCGGTGAGCCGTGCCGACAACTCCCCATCGTCAGGAACGATTCCCAGAGCGATGGCCGCCGCATCGGCAATCTTCGCACGCAGAGCAATCGTGCTCCCGTGTCCGTTCGGGTGAACGGAATTCGTCAGCACAATCACGTATGTGTCGGAGACAGGATCGATCCACAAGGACGTGCCGGTAAATCCTGTATGACCAAACGAGCCCACTGGAAAAATTTCGCCGCGATTGCTCGAATAAGGAGAATCGATGTCCCATCCGAAGCCGCGAAGCGCTGTCCCCGTCACAGGCTGCTCGGGCGTCACCATTTTCTGCAGCAGGGCACGGCTCAGCGGAAACCGGCTCGGCTTTCCTGCGAGTCTGTCCAGCAGATTTTGCGCGTATACAGCGACATCGTCTGCCGTGCTGAAGAGTCCGGCATGCCCGGCCACTCCACCCATGCGCCGCGCCGTAGGATCGTGGACGACTCCGCGCAGCATCACTCCGTGTTCGTACTGTGTCGGAGCAATGCGATCGCTCCACTCCGTGGGAGGTAGATAGCGCGTATCTCGCAGGCCAAGAGGGGTGATGATCTTCTGTTGCGCATACTCGTCTTCAGGGATCCCCGAAAGCTTTTCGACCAACGCACCCAAAACAATAAAGTTGATATCGCTATACACGAATCGGACGCCGGCAGGCGTGGCAGGTTGAACCGCAAATGCCTGTTTGAATGCTTCAGCTTTGCCTTCCCACGGCTGCTCCAGCGAGAGATCAGGTGGCAATCCGGAATAATGTGTCAGCAATTGACGAATCGTAATGTCCTGCTTGCCGTTTGCCGCAAACTCCGGCAAGTACTTTGCCACCGGATCGTTAAAGCTCAGCTTGCCTTGTTCACAGAGTTGCATCACTGCCGCTGCCGTCATCAATGGCTTTGTGAGCGACGCCATGTCGAAGATCGTATCCATGGTCATCGCTTCTCGCGTCGGCTCCAGCGAGCGCTCGCCATAGGCCTTGCGAAAAACTACCCGGCCATTGTGGCCGATTATCACGACAGCCCCGGGAATCTGATGCTGGTCCACGGCATTACCGACAAGTTCGTCAATGCGTGAAAAATCCCCCTGTTGCGCAAAGGCACAGCAAGCCATGAGCCCGCATAGTGCAACCAGAAGCGTGAGCCTGGGCGGGAACAGCTTCATCTATAACACGCTCCCCGCGCCGTTATGTTTTCCAAACAGGCTCATGAGATATCCAACTCCAAACGTTACCAGAGCGCCAATTGCCACATACCAGGTCCACGCAATCTTCGGGAATAAAAACGGATGCCCAAGGAATGTCATCTGTATTTCGGAGCTCTGTCGCCACAGCAACAAATTCAATACGCACCCGGCAATTAATCCAATCATTGTGCCAGTTTCCTTTGCGCGTTTTGTCAGGGTTCCGAGCAGAAATACTCCCAGCATCCCACCCCACAGAACTGATGCTATCGACAGTCCGATCTCCAATACGTGGCCGCTGCCGCGAGAAACGATGGCAAGGGCCAGCAGGACCGCCGCCCATGCCAGTGTCATCAACCGGGATAACCTCGACTTCCGATCCTCGCTGACATCCGGCCGTCGCAACAGATAAAAATCCACCATCGATGTCGATGCCAGCGAGTTCAACGCCGCGCTCAGGTTTGACATGGCTGCAGCCAGAATCGCCGCAATCATCAGTCCCGAGATCCCCGCAGGCATTTGCCGAACAATAAAGATAGGAAAGATGCGATCTGCGCTCGGCACATGCGGCATCTGCCCGGTCCGGCTGTAAGAGACAAACAATCCTGCGCCGATCAACAGAAACAGCGTGAATTGGACAAAAATGACTACACCGCTCGAAAGCAACGCCAGTCGCGATTCGCGCAGATTTTTCGCCGCTAACAAACGCTGCACCATTAACTGATCGGTTCCATGACTGGCCATCGTCAAAAAGCACCCGCCGATGACGCCAGCCCAGAATGTATAAGTTTGAGAGACCGACAAAGAGAAGTGAAAGACCGTCAGCTTTCCGGCCGACGAAGCCACCGAGAGCAATGTATGAGCGCCGCCAGGAATATGCGCACATACTGACCACAGGCTCACCAGAGTGCCCACCACGTAAAGCAGCATCTGCAATACATCCGTCCAGATCACCGCCTTCATACCGCCTTCAAAGGTGTAGAGCAGCGTCAGCAGGGACAAAATGACGATCGAGGGGATGTCCCCTGTTCCAAGCGCAACCCCAACCACGATTGCTACCGCAAAGACGCGCACTCCCTCCGCTGCGGCGCGCATCACCAGAAAAAGCAGCGCAGTGAGCCGATGCAGCCGAGATCCAAAGCGTTGGCCAATTAACTGATATGCCGTCATCAGTTCCCCGCGAAAATATCGAGGCAGGAACAGAATGCAGATAACGATGCGGCCCAGCAGATATCCCATCACAAGCTGCAGAAAGCCGAAGTCGCCTGTGAACGCAATACCGGGCACGCTGATGATCGTTAGCGTGCTCGTCTCAGCAGCAACAATCGAAAGCGAGATGGCCCACCAGGGAATATTACGGTCAGCAAGAAAGTAGCTCTTCATCGACCGCTCCCCTTTACGGCGGAAGCGCAGGCCAAACCAGGTGATCCCTAGCAGGTAGAGAACGACGATGACCAGATCAACGGTGCGGAGGGGTATATGCATCAATGACCGTTACACATTATTGAGCAGCAGCCTGCGGGATGCCGAGTGACTCCGGGGAGGGCAGCGTATGCGTTGCGATCCATTGCTGGCGTGCTCCTCTTAGCTTCTCTGCGCGGACGATCCACAATTGCATGGCTGTGTCATATTCAGCCATCACATTATCCAGCCAGTAAGGCCGATTTTCCTTGAGCCACGCATCTTTGAATAGATCGCGCGTGTAACCGTAGCCATCGCGCAGGTCCAGAGCGCGGCCTGAAAGACTCCACATTTTTCCTGATATACGTTTGCGCGCTTCTGGATCGTTCTGCTCCTGATAGATCTTCTGATATGTCCCGACAATATCTGCCGCAGTTTGAAATTTGAAAGCAAGAAAATCCATGCGCCTCGCACCCAACTCCATGGCATCCACAGCTTCCGGTTCCCGCAGATTAGCAGCCTGCCGCGCCTGTGCAATCAGTGTCAGCGCGCGTTCTGCATTCAGCCTTACCTCTTCAAGCGCGGGCTTTATCTTTACAGCCGTCTGCTGGCCTTCGGCGCTCCATGGATCGAGCCAGAACAAAGCATCCTTCGCATCTTCCACCCCGGCTTTTTCCAAAGCCAGATGAGCCTGCATCAGCGCAAGTTGCGCCTGATCTAGGTCTCCAGTTGCATCGCCATGAAAGATCTTGCCAAAGCTTTTCTGGAACTCAGCGATATCGCTCGTTCCCGGTTGCCAGGAAGCCGCAGCACCAAACAGGATGCCGTACCAGTCTTCAGCAAACAATCCCTCGCCGTCGTCGTTCCAGATCGTGTTAAGCATGCCCGAGCTTCCGGCCTTCTGGCCCGCAGCAATGAATCCCTGCATGTTTTTGAGCGCCGTATTGTTGTTCGGATAGACGCGATTCCAGTTATTCACACCAGGCGCGACCCACGTTTCCATACCGGCATTCGTGTACGGATCAAGCCATTTGCTGAAACTGTCTTCCGACTCATAGTGCCAGGCGACTGCAATCATGTCCTTCGGCAATTGCGTCACAAGGGCCGGCTCGTTCATTGCCACGTCACCCCAGAACAACAACCTGCGGTTTAGGGGCGCGAGTTCAGCGTGAATGCGTTTGAGAAAGTCAATGTAGACAGCACCAAGCCCTCGTTGCTTCACTTCATCGGCGGTCTGGCCCTGTCCAAGCTCAAAGGTCTCGTCCGCGCCAATATGGAGGAAAGGTCCGGGAAAAACAGCAGCCAGCTCCGTGAACCATTGCTTGATCAATGGCAGCGATCCGGTCTGGCCGGGGGCCAGCACCGCCCCGCTGGGAACTTCCGCCAGATGCGCATATTCCTGCCATGTCAATACGTGATGCAGGTGCCCAAAGGCTTCCTGCTCCGGAACAATCGTCACGTGATATGGCTTCGCATACGCAACCAGCGCCTCTGCATCCGCCTTCGACATCGATCCACCTGGCAGCGCCGGCAGTGGATTCGAAGTGTACTGCATTGTGTTCTCAAAATAGGGGGAATACACATTCAATTTGAACGCCGCAAAGGTCCGAATCTGTTTTTTCTGGTACTCAAGTGTCGGCACCGGACCGCGCGACAGATCATCGTGCACGCCACGATACCGCATTGCCGGCCAGTCGCGGATCACGCATCCCTGAAACGCCGCGTTGGCGCCCGAACCTGAAACCAGCTGCTTCACCGATTGCGCTCCGTAAAAAAGCCCCTCTGCCGTATGCGCAATCACATAAATGCCGTTCCTTGATGTGAAGAGAACATACCCTTCATCCAGCTTCGACTGCTCAAGCGAGAGCTTTTCCTCAGCCAGCGCGCGCTTTCCTGCCGGAGAATTATCGCGCAGCAAATAGATACGTGTGCCTTTCGTAGACTGCACAATGCCCAGCGCTTTCAGAGATGCAAGCAAATCCTTAGCTGCGAAAGAATCGTCCTCATCCTTTGTCGGGACCGAAATGGAGACACCGTGAACCAGTGACAGATTCTCTCTGCTTTGAAATTCTCGCGGCTCGGGAATCAATGCTGGACGCTGTGTTTGCGCAAAAGCAGACACAGTGATGAAGGCAACAAAGGCGGCAGAGCGAAAGAAGGTCTTAATCAAGGTCGTCAGGTTTCCCAGGGAAAGATCCGGCATGCAGAGAGCCTAAAGCAAGAGAATACCGACTCGTGGGGGAAACGCAAAATAGTTGAGGCGGATGCA
>DATHQH010000119.1:0-18598 GCA_035482895.1 Alloacidobacterium sp. | reverse complement strand
GATAGGCAGCCAGGGTACAAATGTGAGTTTTGTGCCACTCCCGCAGCCTCCTCCGCGACAAAATGATCCACGATTAAACGCTGAGGGTGCGGTTCTGAACTTTGGCCCGGTCCAGACAGATGGGATGATTTCCATTCATCTCGAAAATGGCCGATGGGTGCTAAGGCCATTTCCGCGTGCCCGCAATTTCACGGTCTTGTTGAAAAGTGACGTATTTTCAATACCTTCCGCGGTAGAGAGTGCCGGAGGCAGCACTTCGTCAGTTACCCCGGAACGCGAAGCCGGAGGATGGTGGAAGCTCAGCTTGAATGGTGCAAAGGCTTATTCATGGACCGCGCCGGGGGCTTCGCTTTCCAGTGGTATCAAATAAAAATATCCTGAAAGCAATAAGGTTAGTTCTTCTTAGTAATGAATTTTTTCGTTTGTCAATTTAATGATAGGGATCAAGCATCACCGCCCTTTAGGCGATGTGTGTGGACAATCGATGGTATAGTGGACGCAGGTTAGTGCAATATCTAGCCTTACCCGCAGCCAGTTCCCAACAACCGAGAATCAAGAAGCGAGGACGATGAGTTCCATCCCCGATCAGGATCCGACTCTGCGTGATCTTCTAAGAGTGTTCGATCGCAGAAGACGCACCATTATTACCACTTTTTTGATCTGCTTGTCTCTAGCGATCCTGGCCTGTGTTTTTATGACACGCAGATATCAGGCGACCGGCACAGTACAGCTTCAAAAGTCGACATCAGACGGCCTTAACCTGGATAGTTTGATGGGAGGCGCAGGCGCAGACGGAGGTGCCGGCGGGGCATCCGATTCTTTGTCGGTCAACGTCGACTTGCAGACGCAAAGCTCGATTCTACAGTCAGATACGCTGGCATTGAAGGTCATTGAGGATCTGAGTCTCGAACATAACCGGGATTTCCGGGGGAAATTCAGCGTGATCGGGTGGGCGGTGGGGCTAATTACTCCTGGTGGTTCCCCAGACCCGGCGCACGCAAGTCTTGAGGATTCGCCGGCGCGGCGACAACGGGCTCTCGCCATATTTGGCAGCAATCTGAAGGTAAAGACGATTGCAGGAACCCGCTTAATCGAAGTGGATTACAGCAATCCCGATCCCAAGATTGCTGCGGATGTCGTCAATCATCTCGTTCAAGCGTTGATTGATTACACATTTCAGACGAAGTTCGTTGCCACGAATCAGGTTTCGGGATGGCTGGAAGGTCAATTGGGAGGTCTGCGCAAACAAAGCGAAGATCTCCAGACGAAAGTCGTCAACCTACAGAAAAATACGGGCTTATTTGGCGTCGGTGGCACTGACCCACAGGGTAAACCTATCATTTATAGTCCGATCCTGGACCGCTTAGCGCAGTCCACCACAGCTCTGTCGCAGGCACAGGCGAACCGCGTCTTGAAGGGCGCAGTCTATCAGGTGGTCAAGACCGGAAACGCGGAATTGATCTCGCAGTTGGGTGGGACCTCGGTGGGTACCTCGAGCGCGTCGGGGGCGGGAAACTCGCTTGGACTGATTCAGGCGCTGCGCACTCAGGAGGCTACGATCGAAGCGCAGATTGGGCAGGATTCCGCGAAATTCGGATCCTCCTATCCCCGGCTTATCGAAGAGCGGGCATCGCTCAAGCGTGTGGAGGACTCGCTGCAGGATGAAATCCAGAGGATCGCAGCGCGAGCCAAGAATGACTATGAGGTCGCAGTTCAAGCTGAAGAGGGCGCGCGCCGGAGTTACGAAGCTGACCGCGATGCCGCGGAAAAGCTGAATGACAAGACCATCGAATACGCGATATTGAACAAGGAAGCGACACAGAGCCAGGAACTGTATCAGGATCTGCTCCGTCGCCTGAAGGAAGCGGGCATTCTCGAAGGTCTGCGTTCGTCCAATCTGACAGTAGTGGATAAAGCACGTCCCCCAGCCAAACCGGACAGGCCCAATGTCCCTCTCTTTCTCGCGCTGGGTATAGGCCTTGGAGCCTTTTCTGGCGCTTGCAGTGCCCTGTTTGTGGACGCCATCGACAACAAGGTTCAGGGCATCGAGGAGATTGAGTCGGCTCGCATTCCCGTTCTTGGAATTCTTCCCAGAATCAAGATCGAGAGCAACTCTTCGACTCCGGCCATGTTGCTAAGCGCGCCGACGTCGGCCTTTAGCGAGGCCATCAGGAGTCTCCGCTCCGCGCTTTTTATCGCCCGCAGCGGCCGCCCTCCTCAGGTCATTCTGGTGACAAGCGGAAGTCCCAGCGAAGGCAAGTCTACGATTTCGCTGAATCTTGCCGCCGCGCTCGCACAGTTTGGCAAGAGAGTTTTATTGGTAGAAGCCGATCTACGGCGCCCGGTCCTGCGGCAGCGTCTCAAGGTTGGCGCAACAAGCGGCCTTAGTAGTCTGCTTGCCGATAGAGAAGTCGAGTTTTCGCCGGCGCAAATCGACGGCATCCCGATGCTCGACTTTTTGCCTGCCGGTGCCGTGCCCCCCTATCCTTCCGAATTGCTCGGATCGCACCGCATGCATGAGTTGATGGAGGAGTGGCGCTCTGAATATGACTTCATCGTTGTCGATTGCCCGCCGGTGCTCCCCGTCACAGATGTTCAGTTAATCGTAGGGCTGGCCGACGCCACGGTTCTGGTTGTGCGCGCCGGAGTTACCACCCGTGTTGCGCTGCAGCGGGCCTATAAGCTCTTGCTGCCCCATGCAAAAGACCCTGCTTTGCCCGCCATTGGCGCCGTACTGAACGCTATCTCGCCTAACTCGGCCTCCTACTATGGCTACTACGGCTACTACGGGCAGAAGAAATCAGCTTACTACCTAGAGGGAGTTCAGGATGAGGTTGTCTAAAGGAATCGTGCTGATGTGCCTGTTGGCCTCTCCCTGTCTGGCGCAAAAGGAGAGTCTTTTAATCGGTCCCGGAGACCTGGTGCACGTTCAGGTCTTCGATACTCCCGAGTTAGAACAGCATATTCGCGTGACCGATGCAGGGAAGATCAAACTTCTTGCCGGTGATGATGTTACCGTTACGGGACTTACGCCGAATGAGGCGGCACGCGTCATTGAGAAGGACATGATCGACGGCCATTGGATGCTGGCGCCTCATGTCATTGTTACAGTCGAACAATACACGACAGAAAATGTCACGATTCTCGGTCAGGTGCATTCGCCCGGCAGTTATGCAATTGAAACGCCGCGCCGCGTATACGATGTATTGGCGCTTGCCGGAGGCCTCAACGATCTGGCCGACCATACGGTGACCATCGAACGCCATGGAACGAAAGAAAAAATACCCTACATCGTTTCCAACAATGCAGACACCGCACTGGATTCGGCTCCTATGATCTACCCGGGCGACGCAATCATTGTTCCCAAGGCCGATATTGTCTACGTATTAGGTGACGTGGGTCGTCCCGGCGGATATGTGAAGTCGACCAACGATGGTCAGCTGACAGTTCTCAGGGTAATTTCATTGGCTGGCAGCACACCGCCGAACGCAGTGCCATCCAAAGCCAGGATCATCCGCAAGCAGGCCGACGGGAGTTATGTTGAACTGCCTTTGCCTCTAGCTGACATGCAGAAGGGCAAACAACCCGATATGCCACTTGAGGCAAACGATGTTATCTATGTGCCCTTCAGCTATGTGCGCAATATAGCTGTAAATCTCGGAGGGCTCATCGCATCCACAAGTTCCGCAGCTATTTATGTAGCTAAATAGTGTGTCCATTCGGCAGCGATTGCCATTACATAAACTTCTTGTCACCGCGTGTTAGATATCCATTCGGATGACCAGATACCGTAATCGGTAGATACAAGCTCACTCCGTTTATAGATAAGTTTGTGGGACATGCAGGAGATGCCATGAGAGACGTCCGACAGGATGCTGCCGGAAAGCCAATTCAAGAACAGCTCATGAGCGGAAAAAAGAGGCAAAACGGACGCCTCTCGCACAGTGCAAGTTGGATGTTTGCCGGCCGGACGCTAAATTTTTTCTTCCAGGCAGCGTATTTTGTTTTGCTGGCAAGGCTTCTCGGCGTGCGTGAGTATGGGATCTTCGCCGGAGTATTCGCGCTGGTCAACACTCTTACACCCTACAGCGCTCTCGGTGCAGCGATGCTGCTTTTGCGCTATGTCTCTGTTAATCATGAAGCGGCCAGGGTCTACTGGGGAAATGCCCTGACGACCACCTTCAGCTTTACCGTGATAGCAGCGCTTAGCGCTCTGCTACTGGGCCGATGGATGCACTCGATTGGTAGCCCGCTGATGGTTATCATTCTGATCGTTGCGAACTGCCTCTTTACCCAGATTACTTTGCTCGGCAGCTCCATGGTTTTTGCGCTTGGCAATGCGCGCTTGTCGGCACTGATGAATACTGCTTCTAACCTGAGCCGTGTACTTATTCTCGTGATTATGAAAATAGGTATGGGACATGCTACTGCCCTGCAATGGTCTGTGGGTGTACTTATCGCTTCATTTGCCGCCGCCGTCACCATCTATGTCAATGTACGGAAGCAGATCGGGGCAGCAGCTTTCGACTCAAGATTACTGAAGCGCCGTTTCTGGGAAGGATTGGGCTTTTCCTTTGCTGGCACGACCGAGGCGGTCAACAATGATCTCGATAAGATGATGCTCGCGCACTATGGCATGGAGGTACAGAATGGTTTCTATACTCTGGCCTACCGAGTCATCGACTTTGCGACAAGTCCCATCGGCGCGCTCAATTCGGCAGTAATGCAGCGGCACTTTGTGCTAAGCCCCCAGGGTATTCGCCCTGTCATCAAGCTTGCTGCCAAGTCTCTTGCCGTCTCCGGCGCGCTCGGATTGGTAATAGCGCTTGTCACCCGATTCGGCTCGCCGTTACTGCCTGTCGTTGCGGGCAAAGGTTTTGTCGGAGCCATCGCCGTACTAAACATCCTCTGCTGGCTACCTCTGATTCGCGGGGTACATCAGATGTGCGGCAGCGCCGTTACCGGATTAGGGCACCAGAACTGGAGAACGGCAGCCCAGGCTGTCGTGGCGCTTCTGAACATAGGTTTGAACTGGATGTGGATTCCGAAGTTTGGCTGGCGCGGTGCGGCATGGTCGACGCTGGCAAGTGACGGCCTTCTTGCGGTTCTTAATGCAGGCCTGCTTATTCTGCTGGCTCGCATCGCGCTGCAGAGAGACATTCGGACAGAACAGCCGGCTTTAGAGGGCGTGCGATGAGCGATCTCGTCTGCGGAGTGATCGTCACCTACCATCCTGATGAGGAGCTGGCGCAACATATCGCCGTCCTGCGAGGACAGGTTGGTGGCTTAGTCGTGGTCGATAATAGATCGAGCGACTCTGAGCGCGTCCGGCTGAGAGAGCTTGCGCTGCAATACTCATTCACGCTGCTTGAAAATCCCGACAACCTGGGCATTGGGGCCGCACTAAACCAGGGAGTGCGCTGGGCCGCCGCGCACGGTGTTTTTCGCTATGTCGCGCTTTTCGATCAAGACAGCGAAGCAAGCTTCAGCTTTGTTGATACGATGGTTTCTTTCTATCACCAGCATCCGTTGAGCGAAAAGGTAGCAGTCGTCGCTCCGCGGATTCAAAACCGCAACACAGGTGCTTCAGATGGGCCGCGCGGGACCAAAAAAAATCAATACCTGGTAGCGCAGACCTCGGGTTGTCTGATGCCTCTGCATATTTTTGAATCGCAAGGGTGGTTTAAAGAAGAACTTTTTATCGACTATGTCGATTATGAATATTGCCTCCGCGTCGTCGCTGCGGGGTGGGTCATCGCATATTGCGAAGACGCCATCCTCTCGCATGTTCCGGGAAACAGTCGCAGCCATACGCTGTTTGGCATTTATCTCACCACAACCCTGAACTATAGTCCGATGCGCCAGTACTACTCGATGCGTAACGGCGTATGGGTCATGCTGCACTACTGGCATCGATTCCCGGATTGGTGTGTCAGGCTAGCTTTTCGTGTACTGAAGGGACGAGTGAGAGTTGCAATTTTTGAACAACAACGAAAAGCGAAATTGTTCCTTACGGTGCACGCGATTCAAGACGCGTTCAAAGATAACTTAGGCAAACGCGCATTCTCAAATGGAGTGAAAATCCTGGCGAAATGAAGATTCTCGTCATCAGCACGTTATACCCCCCTCACGTGATTGGCGGCGCCGAAAAAGCGGCAGCGATGCTCGCCGAAGCTATGGTGGACAAAGGCCTGGACGTGGTTGTGATCAGCCTGCATCCGGAAGCGGAAGAGCGTGTAGAGGAGCGGAATGGTGTGCGGGTATACCGTCTTCCTCTCGACAATTTTTACTGGCCCTTCAATCGGGCGAAGAAGCCTGGGGCTCTTTCGCGCATCGCCTGGCACGTTCGCGAGATGTGGAATCGTAAGGCTGCCCGGAGGATCGGCAGAATCCTGGACATAGAAGTTCCGGACGTTGTGCACACGCATAATATCAGCGGATTTTCTGTTGCGGCCTGGCGCGAAGTCAAGCGGCGCAACATCCATCTGGTACATACATTGCATGATTACTACCTTATGTGCTCCCGATACAGTTTGTTTCGCAGGGGCGGCGCGTGCGAAAAGCGCTGCTCGGATTGCAGGGTGCTGACTTTCAACCGTAAGGGTGCCTCGCGCATGCCGGATGCGCTTGTCTCCGTCAGCAATTACACGCTCGATCACCATAAACGTCTCGGATACTTTCAAAATGTACCCCCTGAAGTTATCTACAATATTCAGGCTGTGAAGAATACCCGTGTTGCTTCGCCATTGGCCACCAGCAAAGATCCAGCCGTCCTGACCTTCGGATTTATTGGAAGAATCGAAGAAGAGAAGGGTATCGAGACTCTCTTAGGGGCGACGCAGTTACTTGTTCAATCCAATTGGAGGCTAAAAATAGCGGGAAAGGGCATCGAGGCATATGTAAAAGGCCTTCAGGATCAATTTCCTGATCCTAGAATTGAATGGATGGGATTTACCGCCGCTCCCGATTTTTATGCTGCGGTTGATACAGTGGTGATCCCATCACAGTGGGCCGAGCCGCTGCCCTATGTATGCGTCGAGAGTCTCCACGCCGGCAAAGCACTCATCTGCGCGCGCGTCGGCGGGCTTCCTGAAATCGCGCAACTAAGTAATGTTGTGGAATTCTTTTCTGCCGGGAGCGTAGCGGAATTATCAAAAGCCATGAATGACGCGCTCGCAGACAGCAGCCGGTGGAAAGAATCGGCGCCTCTCGCGAGCTCCGTCCTAAACCAATTTACCGAAGAAGCGGTACTCGAGAAGTATATGCGCGTATATCAGGTCGACGCTTCAATCATCGAAAAGCTCAGGCATACTTCTAACGCCTTAGTTTAAATCATTAGCCTTTGCATTTGGCCGGTATATGCCCATTAGCAGCACAAATAGGTGAATATCCTTCACTTTCAATCAAAGATGTTACTGGTTAAACAAAAGATGGCGAGGATAAATTTGACCGCTTCTGATAATAATGTTCTATTTTCACTCAAAGCCCGACTTCATGCAATTGCGGAAGGTATTACTCCGGATCGGCGAGTAATCTATGTTGACTATCCTCTCCATCCAAATATCGGTGACTTACTCATAAATCTAGGCACAGAAGAATTCTTCAAGGATTATCGAATCAACGTTCGGAACAGATTTACTTACCATGATTTTCCTCGACAGATCAGCGATCTCGGCGAAAAAGACATATTCATGTTTCACGGCGGCGGCAACTTCGGCGATATCTACCCCGAGCATCTCATGTTGTTGACGCAGATCGTAGAACAATACCCGAATCATCAGATCATAGTACTGCCGCAGACTGTGCACTTCTCGGACCACAAAAAGCTAACCAAGACATGCGCGACATTATCAAAACACGAGCGACTGAGCATATATACGCGGGATGAGCTGTCGTTAAAGCATCTGGTGGATTGCGGGCTGCATACCGTTACGATGATGCCAGACATGGCTCATCAGCTGGCGGGCAAATTATCACCGAATCCCGCAACGGGCTCGGGCGAGCCCCTCTATTTTTTTAGAAAAGATATAGAAACCAAAGGGATGCCATCTACTCTTGCTGATAAATCGGCGACTGCAGTGGATTGGAACGACTCATTTTCGTTTCGCGATCACCTGGCATTTCATCTCATCTACAGGATAGCAAAGTTCAGTAGCCGCACCGGTGTTCCTGTTCGTATGCAGAAACTGTGGTATCCAATTCGCGACAGTTTTGTTGAGAACGGCATAAAAATGTTCTCCAACGCGCCGCGCATTTATACAGATCGTCTTCATGCCATGCTCTTGTCGGTATTTCTTGGAAGAGATGTTGTGGCGTTCGATAACTCGTATGGTAAGTTATCTGGCTACTACGATGCATGGCTTCGCAATAGCCCACTTATTACATTTGTAGAGACCTCGCGATATAGGGGTTGAGCGGCTTGTAAGTTTGGTTTTTTGTAGCCCGTTATGCTTTGGAGATTTCTTTGAATACGACCGTGGTAATCTGTTCTGCCAACAGGCCTCATATACTTGCTGAGACAGTACAGTCTCTAATATCCAGGCAATCGCGCCAGCCGCGTGAAATTGTGATCTCTGTCTACGATGAAGAGCATGTTGCCGAAGAGACCAAGATCATTCCATCAGTACGGATTGTTCTCAACTCGCGAAAAGGACTCACGGTGCAGCGCAACGCCGCACTTTCTTCGGTGCAAACACCATATACGTTGTTTCTGGATGACGATGTGGAAATAGCTTCTAACTATATAGAGAGCATGGAGTCGTTGCTAGACTCTTCAAGAGATGTTGTAGCTGCAACTGGATTCATCGTTGCAGATGGAGCTCAAGGGGATACAGGACTGGACCGCGAGTTTGCAAAAGGCCTGACGGTCTCCTATAGGCCTAGCTCCGAAAATTGCGACCACCAGGAGACTTACGGGTGCAATATCTTTGCGCGGGCAAGCGTTTTTTCATCGATCCGTTTCGATGAAAATCTCCCGCTTTATGGATGGCTTGAAGACTACGACTTTGCTACGAATTGTCTCAAGCATGGAAAGATCATTCTGAATGCAGGGACTTGTGTCGCTCACCTCGCGACTCCGACGGGAAGAACATCGGGGCTAAAGTTTGGCTATTCTCAAATTATTAATCCTTTGTATCTATGGAGGAAGAATGACAAGCCAACACTCTTGCGAGTGATCTTTCATCACTGGGTGCTATCCACTACAAGGAATCTTCGCCGCACGCTTTTTAGCATACCGAGTGACCGCGATGATCGGACGGGCCGCTTTCGGGGAAATGTCCTGGCTTTTGGCGATTTACTTAAAGGAAGAATTGACCCGACTCGTATACTGCGCTTCTAGGAAGTCCACGAGCAGCTCTTCCTATTGCGCCAATAAGATTTCATATTCTCGTTCGATCGATTCAACCATGCGATCGATGGAAAAGTGGTCGGCGATCTTCTCCAGCCCATCCATTTGCCTTGCGGCAACTGCGGGGTTTGAACATAATGAAAGCACGCGGGCCGCTAGTGCTTTCGCGTCGAAGGAATCGACGATTGCTTCCGGGAGAAGTTCGCCAAGGATGGCTGCCGATCCGTCATTTTTCGTTGAGACGATGGGTATCCGATAGCCGGCGCTCTCGATCAGGGAGTAGGGCATTCCTTCATAAAAGCTTGTGTGCACCATAACATCCATGTGATGGAAGACCGATGCGAATGGCACGGTGCCCCGCCAGTCGATGCGATGGGCCAGGCTGGAATGTTCCGCGAATGCTTGCAGTTCGGTCCTGAGCGGCCCATCCCCTGCAATGACGGCGCGGACATCCGGCCGTACGGCGGCCACCTCGCGCAACACCTCCAGAAATAGGAGTGGGTTCTTCTGCCGTGCCAATCTGCCGACAAATCCCAGGGTCAGCTTTCCGCGAGCACCTGGATTGAAAGGACGGTTCTTGAGGCCCTCCGCGTCGACCCGGACGCCATTTGGAATATGACGAATACGGTCGGCTTGGATGCCTAGTGTGATCGCATGATCATATTCCGCCGGGGCCACGGCAATGACGCGATCATAGGTGCTGCTAAAGGTTCGCTCGGCAGCCTGGATCAACCGCCGTTTCATTGGAGACAGAGTCGGATCAACACTGCGGTAGGCATGGGGCGTGTAGAGGCTTTTCGGTATCCATGGGCGTAGCGCCGCTCCCAGCAGGCCGGCCTTCGTGGAGTGGGCATGCAGCAGATAACGTCCGTGAGCATTGCGGAAGAGGTTTCGGAGCCGTGCCATGACAGCAAGATCGCTCCAGTGGGGGCCGCGCTGCATAGGGAGAATGAGGAGATGCGCAGCCGGAATCGTGGCGATCTCGGCTTGGTACATCGGCTCCATTCGGGTCGGTGAAAGGATGACCTGAACCGGCCAATTCCTTTTTCTAAGGCCGAAGTAGAGATCGATCACATGGCGAGCTACTCCGCCCGCCGCTTCAGCAGCAAGATAGATCTTCGGGCGGCTCTTCATGATGAGAAGACTTCCGCAAAAAGTTGTGCATATCGAGCCGCCGCCCTATCCCAGCTAAACCTCTTCATTTCGTCGATACGTGCAGCTTTGGCTTCACCTGTATCTGGTGTCGCAAACAGGTGTTGAATTGCATCTGCAATGGCATGTGTGTCGGATGGGTCGAGAAAAATCGAGTCCGAGGGGCTTACTTCAGGCAGAGAACTTGTATTGGACGTGACTACACGGCAGCCGCTATGCGCAGCCTCAATCACAGGAAGACCAAAGCCCTCGTAGAAACTGGGAAAAACAAATCCACGCGCGCCGCTGTAGATCGTGGCAAGAGTGTCATCGTCGATTGCGCCCAGGCGAACGACGCCCTCTATTTCCTGTGGCGAGTCGCTTTCTGCAAACACAGAAAGGTTGGCAGCCCGGCCAAACAATAACAGTTTCCCGCCGTGCGCAGCGGCCGCTGATTGCACCCACGCCTTCATGAGCCCGGCCGTGTTTTTGCGGGGATCCGTTCCGAGAAATCCTACAATGTAAGGCTGCTTGTCGATGCGGTGTCGCGCCAGAACTTGGGCAATGTCTTCGCTGCTCCGCGAGCGGAAAGCGGCTGTTACTCCCAGATAAATGGTTGTAACCTTGCGGCTCTCGATTCCAAACGCTTCGACCACTCGCTTTTTGGTGAAATCGGATACGGTCACAATGTGACGGGCCGATCGGGCGAGTCTCTTTGTCATCGACGCATACCAGCGCGCGAACGACTTACTGAAATACTGTGGGATATCGATGAAGGCTGTGTCGTGCATGGTCACAACGTGATTGCTATGCATCACTGGCCCGGACGTGGAGGGACTCCACAATGGATTTTTTCCTGCCAGCAACGGCAGTTGGAATTGCTCCCACATGTGACCCGGTAAGCCTGAAGAAAGTTTGCTCGGTGGAGTTACCGAAGTTAATGAAGGTATTCGATGGATTAGTTCTTCTGCTACCCGCTTTTGCCCATTCGCCTTGAGCATGAGAACACGGCTGTTTACCAAAATATGGGGGCTATCTGGCACGTACACTCCGAGTTGTTTGAATGTGAGTTGTGAGACAGCTCCACTACGACTTTCGCTCAAGCAAAGATAGTTGCGCGAATCTGAATCAAGGCTAAACGGCTTTCATACAAGCAGTTCTTAGATCGGTATTACCTCTTCAAGTTTGGCAGTCTTTGTATCCTTAACTTGGAGAGCGCGCCACTATACTAGCGGGCACTACCCTGCTCTAATCTGCCATGTAGGCGCACCTGCGGCACTGCCATCGGCAGAAGGTATGAATGTGAAACATGCCTGGCACCGACAGGCACGCAACATTTAACTTCTTGTTGGATGTATGAAGATTATACAAAGACAGGGCGTGAGTCAATGCTTCCCCGGGTTTCCAATCGCGGTTCCGGATTGAGGTACTGCCGATCATTCACTGTTTGCATGAATTAGAGATGAAGTGCCATAGATGAAACGGTCAAATCTATTACTACTGCGTTTGAAAGTATCGGATAGGCTTGGCAGTAACTACCTATAATTTGCTCAGTGGTTCCAAGGTTGACGGTGGAGTAACTGATTCAAGCTCCTTATTGCTCTTTAGCTTTTCCTGGCTCTCTCTATGTGGCTATGGAAGGATTTGCTACGCAACGTTCGGGCTTGACGTCGCACTGTCGATATTGCAGTTACTGCCATCTGGTCATTGGTGATTTTCCTGGATTTATACAGCATTGAGAACCCACCAGTGACTGCATATCTCCATTTCACCCATGCCTCGTGTCCTCGCGAGACAAGACATTTAGCTACTGAATAATGCACAGTCATCCGTCGCACGCGGTGGGGTTGCTGAAGCAATACGTGAGCGCGCGGGTTCTGCAACGTCATGGACTAGCCGCACTCATAATCCTGCCGTCATCTATGACGGCCAAGTTGTTTCCCTTCAAATGCCATGGATTCAATAGCTTGAGCGAGTAAGATGTGTTCACGCCAGCGAGTGGGCCCGAAACGCGGAACCCGTATATACGTCGACCGGATTTAGCGTGTCAGGCCGATTCGCCTTTTCTTCGGGCTTTGCGCTACAATAGTTGGCCAAAGACCGGGCTCTCCTGCACATGACGCTGTGCTGACATTTCAGGGTTGACGGGTGAAATGGTAGCGAGTCTCGAACTCCCAGATGCTTGGCCGAATGCCGAATGGTCCGTCACAATCCATCTGGATTTTCGATCCAGAGGAGGAGGCAGCCATGAGCTGGTTTCACTCCACATCCGCTCGACGCGCTTACACCAGCGTCATAGTATTCGCGCTCATGTTTATATTCCCGCTGAACACCAGCGCGCAAACCCCCGATTCAGTCTTTGCATTTGCCAGCTATGCCCAACAGCCACCGGTCAAGGCCATAGATGAGTCGCCGCACTTCGGGCTTAGCCCGGAGATGCAGGGCGATCTCATGATGGCGCATCAGAGATATATGGCCGCGATCGACGCTTACAGTCAAGGGCCGGTCGATTCGCCTGTGTTATGGAACAAAATGGGCATCGCCTACCATCATATGTTCAACCTGAAAGAAGCCGAGAAGGACTATGAAAGGGCTCTTAAGCTGAATCCCGGTTATCCGGAGGCACTTAATAACCTAGGCGCGGTTTACTACGGCCAAAAGGCTTATCACGACGCAGAGCGCGCCTACAAGAAGGCAATCAAGCTCAGCCCCAAAGCCGCCATGTTCTATAGCAATCTAGGTACGGCATACCTGGCACAGGGGAAGTACAAAAAAGGCGCCGAAGCATATCGTGTGGCCCTGGCACTCGATCCAAAAGTGTTTGAGGCAGATCCATCCACAAAAATTGCAGAGATCGGGCCTTCTCGCGAGATGGCGACCCTCAATTATCTTTTGGCGAAGACCTATGCGCAGGCGGGCAGGAAAGACGAAGCGTTACTGTATCTGCGCAAAGCGCTCAATGAGGGATTCAGCGACCGCAAGAAGCTGATGGGCGAGAAGGAATTCGCTATCCTTCGCGACACTCCTGAGTTTCAGCGCATGGTGGCGGACAAGCGCGATTAACCTTTTCAATAGTGCGCCGTCGCGGTGAGAGGCGCCCAGACAGTGTTCTCAAGCAAGCAGGTGGCGTAAAGAGTGGGCTCAGCAAGGCCGAGTAGATAGAAGGCTGGCTCCAAGGCACGTTCAAACGTTATCCTGCTTGGAGTGAAGAGTTCCATCAGCGTTTCCAAAGAGGATTATCTCAAGGCGATTCTGGAAGCCGAGAGCGAAGGCCAGACGGTTATCTCCGCCACTCTTGCTCACTGGCTTGTTGTGTCTGCGCCTGCCGTTTCGATGGCGCTTCGCCGGCTGAAGCGCGACGGCTATGTCGATGTGAAGGCGGACGGTATCATCCGGCTCACAGCGAAGGGCAAGGAGACGGCTTACCGCACAGCATTGCGACATCATCTGATTGAACGCATGCTGTCGGAAATGTTTGGCATGCCCTGGTATGAGGTGCACGACGAGGCGGAGCGGCTTGAGCATGCCGTTTCCCCTGAATTCGAAGCCCGACTGCTTGAAAGACTGGGTGAGAAGGGGACTTGTCCACATGGCAATTCTGTATTGCCGGAAACTCCCCAACAGCGACAGAAACATGGCCTGCAACTGCTTTCCGAGGCAAAAGAGCTTACAGACTATACCGTATGCAGCTTGTACGAACGCGACCCAAAACTACTGCGCTTTCTTCATCAGGTAGGCATCGAGCCGGACGGTGCGGTTCGCGTTGTCCAGAAAAATTATGATCAAACGGTTGCCGTGGAAACAGCGAACGGCAATTTCACTGTCGGCGCGCCTGCGGCCGAAAAAGTATGGGTAAAGCGCCGACGGAGCAAGGTGTAGAGCAGACTCAACCTTTTGATGGAGTATTCCGCCGCACTCTGGATGTGTAGTATTCGGATAGCCGTTAAATGCACATTCGCCGCCATATTTGGAATGCCTGCTGGATAGGTTTGTTCTTTTTGACCGCCTTGCCCGCAATTGCGCTCGACCCACGTTATCCGCTCCGGCACTATGGTTATCAATCCTGGCAGACCGACGATGGGCTGCCGCAAAACACAGTTCATGCGGTGTTGCAGACGCGCGACGGCTACCTGTGGTTCGCCACAGAGGCTGGACTAGTCCGCTTCGATGGTGTGCAGTTCGCAGTCTTTGATAAAGGCAATACGCCGCAGCTCGGTAGCGATCTGATCTATAGCTTGTTTGAAGACAAACAGGCGGCATTATGGATCGGTACTTCCGGTGGACTCACTCGCCTGGGGAATGGCCAATTCAAGCTCTTTACAACAAACGAGGGCTTGCCCGCGAATTCCATCGAGTCGGTCTATCAGAGTCGGGATGGCCGCTTGTGGGCGCTGACAACCGCGGGGCTGGGCAAGTATGTTGACGAGCATTTTCTGGCGCTTCCATTCTCGCAAGGGTTATCAGCCACAAGTACGATGACAGAAACGCCGGACGGTTTGTTATGGATCGGTTCCGGGAATAACGTGTTGAAGATTGACTCGAGACGCGCATCCATCCTTGCGATCGTAAACACAGGGGAGCAGGCCCAGGCACTTACCTCCGATGCACAGGGAAGGATCTGGGCAGGATTTCATACGGGTCTAAAAACCATACCTTCAGGCGGCCCTCCTATTGCCATCCATTTGCCTGACGCACTGGGAAGCGACATTACCAGTCTGCTGAGTGCCAGCGATGGTCATCTATGGATCGGTACGACGCGCGGGCTGGGTGAATACGATGGCAAATCCACGCGAGTTATTACGACACAGGGAGGTTTGCCGGGATCTCGTATCTCCGTATTATTTGAAGATCGTCAACACGCCATCTGGGCCGCTACCGATCACGGCATTGCCCGCGTTTTTGCGGGACAAGTCTCTGCGCTTACACCGAAACAAGGCCTTTCCAGCAGTCAGGCGCTTGCGTTCTACGAAGATCGCGAAGGCAGCCTCTGGATGGGCACCGAGTCGGGAGGTGTGAGCGTGCTACGCGATCGAAAGTTCACAACCTATACCTCGCAGGACGGGCTGACAGATGATGTGATTCGCTCGGTGTATCAGCAACGCAACGGTACAGTGTTAGTTGGCACCAATGGCGGCGGCGTCAACAAATACGCGAATGGCCAATTCTCTTCTTTCTCTATTGCCAACGGTTTATCGAGCAATGTCGCACTTGCGATGACCGATGATGCCAGTGGTGATGTCTGGATCGGCACTCCGGATGGACTGAATCGCGTAAGCGGAAACCATGCAACGGTTTTTACCTCGGCAGATGGTCTCGCTGACGATTTTGTGCGATCACTCTACATCGATCGCGACGGCGCACTGTGGATTGGCACGCGCCGCGGACTTTCGCAGTACAGGAATGGCACGTTCACAACGTATGCAGCAACAGACGGCCTGGGCAGCGATCTGGTGGGAGCCATTCTGCAAGACAGAGACGGCAGTTTGTGGATCGGAACTCTTGGCGGTTTAACGCACTTTGAAAACGACAAATTCTTGAACGACACCACGCAGCAAGGCCTTTCCAGCAACGTGATTACAGCGCTGTATCAAGATTTGGATGGAACGCTCTGGATCGGCACAAGCGGTGGGGGATTGAATGCAAGAAAGGGCAGCCATTTCATTCGTTTTCCCATTGCGCGCACTCATCTACCGCAGGATATCTACGGCATTCTGGAAGACGCCGACGGATATCTCTGGCTCGGCTCGAGCAAGGGAATTTTTCGTGTCAACAAGAAACAACTCAATGAAATGGCGGCAGGCTCTTTGGACTCCATCACGCCAGATGTATTCGGCACGGCCGATGGAATGCGTATCCGCGAATGCAGCAGCGGAGGTCATCCCGCAGCCTGGAAGACAAAAGACGGGGCGCTCTGGTTTGCGACGTTACGCGGCGTGACAACGGTTGATCCGGCTCGCATGCCGGTAAATCGTGTGCCTCCGCTGGTCGCCATGGAACAGGTCCTGGTCGATGACACTGCAATACAAGCACAATCAGCCGCCGAGATTGCACCAGGCCATACGCGCTTCGCATTCCAGTATGCCGGATTGAGTTTCGTTGCTCCGCAAAAGGTGCGGTTCCGCTATAAGCTTGATGGGTTTGACCGGGACTGGGTAGATGCCGGTACACGGCGCGTGGCGTATTACACAAATATCCCTCCAGGGCGCCACACCTTTCGCGTCATGGCACGCAACAACGATGGTGTTTGGAGCGAACAGGCTGCGGCGTTCAGCTTTCGGCTGCGGCCGCATTTCTATCAGACCTATTGGTTTTACTTGCTTCTGGCTGCTTCCGCGCTGCTTTTAGCCTATGAAGCCTACCGCTGGCGGGTCCATAGTGTGGAGTCGCGTTTCAGCGCCGTCCTCGCTGAGCGCAATCGCATCGCGCGCGAGATTCACGACACCCTGGCACAAGGATTTGTCGCAGTCTCGGTGCAGTTGGAAGTCGTATCGCGATTGCTGAGCTCTTCAACAGATGCCGCCCGGGAACATCTGGAACAGGCGCGAACATTGACTCGCGAATGCCTGGCGGAGGCACGCAGTTCCATCTGGAACCTGCGCTCGCAGGGAGCCGCGCAGAATGATCTTGCGGCGGCTCTCACGCATGCTGCCGAACGCATCACGGCAACGAGCGATGTAAAGACGCGCGTGCAGGTGAGCGGAACGTTTCGGCCGATCGATGCGCGCGTTGAGGCAGAGCTGCTTCGCATCGGCCAGGAAGCCATTACGAATATCGTTCGCCATGCGCAGGCTGAACACGCAGACGTTACTTTACTGTTTCAGGAAAAGCTGCTTCGCATGACAATCAAGGATGATGGTCGCGGGTTTGAGGGCAATCTCGATGACTACAAGCGAAACGGACACTTTGGCCTCGCAGGCATGCGTGAACGCGCAGAGCAGATCGGCGCTCGTTTCCAAGTGACTGGGACCAAAGATAAAGGCACGGAGATTCAGATCGAAGTGTCGATTTAAGAAGGAGTATATGGCCGAGTCGATTCAAATCATGGTGGTGGATGACCACCACATCGTGCGCCAGGGGCTGGTCGCTCTGATCGGTACGCTTCCGGGTATGCAGGTTGTTGCGCAGGCGTCGGATGGCGAGCAGGCGGTCGATCTATATCGCACGCATCGTCCGGACATTACGCTGATGGATTTGCGATTGCCGAATAAGAACGGTGTGGATGCCATTGCGCAAATCCGCGAGGAGTTTCCAGCGGCACGCATCATTGTGCTGACAACTTTCGACGGCGATGAGGACATCTACCGCGCGTTGCAGGCAGGCGCGAAAGGATATCTGTTAAAAGGCATGAACGCGGACGAGCTGACGGAGGCGATACGCGCGGTTCATGCCGGCAAGTCGCGTATTCCCGCGGTAGTTGCGGAACGACTCGCCGAGCGCATGGGCGGCCCCTCGCTCACAGGCCGCGAACTGGATGTGCTGAAGCGGATCGTCGGCGGGCGCAGCAACAAGGAAATTGCGGGGGATCTATTCATCTCCGAAGCTACAGTAAAGACCCACATCAACAGCATTCTCAGCAAGCTGGGCGTGAGCGATAGAACACAGGCTGCGACGACTGCGCTGCAGCGGGGGATTGTGCACCTTGACTAAGATCGCAATTCACACCAGGCGGGCGCTTGCCTTGTTGCTTTTTTTTGCTGTCGCTATTTCCTTATTCGCGCAGGAGGCAAAATCGGGCGCGTGGCGCGTGGCGACAGATGCGGAATTAAAGGGGCTGATTCCTGCACGTGCGCCGGTCGTGCAGGAGCGCATTGAGACGGAGTTGCGGACCGCTTCCGGCATTACGGATGGCAGAGGCAAATACATCGCAGGCGTTGTTTTGATTACTGCCGGATATTCCGCCGAGGGTAAATATTCGCACTTTTTCATTGCGCAGGTTCCGGTGAAGATTGGCGATCTGCAGCTAGGCGCCGGAGAATATCTGATCGGCTGGAAACACAACGAAGATTCATTGACCGTGAACTTCTATGAGGCTGCGAGCGGAAAATTCCTCGGCAGCGTGGAAGCCGTCAGAAATGCATCCATTACTCGTGTCGAATCATTCCGCATCTGGCCTCCGGG
>DATHQH010000118.1:0-8050 GCA_035482895.1 Alloacidobacterium sp. | reverse complement strand
GTGGCTGTCGCATCACCAGCAACGATTTCACGGCCCATGCGCGCTCTGCCAGTTCTTCCGTAAGCAGCACGGCACCGGCATCCGAGCACATCGCATCACTTAAAGCCGGCTCATCCTCTGCAAAGACAAGCGAATCCGGAGTGGCTTGAGCAGCCTCGGCAACGCATACGATCGTGATGTCGCCGCGGCCAAGAACCTCAGCGCCAATCGAAACCGCAATTTCCTGCAAACGCATCAGCCTGCCCTTGAAAGGTCTTTCATAGAATTTTTGTCACCACGACTGTAGAGCTATAGCGCGGATCGGAGCGATCCGTGGTCTAATTTTTTAGCTTGTCCTACCAGCTAATACATCGGGTCATCGCCTTCCGGACGCGTCTTCCACCGCCGGTGCACCCACAGCCACTGATCAGGATACCGCCTTACATACGCCTCGATTGCCGCCGTGCATTTGGCGGTATTACTCACCGCATCGGCCTCATCATCGCCCGTACGGTCAAAAACGATTTCTTCCCCAAAGTGAAGCACATATTTTCGCTCCACCTCTTCCCAAAGCATGAAGCCCGGCAGGACTGACGCTCCGGTCTTTAGTGCAACACGCGCCAGCCCTGACGCGGTGCACGCCAGCCTTCCGAAGTAAGGTACAAAAACCCCCTGAGGCGGGGTCATGTTCGTGTCCATGAGGATGCCAACGCTTTCCCCTTTCCTCATGGCTCCCAGCAATCCGCGCGCAAAATCGTCCTTGTGCAACACCTGATTGCCATGCAGACAGCGAATACGATTCACCAATCGGTCTACTTTAGCGTTATCAAGACGTCGGATGATCATGCTCATCGGGTGGCCCATCAGGGAATGGTAGAAGCTCGATAGCTCCCAGGCTCCCAGATGACCGGTGACGATGAGCACGCCCTTGCCCTTGTCACGAGCGGCCAGGTAGCGCTCCAGCCCATCGTAACGAAGAAACGAGCGCGTATTTTCCGGAGTGTAGCTAGGCATCTGACAAAACTCGGCCAGCTGCCATCCCAAATTCCGGTAAAGCCTGCGTAAAACCTCCTGCCGCTGGACATCGCTCCACTCTGGAAAGGCGATTTCCAGGTTTCTGGATCCTACACTCCGTAACCGGGGCAAGGTGCGAAATGCCAGTGCGCCCACCCATCCGCCAATACCGCGCGCAATCCTCCTCGGTAGCAAGCCAAGCGCCCGAATCAGCAACCAGACTACGGCAAACTCAATATTCTCTTGCATATACCTGATTCATTCTCAGTGTAAATGTGAAAGGAATGTATAAGTCTGCTTAAATGTCCACGCAACAAAAAAGGGTCGCTAGGCGACCCTTTTCGTTGCTGTTGCGGCTAGCGCCGATTTACTGCTGTTGTGAGATGTGGAAATACTTCGCGATAGTACGCAGAAACGGTTTTGATTCCTCCGGTGGAAGAACGTTGCCTTTCAGAATCTCTTCAAAGGTATGCGGACCGCCATAGAATATCGAAGTATCCTCGGTATTCTGGCTGACGGTCGTACCATCAAGATCGATGCCAGCAAACAACCCTTTGCTCCGAGAGTATGTCAGCAACTCTGCATGGAGAGATAAATCTGTCGATGCCTGGGCATTACGACCAACCGGACCTGCTGATGCAGCAATATCGCCGCCAATCTTAAACTTGCTCTTTAGAAGAGCTTGAAGCCCTTTATCATTCACTGCAACCAATACCAGGTCCGTTCCCTGTCCGCCAATCTGGAAGCCGAACGAGCCGCCAGCCATACGAATAAATACTGGGCCACTCCATCCACGGCCAGTACGGCAGGTTACTACGCCCTGACCATACTGTGCGCCTACGATGAATGCGCCTTTCTTCATGCTGGGAATCACCGCAATGCAGGTAGCCTGCTTTACGATATCGTTCGGAATGCCCTTATCCGGGGTTTGCATGATCTCATCAATAACGGTCCGCGAATTTTCCAGTCTTTCAGAGAGAGCCGCTTTGTCGCTCGCCGCAAACATAGGCAAGCTCATTCCTGCAATACACAGCAACGCAAATAATTTTTTCATTCTGCTTTCGTTCTCCTTACGATCTTCAAATGAATTTATGACTCTTGGCACCCTATCCCATGTTCAGACTAAATGCCGACTGCGGCAGGATCCTGGCAAGCCAATCACCAAACATTGGGATGCGAAGAAACCTCGCGCGGGTTGAGTCAAGGATGAAATAGAGGAAAATAAAGAAATAAAATGTGGAACAAAAAAATGGGGCTGAGTTGCAGTTCCCTGCCGTCAGCCCCGTTCCCCAGATCTGCGTTGTTGCTAGAAGCATTTGTACGGCTTTCGCTGTTAATGAACAAGATAACCGAGGTAGGATGGACCTAAGTAAGCCCTTTATATTCAATTAGCAGGTTTTAGCGTCCCAGAGCACAGATGAAAATACGGTCAGGTATTGTGCTCCGGGCCACCGCCCAATGTATGCTTGGCAGCATGCATTGACAGCGCAATCCGATTGCCGACACCGACTTTCCGCATCATTCGCCCTACGTAAGATTTGACCGTGCGTACCTCGATGCCCAGTGCCTGTGCAATTTCCCGGTTGGACCGGGCCGATACCAGGAGTTGCAATACCTCCAGTTCGCGATGAGTAAACTGCGGCGACGAGCGTGCAGTAAGAGAACCGCTATCCAGCATTCGATCCACAAGCATCGACAACGGCCGCCTGGGCGCCCAGATCGAGCCGCTAGCCACAACTTCGACCGCGCGTTCCACCTCTTCAGGAGCGGCATTATCCTGCAGGTAGCCTTTCGCGCCTGCTGAAATCGCCGCAATCACGCTCTCATCGTCGCCGACTTCGCTCATCACAATGATGCGCACGGTGGGATCCTTGGCCCGTAGTCGCTCAATGGTTTCCAGAATTTCCGCGGGGATCATCAGACTGACTACAGCCACATCGAGCGATACAGAACCCAGCAGTCCGTCTAGGTCGGAATCAATCACCTTGATGCCGCGAATCCCCTCAAGGATGCTGCGCAGACCTGCGCGACGAATCGGCTCTATCGCAAGCAGACCTACCCTCAAATCCTGCGCGTAATTGCGTCGGTCTTCCATCAAAGCTTCGGTAAAACTATTCCCTGCTGTTTCTGGTACTTCCCGCGCCGGTCGGCGTAGCTGATCTCGCATACCTCGTCCGATTGGAAAAACAAAATCTGGCACAATCCTTCATTTGCATATACACGGGCCGGTAAAGGCGTCGTATTCGAGATTTCCAGAGTCACGTAACCCTCCCACTCCGGTTCAAATGGGGTCACGTTTACGATAATTCCACAACGGGCATAGGTCGATTTGCCTACACAAATAGTTAATACATCCCGCGGAATCTTGAAATACTCAACCGAGCGTGCCAGGGCAAAAGAATTAGGCGGAACAATTACCGAATCGGCCTGCACTGTCACAAAAGACCGCTCGTCGAAGTTCTTTGGATCGATAATAGCGCTGTTTACGTTAGTAAATATCTTAAATTCGTCAGAAACCCGTAAATCGTACCCATAGGACGACAGTCCGTAGGATATAACCCCTTCTTTTACTTGCTTTTCGCTAAAAGGGTGGATCATTTGCTTTTTGGTGGCCTGCTCACGAATCCAACGATCGCTCTTAATTGACATGAAACTCCTTAACCCCGTTCCTTAAAAGTAAACCGAAATCAAAAAAAGAAGAATAATCTCTCCAAAATGTGCATCTTATGTGAGGTCTGGTCCATTGACAATGGTGTCAAAGCTTTCTACCATCCTTGGTGACTGGAAATCCTGCAGGCAAAGCCTTGCAAAAGAGGGTGAAACGCGTTGATAAAACAAGACATTATCCATCACGTCATCGAGCGCACAGGCCTTCCACGCAATAAAGCGGAATCCGCAGTGGACACTGTATTTGAAAGTCTAAAGAAGGCGCTTGCCGCAGGCGACCGTATTGAGCTGCGGGGCTTCGGTGTCTTCAATGTGCGCCCCCGTAAAACCGGCATCGGTCGCAACCCGCGTACCGGAGCCGAAGTGACCATCACTCCGGGCAAGGCGGTCCGTTTCAAGCCCGGCAAGGAACTTCACCTGCTCGATTCGTAATTGATTAAAGCTGCATCGCTTGATGTGCGGTCGCTGACATGCGACCTACATCAAGCTCACCGCATCCACATCGATAATTAAATTTCTGCGCGGAATCCCGGCCTCTTCGGCATGCGCCAGCATTGCGCGCAGAGTCTTGGCGAGCAATTGGCGCTTCTCTGCCTTCATCACCAGATGAAAGCGATAAATACGTTTGATTTTGGAAATCGGCGCAGTCGCCGGGCCAAGTACGCGCAGACCCGTCAGCTGCGTCTGCTGGAACCATTGTCCCAGCTTCGCCGCCCATCCTGCGGCCTCTTCAAAATGCTGGCTCTGGATCATCACATTCGCCAGCACATTGAATGGCGGATAGTGCATCCACCTGCGGTACTTCAGCTCGCGCTCCACAAATGCGTGGAAGTCATGCTTCGATGCGTATTCAATCGCGTAATGGTCTGGATGATACGTTTGCACGATCACCTTTCCCGGAAGCTCGCCGCGCCCGGCGCGTCCCGAGACCTGAGTAAGCAGCTGAAAGACGCGTTCTGATGCGCGAAAATCCGGCATGCCGAGCGCATGATCGCAGCCAACTACGCCCACCAAAGTGACCCCGTGAATATCGTGTCCTTTGGCAATCATCTGTGTGCCGACCAGCAGGTTAATCTCGCCCGAGTGCAGTCGCACCAGCAGCCGCTCCATATCGTGGCGTCCGCGCACTGTATCGCGATCCATGCGTCCGATACGGGCGCCGGGAAAGATCTCCTGCAATCGTTCCTCACCCTGTTGCGAGCCCGCGCCAAGAAAATACAGATGCTCGCTCTCACATTTCGGACAAACCTTCGGAACCGTCCTTTTGTAACCGCAATAGTGACATTCCAGCCGCTGCCCCACATGAGCATGGGCATCTTCGCTCGGAACAGCCTTGTGATAGGTCAGCGCAATGGCGCAGTTCTCGCATTCCAGCTTCTCGCCGCAGGCGCGGCACAAAACAACATAGGAATAGCCGCGACGATTCAGCAGAATAATCGCCTGCTCGCCGCGTTCGAGCGCAGCCTGCGTCTCTTCAATCAGAGCGCGGCTGAATAGCTGCTCCTGCCCTGTCTCCTGAAACTCTCGTCTCATGTCCGCCAGCTCTACCTGCGGTAAGGGACGATGGTTCACGCGCTCGTGCATCTCGATCTTCGCGTAGCGTCCGCGCGCGGCATTCTGCCACGATTCGAGCGACGGCGTAGCCGAACCCAGGACAATAGTTGCCGACGACAGCTTGGCCCGCATTACCGCGACATCGCGTGCGTGATAGCGCGGCATCTCTTCCTGCTTGTAGCTCGAATCGTGCTCCTCATCCACAACAATCAGGCCGAGATCCGAAACCGGAGCAAACACGGCAGACCGGGTGCCTACCACAATGCGCGCCTCTCCTTTGCGGATACGGTGCCACTGCTCCGCGCGCTCTTCTGGAGTGAGCGCCGAATGCAGCAGCGCGACCTCTGACGCGAAGACATGATGCAGCTGCGCCGCCATGGCCGGAGTCAGCCCTATCTCCGGCACCAGCAGGATAGCCGACTTTCCCGCGTCGAGCGCATGACGCATCGCTGCCAGATACACCGCCGTCTTTCCCGAACCGGTCACACCATGCAGAAGATGAGGGCGGAATTCCCCCGAAGCAACAGCAGCCGTAATCGCATCGAACGCCGCTCTCTGCTGCGCATTCAATTCATATGCAGGCCGCTCCACCCCGAGTCCAGTTAGATGGAAATCGGCTGGCCGTTCTTCGATTCGCACCAGTTCCCTCTTCACCAAAGTCGCAAGCGTCGACGGAGGAACTTTAAGCTGGCGTAACTCCGCTACCGGTAGGTCGCCGCCAGCCCCAGCCAACTCCGCCAGAATCGCCTGCTGATTGTCATTCAGTTTCGGCAGCCGCGTATTCTCCATCAGCACCGCATATCGCACCGTGCGCCGCGCATCGCGGGCATCCGCTGCGGTTTCACGTGAGATCCACCGCTTGCGCAGCATGCCCTGCAGCAGAGCGAGACCGGCACCCGTTGCGGATCGCAAGCGTGAAACCCGCGCCGTCTCGCCATTCTCCAGATAGTTCAGGACCGCATACTCGATGTTCTGCTCTGCCGGAGAGAGCTTCGACCGTCGCGACGAGCCTTTCTCGGCGCCGTCATATAAGGCTTGGCGGCCAATATCGGTAATGCGGAACAGCACCACGCGCCGTACCTCGGCCATCAGCGGCAGCATCGTCCGCAACACTTCGCCCAGCGGAGCGATGTAGTACTGCGCAATCCACTGCGCCAGCTCCAGCAGCGACCCGGAAACAATCGGCTCCCGGTCGAGAATCGTGATCAACGGCTTCGCTTCGACAGGTGGCGCCTCGTTATGCACCCGCACCACCACGCCGGCAAGCTTTTCGTTGCGAAACGGCACCAGCACCCTGCACCCAACGCCTGGAATATCCCCGTTCAGCGCATAAGTAAACGCACGGTCAAGTGGAACAGGCAGGGCTACATCACAAAATGCGGGCATGATTCCCATTCTTTCAGAGAACCACCAGAATTTCGCTCCGTGTTCTCAGTGCCATCCGTGGCAAAGGGTTGCAGCACGCCTTGGCGCTCTTACCGTCTTGGCGGTAGCCTTTTCCTGCTTTTTCCACAACCTGCCAACCCGGAAACTCCACTGAATCCAATTCATCCCTGCCACATCTCAAGAACACGTAGGGCCACATAAATCTGGAAGGACACGGGAGAACTAAGAAAATGGCTACAGAGAAGAAGGTTGCTTTCATCACTGGCGGAAACAGGGGCATTGGTTTTGAAACGGCTCGCCAACTGGCTCAAACAGGAGTTGAAGTCGTGATCGGAGCACGCAATCCGGAACAAGGAAAAGCGGCAGCAGAAAAGCTTCAGGCTGAAGGTCTGAATGTGGAAGCGATCCGCTTCGACATCACAAAATCAGCTGACTACAAAGAGGCCTACGATTATTTCCATAAGAAATATGGCAAGCTCGACATCCTCATCAACAATGCCGGCGTATGGAAAGAGGGTGCGCCTGGATCCCCCAACAACGCCAGCACAGTCACGCAAGCCACCCTTCACGAAACCTTCGATACCAACTTCTTCGGCACCATCGAGCTGACACAGACACTGCTCCCGCTCATCAGGAAGTCTCCCGAAGGCCGCATCGTCAATCTGTCGAGCATCCTCGCCTCGCTCACTCTGCACGCCGATCCGAATTCACCCATCTACGGAGCCAAAGCCCTGGCATACGATGCTTCCAAAGCCGCGTTGAACGCATTTACCGTGCATCTGGCCGCAGAGCTTCGCGATACGAAAGTCAAGGTCAACTCCGCGCACCCCGGCTGGGTAAAAACGGAGATGGGCACCGACGCAGCCCCCATGGAAATCCCGGACGGCGCCAAAACCAGCGTCCAGCTGGCAACATTGCCTGCAGACGGCCCGACAGGCGGCTATTTCCACATGGGCGAAACTCTACCCTGGTAATTCCATCGAAACAATGGCGGCGACAAACGGACTCGATACGCGTCGCCGCCATCTGCGGCAAATCTTACATACTCGAATCAGTAGTCATATCCCTTAGCCGCCAGTACTTCGGCCATTTCTTCATTGATGGACATAGCTAGGGATAAGGCCCGGGAACAGATGAGATCAAGCAGCAACCCAGCTCGCACCCGCACACATCAGGCCCATCACAGAACTTAGGAAGCGCACGACAGCAAAAAATTACGCGCTGTAGAGAATGGATCGTTGCGTGAGGGCGTCTGCACTGAATATCTGGCCGTTGCCGTGACTATAACTCCAGCCCATGGTCTGCGATTGCATCAAAAGCACCCTGCAGTTTTGTCCCTCTATGCTTGAACCCAGCTGCCGTTGACGAACTTCCACCCACTCTTCGTACCAGGCGGCGGAGCCTTTATCTGGGTAACTGTGCCTTGCTCCCCATGCAATTGCATCAGCGC
>DATHQH010000117.1:0-1636 GCA_035482895.1 Alloacidobacterium sp. | reverse complement strand
CTCTCGACTGGCACGCCGGTGCTCGCGACTTCGAGCGTGGATTGAGGGAAGGCATTGAGCCTGACCACTGGCAGACCGACACCTCGATCAGCAATTTTTCCTGGGGCTATCTGGAACACGATCAATTCAAGACGCCAGAATTCCTCGTGCATCAACTGATCGACATCGTCAGCAAGAACGGAAACCTGCTCCTGAATATCGGCCCGCGCCCCGATGGCACAATCCCCGACGAAGTGCGCAACACGTTGCTAGAAATCGGCGGCTGGCTCAAGCAAAATGGCGAGGCCATCTACGACACCACTCCCTGGACTGTCTACGGCGAGGGCCCAACGAAGATTCAGCCCGGCTTCGGCCACGATAAAGACACGAAACCGTACACAGCCGAAGATTTTCGCTTCACGCGCAAAGGGAACGTGCTCTACGCGATTGAAATGGCCTGGCCGGAGAATGGCCGGGCGGTAATCCACGCGCTAGGCGCCGCGCAGCAAGCAAAGGGATTGCACATCAAGAATATTGCGTTGATCGGGAGTGGTGAGAAAGTCGAATGGCATCAGAGCGATGATGGGGTACAGGCGCAGTTGCCGGCAGTGGCTCCGGGGAAATATGCCTATGTGTTGAGAGTTACACTGGGGCCGTAGAGAAGCACCTCCTGGGTGAAATCCGTTGGGCAGTGTCCGTGTAGCGTCCCTAACCTCTTTCCAAGAACTGGATCGTGCGCGAGTCCGCCGTTTTCTTCTGCTCGAAGCACATGGGCCGGGTCAATGAGTGTAATGGCGATGTTGCAACAGCTACCGCCCAAAAGGGCTCTTTCTGAGTTAGAATACGGAGCGTAGCGTCCGGGAGGCGAACCTGTGACGACTCTCCGATGCGTCATTAGTGCAGTGGCCGCCATATTTGTCGCCCTGCTTGGACCCGGACTGATTGCTGCTCTCTGGGGCATCAACAATACCAAGGCAACAGGTTTGGCAGCGGTCGCCGGGGGCTTTCTGGAAGGCCTTTCCTCTCCTTTGTTCTGGATTCTCGCGGTCTCGTTTTTTGCTTTGTTCTTCGCGGCAGGTCGGCTCAGCAGCAAGCCGCTAAGAATCTTTCTATTTTGGACTCCAGTTACCGCTATTTCGATACTAGGACTGGGCATCTTCTCCCTATTCACATTCGCATGGATGCATATCAGAAGACGGTAATTGGCGAAATCAGGCGATAGCGCTCATTGATCCTGAGCGGTGCGGCTGGAGACGGGCTTCCCTAACTCAGCTACAAACTGCGGAAGCGCTCTTTCACTTCACGCACAAAATCCACAAACCGCGGCTCGGTGATGATCCGGGGATTCCAGCACAGATCGCGCTCAATCAAATCATAAGTCTCGACAATATGCGAACCCGGCAACGGATTGCCCTTCGCGTCATGGTCGCGCCCCATCAGCCAAAGATGATCGGCAACAGCAGCAGCGGCGGTAATGTCATGCGTGACCACAATGATGGTATTGAGGTCGTCCATGTTCGCGACCTTCTGGATCAGCTCGCTGGTTTTTTCCAGCATGAGCAGGTCAAGCCCGCTGAACGGTTCGTCCATCAGCAAAAAATGTTCCGAGCACAGAATCTGCTGGATGATCGCGCAGCGCTGCCGCTGCCCACCGGAT
>DATHQH010000116.1:0-2486 GCA_035482895.1 Alloacidobacterium sp. | reverse complement strand
TCGAGTCATCTATTCCCGGAACTCAGCGCGCAGCTGCTGGCAATTTCACCGCAGGCGCATTGGTTGGAATACCAGGATTGGGCGGCACCCATCTTAGAGCGACCTCTGGAACTCAAAGACGGTTTTGCGCTTCCGCAGAAGCAAGCCGGCGGTGGACTCGTGTGGGACAAGGACGCCGTTGAGCGCTACCGAGTTTGTTAGAGAGTGTTTGAAAAGTTGACGTCTGTCTTGAAAGAGCGCTGACCCGGGCCAAAGGGACGCGTACGATGCACTCTCGATTCTACGACACCGACCTGACCAACGCGGCGTGGGCCCGGGTTGCGCCAGTTCTGCCGACGTGTACCAGGACGCAAACATCACATCTTGGTCGACACACTCGGCCTACTGGTTGCTAACCGTGTCGAATCGGCTGACACATCCGATCGGCGGGTGGGCGCTCTGCTTAGTGGGTTGAGTGCGTTGTTTCCGAGGATCCGGACGGTAATAGCCGATGCCGGCCACGAAAGCCGCAAGCTCGCTCGAACCCTGAAGCAACACCAAGGATGGCAGCTACGAATCGTCAAGAGACGACAGCGAGCGTTCAAGATCACGGGTCCGACATGGATCGTGGAACGTAGCTTTGCCTGGTTGGGGAGGAACCGCCGACTGAGCAAGGACTACGAGTATCGGGTACAAACCTCAGAAACGATGATCGACCTTGCCGCAATCCGAATTATGCTAAACCGGATCGCCACTGTATGAGACTTTTCAAACACCCTCTTAGACTCTTCCTCAATTGCTCACTGCTACCACAGGTCGGCACAGACCTCTTCCTTGGGTCAACGAAAGAGGTGGCAGGCAAGTAAGGACCACGCGTTCACTGACTCGCAGATTCTGCGCAATCTGCAAGCCTATCGAGTTCGGACATCAGTGCTTCGTACGCCTTTGGCCCAAAGTTTCCAATTATACGTTCCTGAATGCAATCCCAGCGTTTTCCTGCTTGCGCCAGTATCTGCATGCCCTTCTTGGTGATCTTCGCGGATCGTGACCGGGCGTCGGTACCAGCTGCCAGCACAATCCATCCATCTCGGATCATCGGATTGATTGCCCTGTAAAGGGAGGTTCTATCCATTTCGAGTTCGTGGGCAACGCGAGCAAGAGGCTCTCCTTCTCGGCGGTAGATGCAGCGCAGTACCGATAATTGTGTGATATTAATTTGCGTTCCAGAGAGAGCCTTGTCATAGATACGTCCGAGCAGGCGTGAAAGCTTTTTTACTGTCGTGCATGCACAAAGAATTGTTCCAGGTCTGTTCGATGTATACACCTCTTTAAATTATCACCTCAGGCTGACTCCGCAATTCCCCGAACTACCTCACGGGTCGAAGATATATTTTTGCGGAATCTGCCATTGTTGTCACAGCTGCGTCCAGCATTTATGGTGGCTTTGAAAATCAGGTGACCCACCCGGGAGGGATAAGGAAAGCCATAGTGCGGGTCTACGAGGGCCGGCGCCCATCCCTCCGGTGTTCTCGCAAGAGAAGAAAGCGTCACGAAAGACATCAAAATGAGCAGGCAGCTCCCCATGGCGATAGCTGGGGCAGGATGGGATATGAGGCGGTGCGTTTTCGAGGCCAAGCCCCGCCTGGAGCAAATTAGGACGTCTTGGAGCAACCGATCCAAAAATAAATAGCAAAATCTCTTGACACCGTGTACAACACCGGAGATACGATGTGTATACATCAACCCTTGGCGTCATCACTGAGGTTACAGTCCGGCTCTACGGGATCCCGGCGGCGATTTCGGCTGTGGTGTGCTCGTTCGCCACTGTCGAAGCTGCGGTTAACGCCGTAATCCAGACCATTCAAGCAGGTGTGCCGGTGGCGCGCATCGAAGTGGCTAACGCGATACAGATGGACGCCATCAACAAATATTCAAAGCTCGAGCTGCCGGTCGCGCCGACACTGTGGCTCGAATTCCACGGCACGGAAGTCAGCGTGGCGGAGCAGGCGGAGATGGTACAGAAAATCACCGCTGATCATGGTGGCGCAAACTTCTCCTGGACGACCAGACCGGAGGACCGCCAAAAGCTGTGGCGGGCGCGACATGACGTCGTTTACGCAGACAGGGCGATGCGCCCAGGTGGGCAGATTTTCACAACCGATGTATGTGTACCGATTTCGCGGCTGGCCGAATGTATTGTCGCGACCGAGAAAGATGTTGCAGCCTCGTTCTTGCCAGCATTGATTGTCGGCCATGCCGGCGACGGTAACTTCCACCTGATAATTGTGGTCAACCCGAACGAGCCCATGGAGATGGCCGAAGCGGAACGACTTAACGAACGGTTGGTTCACCTCGCACTATCTTTTGACGGGACCTGCACCGGCGAGCACGGCATCGGTTGCGGCAAGATCGACTTTCTGATCGCCGAGCACGGCGAGGCGGTGAGCGTCATGCGCGCAATTAAGAAGGCTATCGACCCTGACAACATAATGAACCCGGGCAAGATC
>DATHQH010000115.1:0-20582 GCA_035482895.1 Alloacidobacterium sp. | reverse complement strand
ATGCCAACCATGGCTTCACGGCAGCCTTTCCAACTGCCAGCGGTCACTACGAAACTGCTGAGCTGCCGTGTGGCACGTCAATCAACGGACTTCTCTATGCAGCCGATGTCTTCATCCCTCTTCTCGATCTCCGGCAGGAGGCCCGCTGCGATGTCCGTTCTCTTCATGCGGGCGATGTCGATCCAGACCGGGAGTGGACTGCGCAGAAAACCGCATGGCGCAGACTGACCCACTATCTATGGGCGGTTTTTCATGCACGTGTTCTTTGGGCGCAGTTTGCGAAGTCAGCCTATGCCGTTCTCGGCTGGGTCGTCATTTCGCTCACGATTCTTACCTACTCGGGTATGCTCAGGAAATGGGAAAGCTAGCGAATGTCTGTCTCCTAAAGTCGACTACCATCCCGATCCTGATTTTTCGTGCACCAATACAGCGCCAAGCAGGTGATCGCCTCTCAAAATGCGCGGTCGTCACGTCAGGATATCGGCTGCTTCTCCGGCGTCTCGAGAGAAGAGGCTACAGTGCCATGATAGTGATCGAGAAAGCCGGGAGAGGCTGGATCAAGCGGAGCGGCCTGAGCGGCCATATGCACGCCTTGTTGCTCACTCCATCCCGGCAGAACCTGACTTCCGGTGATGAGCCTCGCTCCGTGTGTGAAGGTAAAGTAGGTCCACGCCCACTCAGAGAAAACCGCAATCCGATTGCGAAATCCGATGAGGAAATAGATGTGAATCGTCAGCCACGTGAGCCATGCCATCAATCCGCTCCAGTGCGCCTTGAATGGCCACTCGATCTTGGCAACCGCGGCAAGACGGCCAATCGTGGCCATGTCGCCCTTGTCGAAGTATCGGAACGCCTTGCGCGGCTGACGCTTCAAATCCTGTTCGACCATGCGGGCAACATGGGTGCCCATCTGCATCGCGGGCTGTGCTACCCCAGGCACCTGCCTGCCATCCTGCTCGAAGTGCGCAAGGTCTCCACAGACAAAGATTTCCGGATGGCCGGCCGGGTTCAGCGTATTGTTCACCAGCACGCACCCTCGATTGTCCGTCTCGACGCCAAGCAGCTTGCCTAAAGGAGAGGCCTGCACGCCTGCGGCCCACAACGTCACGACCGCATCCAGACGGTAGCCGCCGACAATCACATAACCCGGCTTCACATCGGAGACCTGGGCACCCGTGTGGACCTCTACGCCAAGATCGTTGAGTTGCTCCACCGCTTTGCGCGAAAGATCTTCTGGATAGGCAGACAGAATGCGGGGGCCACCCTCAAGAATCAGCACGCGCGCCTTGGCTGGATCGATATGGCGAAAATCGTGCCGCATATAAAGCTTGGCAATATCGGAGATCGCGCCGGCCAGTTCCACACCCGTCGGTCCTCCTCCAACCACGACAAAGTTCAGCGGCGGATGCGAACCGGTTTCGAGCATCTGGCGCTCGGCAAGTTCGAAGGCGAGCAGCACGCGACGGCGAATCTCGGTCGCGTCTTCAACAGTCTTCAGGCCGGGGGCGTATTGGGCCCAATCATCCTTGCCGAAATAGGAATGTGTCGAGCCAGTCGCAACAACAAGGTAGTCGTATTCCATCTCCACGCCGCTCTTCATGCAGACGCGCCGCAGGGTGGTATTGAAACCCACCGCCTCATCCATCAGCACTTCGATATTTTTATGCTTGCGCAGGATGCTGCGTATCGGTGTCGCAATATCGGCCGGCGACAGCACCGCCAGCGCGACTTGATAGAGAAGCGGCTGAAACGTATGGTGATTGCGGCGGTCAATGATGGTGACGTCGACCGGCAGCTTTGCAAGCGCTATCGCTGCATTCAGTCCGGCAAAGCCGCCGCCAAGAATGACGACCCGGGGTCTACGGCCAGCTGCAACCGCTGGGATCTCCGGTTCTATTCCGCTTGCTGAAGCAGCCATCGCACCCCTCCAAACAGTAACTTAAGTCGATCAGGTCTATATGAAAGATGCTGAATGAGACAAAATAGACACAAAGGAAATACGCTGATTCTGTAGCAGCACCGTAAAAAGCCTTATTTATCTTGCACATGCGGGACGTCGTTCAAGGTATGTGGCCAGTCATGAACCAGCGTATCCACTACGACATGACCTACCGCATAAGCGCTCTCCAGCGCCGGCAGGAAGGCCGAATATCTGCCAGCTTGCTCAGCCGCCAGACTCTGCCAGGCGCTCACACCCGGAGGGGGCTGGTCATAATTGCTTACGGTTCGCAAAACCAGGATGCGGTTCCAATCCACCTTGCCCGCGTGCGCGAGGAATGTAAGAGACTGCAGCGTGCCGGTATCTTCCATGCCGGTGACGGCGAAATGACCTTGACCGCCAGTGTAGTAACTGACCCAGGCATTCGCCCATGCGTTCATTTTTGCGCCATGCCAGAAGGTTGAGGCAGACAAATCGTCCCCTACGAAAACAAACGGCGGTTGTTTGGCGGCGGCCTCGCTGAAGTGGGAGCGTCGTTCCTGAATGACCGCATTGTCCTCGAGTGGGAGATCTTTGGTCAGTCGAAAGGCCCACGCGACCAGGGATGCATTCAATTCGTAGATCTGGCCAAGATTGGTGTTTACCGGTTGTTCGTACGGAACGGATTTGCCTAACGGCACATAACCTGTAGGCCAATCCGGCGGAATCTCACGCGCGTCGATCTCATGCGCCAAATCGCCATCCACAACCCAATGCGCCCAAATGGCAGACCCGAGTGAAACATTTGCCGGATTCCCCCCTGCGATGCCCGCGATCAGCCAGTAGGCATGGCTCAGGTCGAAACGCGGATCGAGCCCGAGGGCCATGACGGATGCGGCTGCCTTTGCTGTGCCCACGCCGGTAAGAATTCCCAGCACACCCTGGCTGTTCATGCGCAGATCATGGTAGCCCGCTGGAAATGCAATGACTTTGTCGAGATGCTCACGCTCTACCCAATATTGAAATTCGCCGGGAGCGTCGCCGGTATCGGCTCCCTGTTCATACATGGCAACCACGACAACCTTCACGACAATGCGCGTCTCTGCTGATGCTGCAAGCACGAAAGAACACACCAGGCACAGCGACAACCAACGCAGATAGCTGCCAAATCGCATGGATAATCCTGAACGGAAAAGGATGGGACAACAGACCCAGAGTAACCCGGATTTTCCACTCAGCGCGATTTTAAGGATGCTGCTCAATCTCAAAATTAAGAGAAGCTACATTGCCGGTAACCGCGGTCACGTATAGGCGCGTCGGCTCTCCATTTCCAGTTAACGGTATCAGGGTCACGAGTCCATCGTTGCCAGAAACTGCTTGTACCGTCTGCATGGCCAGTGTGGGCGCTGAAGGGCATCTTCCCTGAGCCGGACAACCCGGAGTCCACTGCTTGAGTGTTTCGTAGAAGGTGACGGCGCCTCCAGCCATGGGATGACCGACCGCATCTGTGACCCGCAAAACGGCAGGAACCGGCATCTCATTCGCACTTATCGTCTGCCCCGCGCCACTGACAGCCGTAAGCAAAGCCACCTCTGGATGCACGCTATAAATCTGGAAGGTTGCGCACGTCGCGTTCCCGGGCAGACAGGCGTATACGGGAACATCTGCTCCGGCCTGGAGCGGGCCAACGCTGAATTGCCCGGAAGCGATTCCGCTCAGATCGCTGATACTCGTAGCAACTCCTGCGGTTGCTCCAGACCCGGCCGACCAGCTCACGGTCTGCCCGGACCAAGGCACGCCTCCGGCTAACAACTCTGCCTGAGGAGACCACGAGGCCGTAGCACCAATGGCGATGTAAAGATTCGGAGTAAGAGGCGCGATCGAAGGAGCAGTGCTGCCGTTGAATTCAGTGATTACGCTGGCACCGTCACTGAGTGAAGCCGTGACCTGTGCCAGGGCGGTCGAGCTTGCAGCCACATTCATCGTGGCGAGGCCGTCTCCGCCTGTCATCACTGTGCAAGCCGATTGACCGCAGCCCAGCGACGCCGTTCCTTCTGTCACAGTGAAGGTTACAATTTCTCCGGCAGCCGGCGTCTTCGCATCCGCAACCAGCGCTTTCACGGTGAACGGCGCTGGAACGCCGGAAGCGATGGTGCCTATTGGCGCAGTCACGATGCTGAGAGCATCGCCTCCCATCGCATCGTAGCTGAGGCCATCCTGAATTGCAGTCACTGCGAGTGTCGCCGGATCACTCACCGTAAGAAGCACGACTCCCTTTGTCCCGTTGGTGGCCGGAGCAATCGCCGTAATTTCTGTAGGCGTAACGCTGGTCACCGCGGCTGCGACACCGTTCACGGTCACAACGGAATTTGGCCGAAAGCCTACTCCGCGAATTGTGATCGGACCACCGCTCAACGATAACCGTGCCGGCATGACGCTATCCGCGTAGAGCAGCCGCCCGCGATAGAGATAATCGGCGCGGCCGTCTCCGCGATTGTCGGCCAGGCCCAATCGCACGGAACCTGCCGTAAATGTGGTGAACGAAAGTGTCGTCAATCCGATCTGATCGCCATTGAAGGACTGCGGTGTGCCGATGACCGGCAATGAGCTGGGAGGATCTGTCTCATTCCAGGCACCCAGCACAAGCCTCGCCTTGTTTTCAGTCGGCATTCCGCTCTCATCGAGCGCATTCGCTTCCACCGTTAGTTCACGGTTTGCGCGAATTGGCCACTCGAACCAGCCGGTGTGCCCATAGCCGGTGATCCGACCCGTCCATTCACCGCTTGCCGGGACTCTTACCGGCTCGAGTTCGGTGCCATCATTGCCGGTGTATGACTCGTCGGCAGAGTCCTGAATCACGACATCCTGCGTCAGGGCTGTGCCTGCTCTGAGTCCGTATAACGTGATCACCGGCATCGTTCCCGATGGTGTCACTTGACCCTGCGTGTAAGGGCCAACAGAATAGCCGGTTGCATACAGGGGGTTGAGCGGCTCAAAACTAAGCTGGTAGTCTGCGATGGTTGAGCCGATGGGCAGCGGAACCCCGCTCAGGTCAAACCAGCCCTCGAGCGATGTGTCGTCGCTGCCATATTTGTTCAAGGGATTGCCCTGGCTGTCATTCGGCCCGTTCACGGGATTTGCGGCCGCGCCTTGAAATAAGGACCCGCTCACTGCCGTTACCGTGTAACGGATATCGGGCGTGCCGCTTCCCTGTTTCAGCGGACGCAGCACAACATTCACACCTTGCATGCCTTGTCCATTCCTGAAGTGAATGGTTCCCTGCACGGAAATGGTAGCCGCAGCGGTCAATTGCTTTCCGGCGAAACTGCTTTGGTTTGCCGCAGTGACCGGGTAAAGGCGGCTCACGGCCGCCGTGTCGTCATAGCGTAGCGTTGTGCCATTCGGCGTGCATGGAACTCCGGTAATGCTGCAGACATATTCGACAGGATGCATGATCGGCCATCCCGCCAAACCGTCCGCGGTGATCTGGTCTCCGGCAAACATGGATTCATTCGCCTGCGACCAATCGAGCCCCAGAATTCTTCCAAAGCCGCGCACCATCTGATATTGAAGGACAGAGAGTTGCGCATTATTTGCTGCACAAAGTCCGTTCAGAAACATGAGAGCGTGCGCGATCGTGCCGTCGGCCGCAACATTGTCCACCAGCGTCATCACGCCGTTATCACGGCAATCGCTGGCTGCGCTCGCGCCCTGCCCGAAAAAAGCGTTGATAACCGAGCCGTCGGTGTCGTAAATGATGCCAAGTGGCTTCGAGGTAGCGGTCGATTGAATGTCCGCCGGCATGCTGATGCCGTTCGGACCAGCCGTAACATTAGAACCACTCACGTCTTCGCTCAGATTGCCGCCCAGAGTGATGTTGACTGCTGCCGTGGGCACACTGTTCCATGCATTGGCGGACGCGGCAACGAGGCTCGTCATCAGCGTGTGATAGGCGAGAGTCGTCAGTCCGTTTTGATCGAGATAATAAGAAACGACTCCATTTTTCCAGTGAACAGGCTGGCCCTTGACCGACGTATTGAAGTAGCTTGAACCGGCAACCCAGCGCGGACCGCCTGCGAAGACAGCAGGTGCGAAAGCCAGAAGGGCGAACAGTATGGTGGACTTGAGACCGGAACGAAGCATGGCTTCATTTCGCCACGAAACTCCGTTCCATGAGTGGAGAAAGCCTGCCGAATCAGGTCGCGTGTTTCACTCTGGGGCCCGCAAGACTACGTCGTTCCAAAATGGGAGCACGCTTATCATTTGGCCTTGACAACCTACGGAGCGCTTTAGATTTCCGGGAAGAAGTCGAAAAACGCGTCGATACTTTGTCGCAGCTGCGCCTCGATCTGCTCCCGCGTGCCTTCCAGATAATGCATGGTGACGCGCGCCGTGTTTCCATTTTTCAGTTGGATCGGTGCCTCGCCTACCTGTTCAATCTCATCGGCGGGCAAGAGCCGTAACCCGTACACCAAAGTCAGATTTGCCATAGCGATATCTTAGTCCCACCAGCCGCATCTTTTTAGGGTTCTGGACATCTACCATCTACCGCTGACGCGCGACGCGCCCTATGGGCCGATCAGCAGGTACAATCGGAACTTGGCCGCAATTATGTCTGATACGATTCGCGATACCGTTATTTTGGGCTCCGGCTGCGCCGGGCTCACCGCCGCGATTTATACCGCACGCGCTAATCTCAAACCGCTCGTTCTCGAAGGTCACGAACCTGGCGGACAGCTTTCTATCACAACACTGGTCGAAAATTTCCCCGGCTGGCCGGAAGGCATTCAGGGACCGCAGCTGATCGAAAACATGAAGCTGCAGGCCTCGCGCTTCGGCGCCGAGTTTCGCATGGGACACCTCGCTTCGGCGGATCTCTCGAAGCGCCCTTTTGCCTTGCATCTCGGCAATGAGACCATCCACACCCGCACGCTTATCATTGCCAGCGGGGCTTCGGCGCGCTGGCTTGGACTTCCCTCCGAGCAGGCTCTGATCGGACACGGCGTAAGTTCCTGCGCTACGTGCGATGGATTCTTCTTCTCGGGAAAGGAGATTGCGGTGGTCGGCGGCGGCGACTCAGCGATGGAAGAAGCGCTCTTCCTCACTCGCTTTGCCACGAAGGTGACTCTGCTGCATCGCCGCGACCAGTTCCGCGCCTCGCGCATTATGCTCGATCGCGCGATCGCTCATCCGAAGATAGAGTTTCGCGCAAACACGATCATCGATGAAGTTCTGGGTGTTGAGCAGAAAGAAGTGAGCGGTCTGCGAATTCGAAATACCGTAAACAACGAGCAATCGACCCTGGATATCAGCGGACTTTTCCTCGGCATCGGGCATATTCCAAACGCGAAGATGTTCGACGGCCAGATTGATCTGGATGAGGACGGCTATGTGAAGACGCATGACAACGTCTTCACTCGGGTAGCGGGCGTCTATGCCTGCGGAGATGTGCAGGACCGCCGCTACCGCCAAGCCATTACCGCAGCCGGAACCGGCTGCATGGCCGCACTCGAGGTGGAAAAGTATCTGGAAGAGCACGGACGATAGCTTGCTGCCGTACTGACGATCGCGGCTCTTACCGTGTTTCTCTCGCCTTTTAATTCAATATGCAAATAAAAAAAGGGCCCTTTACAGGGCCCTTTTTTTATTTGCTTTTCGATTATTTAGAAGATTATTTTCCCGCCAAAAATCACGAAACGATTTCCAGAGGTGTTTCCTGGCACGCTTCCCGATGAATTAAACGCAGTGCTAAGAAACGAGTTGAAACCGCTAGGACTGAAGTTGCCTACGCCTGGAGTTCCAACGCCGCGGTACATCTGATTCAACAAGTTATAAGTATTGAATTGGAGTTGCAGCGAAACACGCTCCGTAATCTGGGTCGTCTTATAAACGCTGAGATCCAAATCACTGAAGGTCTCTCCACGCAGGTTGTTACGGCTTGATCCCGGATACGGATTGCCTACTGCCTGCGCATAGGCTTGATTATTGATGATCCAATGCGCCGACGAAGGATCGGTTGGCGTTCCTGGGTTATAACCAGTTACCGCACCTGTAGTGGGATCGACGGTTGGCCCATTTGTGTTGTAGACCACATATTGCGGTGTCCCTTTCGTTGGCGCTCCGTTCACGAACGGCCCCGTATACGGGTTGAGATATGCAACGGTGTTAAGCGGCGCCTTCGGATTGGACAGAGCGAGACGGCAAGTATCGTTCCCTGGTCCGACCGATGAACTGTTAAAGACTCCATCGCAATAACTCGTGTCTCCGGTAAAACTATCCAACGCGAGTGGCTGGAAGGCATTGAAGGGCTGGCCGCTCGTGTAGCGGTACACGCTTCCCAGCATATAGCCATTCACAAGGTGTGAAACAAGCCCGCTGGTATTGCTGAATTTTGGAAGCTCATAGGTAAACCCTGCACCGACAACATTGGGATAGCTATTTCCGCCTACTCCTCGTTCGCCGACGTTCGGGTCCAAAGGGTTCTGGGAAAAGGCTGTTGTGCTGCCCGCCCCGGTGCCGGAGCTGAATACGTCCGTTGCGTTATCGGTATAGCGGCTCCAGGTATAAGACAACGTTCCGGTCAGGCCATGATAGCGCTGTGTTGTCAGGTTCGTCTGTAGCCCGTTGTAGTTGGCCCACCCACCATTCGACACAAACCCAAGATTGGCGTTATTGCAGCTGGGACGGCCAAAGCCAGGCTGGGTGTTGTCCTGGCAGAGAGAGGCCGGCGAAACGAAGGTTGGAAAATCTGTCGCGACGGGCAAGAGGTATGGATTCTGGTTCACAGACTGAAAGTTATGCGTCGTCTTGGTGCCGACATAACGAATTTCACCCACGGCTGCATGGCCAATCTGATGCTGAATCGCAAGCGTATAAGTCTGTACGTAAGGAGTGCGGAAGTTAGAGGGAACGTAGGTCTGGTCGCGGAAGCGAGGATCTATGCCCGGGCCTTTTGGCAGGTTGGGGAGATTCACTGCACGCACGCTGGCGCCTGTCATATTTCCATCGGCAGGTTGGCAGGTGCCGTTGCAATTTACACTGCCGGTATTGGCAACAGGACTGGCGATCGCATCCAGCAGGAAAATATTGTAGAAGGCCGGATTGGCATTGATCGAGTATCCAGCATTGACGACAAGGTTCTTGTCGAAATCAGGATTCCAGGCAAAGCCAATTCGCGGTTCGAAGTTCTTGTAGTTTTGGTCAACCGAGCCTACTGTTCTATCCGCGAGTGGGAGTGCAGGATCCCAAAACGCAGTGGCAGGATTGGACTCACGCGCAACCGTTTCATTGTGTAGCTTGTTCACGGCCTGGCCAAAGAATTCCCAACGAAGGCCGAGGTGGGCTGTAAAGCTCGGCGACACCTTCCATTCATCCTGGATGTAGGCGGCGGCATCCGGCTCGGTAAACGGGATCACGGGGTTACCATCTGCCAGTAAGACACTCCCCGAATCCTGAACGAAGCTGGAGAAATCGCTATAGAGGTAGTTGCCGTTATACAGCGGCAGAAAGACGTTTGGAGAGTTCTGGTAGCCGAACTCACCGCCAAACAGGATGGTGTGGTTGCCCCGCGACCAAGTGGCATTATTCTGAATCTGTGTCACCTTAACTGTACGGCCTTGCGGGAAGGCGGCTCCATAGCCAAAACCCGAGTCCGAATTGCTGCCCGTGAAGCTAACCTGCGCGGGGCAGACAGTCAGATCTGTCGATGTGCAAGCTGGAACCGAACCGCCTTGAAAAAATACCTTGCTTTGCTGGAAGCTGTACCGCAGCTGGTCAACCCAGCGCGCATTGAAGGCATGCGTCCAGTCAGCGCCTATAGAATGAGTCGTGCCTGGAACGTCAACATAGCCGCCGGCTGCAATGGATCCCGCGCCGCTGCCAGATACCGCGACTCCTGTGTTCAATTGATCCTGGTAGAAATAGCGCAAGAACAAATGGTCCTTGCCAGTAGGCGACCAATCGAGGCGGCCGAGGTTCTCCTGGTCATTGAAAAGTGAGGGGATTGAGCGCTGTACGCCCGCAAAAGGAACCATGAAAGAACTTCCATTCGGGCCTGTCACGGATTCCATTACGATCGGACCGGAAGGAGTTGGATTTCCGGCTGTAAGCCCATAAGGACCATACCCGGCAAGCATGCCCACCGCTGGATTGTTGGGGAAATCACTCTGCAATTGCTGAATTCCAGCAGGAGTCGGTGTGAGAAACGGCAAGGATTGCGACGGAGATACACCGGTGCGTACGCGGTCCCAGAAGGTGCTTCCGAAGAAAAACAGCTTATCCTTTAGGATTGGCCCGCCCAGTGTCCCACCGAAGCGGTTCTCCACAAATCGCGGAACTACAGGAGGCGTGCAGCCGGAGGAAGCGCTTTCGCCTGATGCGCAAAAGCCGAAAAGCGGATTTTTGTCGAAGTTCGTAAGAGAACTGAGGGCCTGCCCCTGGTAAAGCTCAAATCCACTTCCGTGGAAGGAATTGCTTCCTGATTTTGTAATGTAATTTACGACAGCGCCTGCATTGCGACCATATTGCGCGCTGTAGGTATTGGTGATTACCTGCAATTCCTGAATGGCGTCCTGGCTGCCGAAGAATACTTGAGGGCCGGCTACCGAGTTATCGTTATTCGCCTGACCGTCTAATTCGAAGTTGTTGAAACGGCCGCTCTGGCCATTGACCGAAAAACCATCACCATTGGTGTTCGAAAAGTTGTTTCCGTGAGTGCTGGCAACGCCTGGAATCACCTGGGTTGCAGTGTCAAAACCGTTATTCAACGGAAGACTCTGAACACTTTGCGTGCTGAATGTGGTCGTTACCTGGGCATCAACCGTATTCAGCACCGGCGAACTGGTGGCGCTGACTTCGATCTGCTGCGAAGCTCCGATCCCCAATTGAATAGCATTTACATTTGTGGTAACGCCTGAGACAACTCCAACGTTATCGAGAATCGTCCTGCTGAACCCGCTCGCTGTCACTTCAAGGCGATATGTCCCAATGGGCACAGCACGGAATGAGAAAATTCCATCGGCGAGAGAATTCGTTTCAAGCGTCGTACCCTTTGCTGTGTCGACCGCATGTATCTGGGCATTCTGTATCACCGCACCCGACTGATCTGTCACGCTTCCTGTGATTGTTCCTGTTGTAATTCCCTGCCCAAAGCCAACAGGCACCAGTACCAGTGCGAAGAGCGCCGCCGCTAAAAGTCTAAGAGTCCGAACCATTCTTTTAACTCCCCTCATTAACGTTCCCAATGAACTCTTTGGTGAACAGCACCAAGAGCTTGCTAGTGCATCCCAAAAGTATCCGCTGTTAACGAACTAGATAATGCATTTGAGGGGCCATTTCCGCACATTGCAAAGGGAAAGATCGATCTGCCTATATATAAAGTAGTTATTGATAAAAATTCCCTAAGTTAACTGATCAAATAATCAAAATGCCTACATATTTTGGGAGGCTTGCTTCCAAATGAGGAAGCCAAAAACCGGCATTTCGCAACGTACAATCGATTTGCATGCCTGAGCACCTATCCATCGCTTCCATCGCGGAAAACATTCGCTGTATCCAAGAAAAAATCTCGACTGCCACTCATCGTTCAGGACGTTCGCACGATGAAGTCAAGCTCATGGCGGTCTCCAAGATGCAACCAGCCACAGCGATCTCGGAAGCATTTGCCGCAGGGATACGGCTGTTTGGCGAAAACCGTGTCCAGGAGTTTCAGCAGAAACTGAAGGATTTAAATACTTTAGGAGTTTTGGTTGCTGGCTGCGGCTCAAGTGGCGACGGTAATGCAGCCGAAGTCCACCTGATCGGACACCTGCAGTCGAATAAGGCGACTCGGGCGGCAGAGCTTTTTACGGCAGTGGATACGGTCGATTCTCTGAAACTGGCACTGCGGCTGGACGAAGCTGCCGGGAAATTGGAAAAACGGCTGCCGGTGCTGTTTGAAATCAAACTAAGCGAAGAAGCAGCGAAAACAGGTTTCGAGCCAGAGTCTGCGGAGTTGATGGAATTGCTGGAGCGGTTTTCCGACATGAAGCACATCCAGATGCGCGGGCTTATGACCGTAGCACCCTTCGATGAAAACCCTGAGATTGCGCGGATTTGCTTCCGCCATCTGCGACAGTTACGCGAACAGCTAGCTGCACGGTATGACCGGCTGGATTTTAGCGAATTGTCGATGGGTATGTCGGGAGATTTTGAGATTGCCGTTGAGGAAGGCTCGACACTGGTACGGGTCGGAACGGCGATCTTTGGCTCACGCCCAAAACCCGCATGATTCCCTTCCGTGAAACGACGGCGGGTGTGAGTTTCGCTGTCCGTGTACAGCCGCGAGCCAGTCGGACGGCGATTGTCGGTATTTCTGGCGAGGGCGATAAAGCGGCGCTGAAAATTGCGCTGGCGGCTCCTCCAGTTGAGGGCAAGGCAAACGAGGCGCTGATTCGTTTCCTTGCGGAACAGATGGATCTTCCGCGCTCGGCCATAGAGATCGTAAGCGGAGGACAGTCCCGGAACAAGATCGTGCGTGTCGCTGGGGTGGATGTCGGCCGTGTCCGGTCAAGGCTTCTCATCGCAAATTAATTCGAGCGAGGAGTTTTACGGAATCGAACGGAAAGCAGACGTCCACTTACTCGATTCCCTGTTCCGGCTCTTTGCCCGTACACTGACCATGACAAATAACGAAGGAAACTCATGATTCATTTGCACGCCGCCGTGATTGGCGCCATTGTTCTCACCCTGTTGATTGTTTCGCTGACGCGGCTGGGCAAGGTAAAAACCAAGGCCGACTATCTGGTTGCCGGGCGCTCCTTGCCCGCGTTTGTGCTGGTTTTTACCCTGCTTTCCTCATGGATTGGCTCAGGCTCACTGCTGGGCGGCGCGGAGAACGCCTACAACCATGGTTTGGTCGCGCTCTGGCAGGGAGGCGGCGGCTGGGCAGGACTTCTGCTGATCTACTTCATTGCGCCGCGGGCGCGAAGATCGGCGCAGTTCACCATTCCCGATCTGCTGGAAGCTCGATATGACCAGGTGGCCCGCGTGCTGGGAGTGATTGCCATTCTCTTTGCGTATACGGCAATCACCAGCTATCAGCTGATTGGCGGCGGGGACATTCTCAGCCTGATCTTTCCATCCACAATTACACCGGACCTGGGCAAATACATCATCGCTGTCTTTGTGATTGTGTTTACCGCGATTGCAGGCATGTCTTCGGTGGCATATATGGATGTCGTGATCGGAATGCTGGCGACCGTTACTATGCTGATCGCTCTTCCCGTGCTGATGCATTCAGTCGGCGGGTGGGGTGGCTTTCACGCCGCGCTGCCAGCATCGCACTTTACGGTATTAGGCGATTACTCATTGATTCGGGCTTTGGAGTTGTTCCTGCCTACTTGTCTGCTCATGCTGGGCAATCAGGCAATGTATCAGAAATTCTTTTCGGCAAGGTCAGAAAAAGACGCGCGTCATGCGGTGGTTGGGTGGATCATCGGCACGGTCATTCTGGAAACAGTGATTGTGTTGCTGGCGATGCTGGGCCATGTGCGTGCGCTTGAGAGTCACGCATCGCCCTTTCCGCGCGAAATTCTCGCATTTACCGCGCTGCACAGCTTGCCCGGACTGCTGGGTGCGGTGATGATGGGCGCCATCTTCGCCAAAATCATTTCTACAGCGAACAACTTCCTCTTCTCGCCTGCGACAAATCTGGTGAACGATATTTTTGTCCGCTATATTGCGCCGGAAGCTTCGAACAAGCGAATTCTGATTATCTCGCGGCTGATGGTCGTGCTTCTTGGAATCTGGGCGTTGTACCAGGCATTACATACCGGGTCAGTGCTGAAGAAAACGCTCTATGCCTATACGATCTATGCGGCCTCTCTGACGCCGGTTATTCTGGCCGCGTTCTATTCGCGGCGCGCGAATGCGGCCGGTGCGGTGAGCGCGATCGGCGCAGGCACTTTCATTACGGTCTTCTGGGATACGAGCTTCGTTCATCATCACCTGCCAGCGGTCCTGGCGCAGAGGGATGCCATCTTTCCTGCGCTGATTGTGGCGGTGCTCTGTCTGGTGGTCGTGAGCGCATTCACGAAGCCGCCGCGCAAGGACCAGGTAGCGATCTTCTTCGGGGATCAGGCCTGAGTCTGTTATGAACTTCCGGGTGTGACGGGTTTTAGAAAAAAAGAGGCAGATGTCCAGGGTTGGATTGGACACCTGCCTTTCGGGGTTTAGAGCCAGGTTTCGGAATTGCTCTTCCCCACACAAACTCAACTCGTCTTTTCAAGCAGCGAAACCACATCGCTCCAACGCTCCGGGCTCTGGTGCATCGCGTAAACCGTATCGACGGTCAGATGTTCGCGCTCGACTGCCTGCCGGACTTCCCGCATCAATTCAGGATCGTAGAGAGTTTTGTCTGGATTCATGACCAGCGTATCGCTGGCATAGAGCAGATGGTGTTCCGGAAAATAGACCATATATTGTCGCTCGGTCGAGGCGCCGCGTATCGGGTACAGTTCCATGCGATTCGGTCCCGTGCCTATTTCCACTTTGGCAGACACAATCTTCCAATCGGGTTTCTTCGGAGAGGTCTGCAAGGCATCGGGATCGCTGATATGCGGCGCGGCTGCCATGCGGTCAAGCAACGGTTGATTCAGGTCGAGGATATAGACAGGCATACCCTGCGTGACGTCGAAGCGGATGCCGCCGACGTGCGGCCATGAATCGGATGTGGAAAGAACGGCTTTGATCTTCTCACCGGGGTATTTCTTCTTGGCCTCCTCGAAGATTCCCTGCGTAAATGTGTTGGAGATAGGGGTTTCGAGAATGACGATGCCATCTTGTTGCAGAACGATGGTCGTGTTCCATGATCCTGTATAGAGGTCGATTCCCTGCGCCAGGGATGTGCTCTTGTCTCCGTGGAACGGTCGCGCCCAACCCTTTTGCTGTGCGCTCTGCTGAGCGGCCTTCGCGTCAAAGGCGAAATTCTTTTCGTCGACGGGCACATTGAACTGAACGTCGAGCGTCTGGGCTGAGTTCCAGAGGATTCCGTTGCGCTCGGTAATCTCATTCGTCGGATAGACAATACCCTGCGCGTATTTCCAGTTGTCCCAATAGACTCGCTGTTGAACGTCGCCCCAGTAGTACCAGAAATCATGGAACTGGGCGGTTGTTTCGACTGCATCCGGCAGATGATTGAAGCGGTTAAGCAGAATGCGCACCGGAGTCTTGTTCCAGGTAAAAGCTACCACTGTGTGCGGCGTGGAACGCAGGGTCTGCGCAGCCTCGTAGTGAAGATCAGCCGCCTGCATGGCCGCACTCAGCACGCGCAACGGTCCAAGGGCCAGCGCTTCCCGAGTCGCATCCAGATCGGCGAGCGAGCAGGGCGAATCGCCCTGGGCGCTGTGATACACGCCGCCGGTGGGCGTGGCGATCAGCGTGTTATCAAACTCGGCCTGATGCGGATCGGATTCAGGCCAGACGGCATGCGCCTCTGTGCGGATGCGCTGACCTGCAAGATCGATGGCCGTCTTGTCTCGCTCATAAGAAGTAATAAAAGGAGCCTGACGGTACGACTGTTCGACGAGCGCGGCATGCGAAATGATGTCGAGCTGGATGCTGTGGATGGCGTCCAGTTTCTGTTGGCCTCCCATGGCATCAAGCGCGAGCGCAATACATTGCTTCGGGGTCGAGCCATCGCAACCCGGACTTTCCACGGTGTCGGCATGGGATACAGATATTGCAATAAAGGCTGCGACCAGCACAACTGGCAGGCAAAACGATCGGGCCATTCCTTCAAGCTCCTGGTGAGTAAGGCCCAGCGTAACGGGAGCAGAAGTGCGATCAGACTGAATTGTGACCATGTGTGGGAAGTCTGCGGCAAAGCGTTCCTTACATAACGTAAGGCGGCATTTGCTACCTTATGCGTATGCCTGTGGCGATGCTCATACTTGAAATCCGCATCGAGAATGCCCATTCGCTCAAGGATCGGCGACAGGTGGTGCGCAGCCTCAAAGAAAAGCTGCAGCACGGCTTCAACATTTCAGTCGCTGAGATGGATGAAGCGGTTACCTGGCAGTCGGCAACGATAGGCGTCACAGCCATTTCACGCTCGCGCGATTATCTGGCCGGTCAGATGAAACAGGTAGAAGACGCAGCCGTGCGGATTACCAATGATCTGGGTGCGCTGATCGCGGACGCATGGTGGCAATATCTGGAAGACTGAAACGATAGGCGCACAGATCTGCGCAAACCTTGAGTCATTCCCGCTCCATCGATTGAGGCGGTGCATGGTTCGAGGAAGCGCTAATGATCCTTGCGGTAGAGGAGGTCGCGTATGGCGTGCCTCCGGGCCTCGTTCGCTTCCATCATAGACTTGCGTTCGACGGCGTCCATACGTGACTTGGTCACGGAATCTGTTTCTTCGGCGACGCTGCACTCCGGACAGCGATTGGCGAAACCGGGCTTATCCGGCTTCAGCTCGAACTCTTCGGAGCAGATAGCACAGACTTTGATCGGAAAAGGCATACAGATTTTATGATAATGGAATCTGCCGATCATGGCTCGGCTTCTTCGTATCGGGTGACGCAGGCTCAAGCTATTCTGAAGAGCGTGGAAGGGAGATTTGCAGCATGGCGAAACTTGTCTACGGATTGAATCAGTCCCTGGATGGCTACGTTGACCACACGAAACTTGGGCCGCCTGTGCCCGCGGCCTTTCATTATTTCATCGAGCTGGTGCGTGGCCTGACGGGCCTCATCTACGGTCGACGCATGTACGAGATCATGCGTTATTGGGACGAAGATCTTCCTGATTGGGACGCGGAGGATCGCGACTTCGCGGTGGCGTGGCGGAGCCAGCCGAAGTGGGTCGTGTCGCGTTCGCTCAAATCAGTTGGCCCCAATGCCACGCTTGTCGCGGATGACTTCGAAACGGTGATACGCAGGCTGAAGGCTGAGCTGGCTGGCGAGATTCACGTTGGCGGACCAGTCCTGGCGCAAAGCCTGACCGAGGCCGGTCTTATCGATGAGTATCGACTCTACCTCCACCCCGTCGTGCTTGGTGGTGGCAAGCCACTCTTCGCCGGCCCCCAGCCGCCGCTCCACCTGGTGGCCAGCGATTTAATCGCCGAGGACGTGATTCGGTTGACGTACGTTCCTGCTTAATCGCGCGACTCGCCCGACGGACTGCGCCGACGCGTCAGGTCCACTTTTGGTCGTGAGCGGAAATCCAAACTGAGACACTACCTCGTATCGGGATTGCGCGATTTCTCGTGCGCAGGTAACCCATTTTTGATTACGACATTGTTAGGATTTGAAACTAATTTGGGATAGGCAGGCAGAGTGCTGGCATATACAGTTCAGACATTGAGTAGCACTTGGGGGAGGGCTACTGAATTGTAACGCCTGTGGACAAATCGTTCACAGGCGTTTTGCATTTCAGGCGTGCCATTTACCTTGGTCTCTTCCGGAAGCCCGCGTCGGCAAAGTCTTCATTTTCAGCAGATTCAATCTATGAATCCTCTACTTTTTTATCCCATGCTCACTTTTGTGCGGCAAGGGCCGTCTGGTCTGATATTCTCAAACGTTTAACCAAAGGAAGTTCGAGATGCCAGAACAACGGGCGCGCAAGTATCACCAGGACCGCGTGGCGGAAACGCTGCGTGACGAAATTGGAGCCATGATCGAGGGCGAGCTCTCTGATCCGCGAATCAGCTTTGCCTATATCACCCAGGTCGTACTGAATCCAGGCGGCAAATCGGCGCTGGTGTATGTCGCCGTGGACGGAGGAGCTGACGAAGAGGCGCAGACGGTTGAGGGGTTGATGGCCGCGCGTGGCTATATCCGGCATGAGCTGCTGGAACGCATGGGTGTACGGCACGTGCCGGAGCTTAGCTTTCATGTCGACCGTTCGGAAAAAATGAAGGCCCGGATCGATGAGCTGCTGGGACGGGCGAAAAAACGGCAGAAGACTGCGGCGGAATAGGACAGGCGGAGAAATTTCTCACCACAGAGGACGCAGAGAACACAGAGGGGACTGATACTCGCAAGCACCGTCATGGGAGAGCGGCACAACATCCACGGGGTTTTGAATGCCATTGAGCACGGCCGGCGATTTCTGGTGAGCGCTCATGCGCGTCCGGATGGCGATGCAGTGGGTTCGATGCTGGCTTGCGCGATGATTCTCGAGCAGCTGGGCAAGCAGGTCGACATGATTTCCTGTGATCGTGTGCCGCTCATCTACAGGTCGCTGCCCTGCGCTTCGGCCATCCGGCAGGTTTCGCGCGTCGATGACGACTATGACGTGGTGATTCTGTTGGAGTGCGATGGTTTGGAGCGTTCGCGGCTGCGCGGGCTGGATGGACGGTTCCTGATCAATATCGATCATCATGTCAGCGGGCGGACCTTCGCTAACATCAACTGGATCGACACGGAAGCCTGTGCTGTGGCGGAGATGATCTACAAACTGGCCATGCTGGCTGGAGTTCGCATTACACCGGAGATGGCGACGTGTCTGTATACCGCGGTTCTCACCGATACCGGTTCATTTTGTTATGACGGTACGGATGCGCATACCTTTGAGCTGGCTGCTGAGCTGGTGCGGCATGGAGCACGATCGGCCTTGATCGCGAAAGACGTATATTTTTCTCATCCGACGTCGAAAATGCTGCTGCTGGGCGCTGCCCTTTCCAATCTGCGGAGAGAAGGACGGCTTGCCTGGATGTGGGTGACGCATGAGGACATGGTGCGGACCAACGCCGCGGAAGAAGATTGCGAAGGCCTGGTAAATTACGCGATCGCCATAGCTGGCGTGGATGTCGCCATCTTTTTGCGGGAATTGAGCAACCATCGTGTGCGGCTTTCGATCCGCAGCAAAGGTGACGTGAACGTAGCCCGCATTGCCGAACGCTTCGGCGGTGGCGGCCATCAGCATGCGAGCGGCTGCACGATCGACGGCCCCTTACCGGATGCGGCTGAGATGATTCTTGACGTAGCGCGGCATACGCTGAGCAGAACGGTCCATGAAGTTGCATAGTTGAATCTGATAGCCTTACTTCGGAAAGCATTTCGATCCGGAACCTCAAAAAAGAACGTGGCCATCCCTAAGAGCATCAAGTCGCTGCGCATCAGTCCCACGAGTGCAATGACACGCTTCCCCTTCCTGGGGACGACGCTGGAAGCGTTGACTCTTTTTTTCTTTACTGTCTTCTTTCTTTTTTACGGACTGGTTCCGATATTCGGCGGGGCTGGTATCGGATTGGTTGGCGCAGACGAGCCGCGCTACGCGCAGGTAGCGCGGGAGATGCTGGAACGTCACGATTATGTGACCCCGATCCTGTATGGCAAGCCGTGGCTGGAAAAACCTGCACTCTATTATTGGCGGGCGATGTTCGCGTTCCGTGAATTCGGCGACCACGACTGGACATCACGGATACCTTCGGCAAGCTTTGCGTTTGTGCTGGTCATCCTGATCTTCCTGCACATGCGGCGCTTCCGGCCCGGGGGGCAACTGGATGCAGCGCTGCTCACGGTTTCCTGCGCAGGCATTTTAAGCTTTGCGCGCGGCGCATCGACAGATATGCAGATGGCCGCGCCGTTCTGCATCGGCATGCTGGGTTGGTATGCCTGGTATGAGACGGACAGTAAGTTCTGGCTCTTCGATCTGTATTTTTTTGTAGGAGCGGCAACGCTGGCCAAAGGGCCGGTCGCTCCATTTCTTGCGCTCGTGATCCTTACAGCTTTCGCCGCGCTGCGCAAAGAGTGGTCGATCCTGCGACGGAGCATCTGGTGGCCGGGCATTGTGCTGTATCTCGCGATGGTGCTGCCATGGTTCATTGCCGTCCAGAAACGCAACCCGAATTTTCTGCGGGTGTTTTTTCTGGAACACAATCTCGAGCGCTTCGCTACGAACCGCTTCGAGCATGAACAACACTTCTGGTATTACATTCCTGTCCTTTTTCTCGGCCTGATGCCGTGGGCCGTGATCGCGATTGCCGCCTTAACCGATGCAGTGCAGGGATCGATTGCGGAGTGGCGCGCGCGCCGGGCAAAATTCCACTATATGGGGCATCAGCGCACAGGCGATGCCTTTCCTGAGTTTCTGGTTTTGTGGGCGTTGATCCCGGTCGTATTTTTCTCTTTTTCGGAGTCAAAGCTGCCGGGGTACATTCTCCCTTCCATCCCCCCGCTCACGATTCTGAGCGGCGACTATCTGAACCGCATGCGCGAGCGAGGGCTGAAACCGTGGCTGCTGATCCTGCATGCTGTCCTTGCCGGCGGTCTGACTTCACTCGTCCTGCTATTGCCAAGGTTGATTCAGCACTCTGACAAGATGCCGCCGACGAATGCCTTGATTGCGGCCGGCACAACCGGATTTGCCGCAGCGGTCTTTATTCTCATCACCGTAGCTCGCTTCGGCATTCGCCGCCTGCGGATCGCCACGATGATCCCTATCGTCATTCTGGTGCTGTTTCTTTATGGGATCGGCCCATTTTTCGGCTTCGGACAGATTGCATCCACGAAGGGCACGATACAACTGATTGATCTCACATACTCCGCGCGGCCGTTAAGCCGGATCCTGAATCAGATTGCCCCACCGGATGGAACAATTGCCGTATACAAAGTGCGCCGCGATGTGGAATACGGTATCTCGTTTTACCGAAACCGAAAAGTGGTGAACTACGAGC
>DATHQH010000114.1:0-11529 GCA_035482895.1 Alloacidobacterium sp. | reverse complement strand
GCGTCGGTGAACCCGTCCTAAGACGGTGGGAACTCTCCGCGGCTCTTTAGGCATTCCGGACTGGCGGACACTGCGCACCGAGCCGATTTATCGAGTCGAGCTCCCTGTTCAATGAATGTAGGTTCAACCGACGATTATCGCGACCACCTGCTTTGCAGGCCGGTTCTGAGTTGGATGCTAGCGGGTAGCGGCACGGATTGCAAGTCGCGGCGGCTAAGGAAACAATGTGCCGTTGCAGTGAGACGACTTAGCCGCGTCAGCCGATTTTGCGATCGTCGCTCAACACGGCGTCGAGCAGGCCGCTGAGCCGGTTGGCGCGGCTGCGCACACTCTCTTTCTCGGCGCCGATGAGAGCGTTGTACCGCTGCTCGAGCGCCGACAGCTCATCGGCGATATTCAATGCGGCGAGAACGGCGACGCGCAGGGAGTCGACGCTCTTGCCCTGCGCGGCGACGGCGCGCATCTTGCTGTCGACCACCTCGGCCAGTTGTTGGATATAGGCCGGGTCCTGCCCGCGCAGACGGTACGTCTGGTCGTAAATGTCTACAGTCACAAACTGCGCTGTATCAACATTTTCATTCTGAGAATCGGCCATGGATGACAAATACTCCTACTCCTGTTTCGATTTTTTCTCAGGCAGAAATTTCGTCCAGTTGCTGCAATAAACGCTCAACGCGCTGGCGAACCGTTTCGCGCTCCTGCTCGAATGCTCTGACCTGCTCCTGTACCTGCGTAAGCTGCGCGGATTGTTCATCGAGAAGCTGCTGCAGGGTGGCGGCGTTCTGCTCGGCCGTGGCGCGGGCTTCGCGCTCTTTTTTCAACAGCTCGACCGTGCGCATGACGCGCTGTTCGAGCGCGTTGAAATCGTCGGCAGCAATGGGAAGTTCAGGGTCTTTCAGTGCGAGGGTGGACATCGGGTACCTCTTTAACGGGGGAAAATTTCGAGTTGTTCTTCGCGCAGTATAGCTGGTTTTGCACAGAGGAAAATGAAGGAAAGCTGCGGAATGCGTGCAGACGCAACCAGTTTGATACCGACCAGTACTTTAGCTGCGCAGTTTACCTCCCAGAGCTTCCATCGCCGCGATCACGCGCTGTGTAAAATTCTGCAGCTCTTCTTCCTGCAACGTGCGGTCCTGTGCCTGGAAGACAGCCCGTAGAAGTAGCGAAATGTGTCCCGCAGGAACGAGTTTGCTGTCCTTTGCGTGCAGAATTTCCCCGGCCTCGAAATGCTGCAATTCTGGAATGCCAAGGACAGTGAGCGCTTCGGCCACCTGCGCGTAAGGCATTGTATCCGGGAGAAGGAAAGAGAAGTCGCGGCGGACTGCCTGGAAACGCGACAGCTCGCGCACGGCAGGCTGGCGCAGGCTCTGTTTGTAGAGGCGGTCGAGGTAGATCTCGCCCACATAGACGGCCTGTTTGAGTTTGCGGCGCTGGGCTTCGGCCGGATGCAGCTGGCCGAAGTAGCCGACGGTGGCTCCGTCGAGGACGGCTCGGGCGGAACGTCCCGGGTGCAGCCATGCGGGCATCAAACCTGAGTCAGACGGGAAGCGGTCGAAATAGAGAGACTTTGCCGAAAATCTACCGAGCAGCTCTTCGACAGTACCTTTCACATCGTAGAAATCGAGGTCGCGGACCTGCTGGTGCGGGCCTACGACCGGGAACTTGCCGGTCGCGCCGATGGAGAGCGATGGACGCTCTTCGACTCGATCTGTCGATCCGGAAAAGACGGTTCCCAACTCGAAGAGCATCACGTCTTCGACGTCGCGGTTGAGATTAAGCCCCAGCATAGTGAGCATTCCCGATGCGAGCGAGGGGCGCAGCATGCCCGCTTCTTCGCTCAGAGGATTGCCGAGCGGGACTGCGGAATTGGGCTGCGGCGCAAATGTAACTGCGTCGGTTGCAGAACAAAATGTACTCGATACGGTCTCCGTCCAACCCAGCCCAAGCAGCGTGCTGCGGATGGCGGATTCTTTTTCCGCCCAGGGCAGCTCGATAACGGCCCCCTCAAAAGCGGGCAGGGTATTCCGGAAACGGTTGTAACCGTAGACGCGGGCAATCTCTTCAATCAGGTCGATTTCGCGTTCGAGATCGAGCCGCCAGCTTGGCAGTGTGACCTGGTACTCCGCGGCGTTCCCAGCTGGCGAAGAGACAGCGCGTGATGGATCGAGATTCTGCTCGGGTGCAGGAGATTGTGGTGCGCCGTTTGCGTGAAGCTCGCAACCGAGTCCGGTAAGAATCGCTTCCGCAGCCTGCGCGGTGATACCACCTTCGTCCTCTGTTGCTCCCAGAATGCGACGCGCTTCACTCACAGCAAAGCTGATGCTGGCGCGGTTGGCGGTGCGCTGCTGTGCTTCGGGGATAATGACATCGACCAGATCGCCTTCGATTTCGCCGCCCGCTTCAAGAATAATGCTGCTGACGAGCGCCGAGGCAATGGACGGCGCGTTGAAGTCAGCTCCGCGCTCGAAGCGGTGCGAGGCATCGGTATGTAGGAGATGCCGTTTAGAACTGCGGCGCACGGTCCCGGGGTCGAACCATGCCGCCTCGACGACGATGTTTTTCGTCTCGGGCGTGATCATCGTATCCCAGCCGCCCATGACTCCGGCGATGGCCAGCGCTTTCTTTTCGTCGGCCACGACGAGATCGTCGGGGTCGAGGGCGCGTTCGATGCCGTCCAATGTGCGCAGCTTTTCGCCCTTGCTCGCACGGCGGAGGATGATGCCGCCTTCGAGCTTGTCGAGATCAAAGGCATGCGTCGGGTGTCCCATCGCAAGCGTGACAAAGTTCGTCGCGTCTACGGCATTCGAGATGAGCTTCTGTTCGAGCAGGCGGAAGCGCTCGGCCACGATGCCCGTCGATTGCGTGATGTTCACGTTGCGCAGGACGCGGGCGGTGAAGCGTCCGCAGAGCGTTGGCTCTTCGATTCGGATTGAGACTGCAGGTCCCTCGGCGACGCTCCGCTTCGCTCGGGGTGACAAATCTTTTATGACGCAATCCAGCTGCTTTAATTCGAGACCGTAGATCGTCGCTGCTTCGCGCGCGATGCCGTAGTGATTCATCGCATCAACGCGGTTGGTCGTGATGTCCATCTCGAAGAGCGAGCCGTTTGAGCCGAGGTCGAATACACCCTCGACAGCGATGCCGCGCAGAGTGAGATCGTCCGCGAGCTGGCGGTCAGTGACGTCGAGCCGGGGCAGGTAAGAACGAAGCCATGAGCTGAGAATCTTCATCCAAACTGCTCCAGAAAGCGGACATCACCCGAATAGAGCAGGCCGATATCGCTGATGCCGTACTTCATCATGGCGATGCGGTCCACGCCCATGCCAAAGGCGAAGCCGGAGATTTTTTTCGGGTCGTAGGCGGGCTGCTTGTGCTGTACAAATCCAAAGATGGCCGGATCGATCATACCGCAGCCGAGCAGCTCAATCCAGCCCGAGTGCTTGCACTTGCGGCAGCCTTTGCCGCCGCAGAAGGGGCAGCTGATTTGCACGTCGGCGCTGGGCTCCGTAAACGGGAAGAACGACGGGAAGAAGCGCGTTTTGACGCTCGAACCAAAGAATTCCTTCATAGCGTGGTCGAGCGTGCCCTTCAGGTCAGAGAAGGTGATGTTGGTGTCGACGCAGAGGCCCTCGATCTGATGAAAGATGGGCGAGTGCGTGGCGTCGGCTGCGTCATTGCGATGGACCTTGCCGGGGATGACGATGCGGACCGGAGGCGGTTGCTGCTCCATCGTTCTAATCTGTACCGGTGACGTGTGCGTGCGCATCAGCAAACGATCGCGCAACGGCTTGCGGTCCTGATTGGCGACGACGAGCGTGTCCTGCGTGTCGCGTGCGGGGTGGCCGGGCGGAAAGTTGAGCGATTCGAAGTTGTAGTAGTCAGTCTCGACCTCGGGGCCAACGCCAACCGAATACCCCATACGCTGGAAGACGGCGACCATCTCATGCATGGTCTTAATGAGCGGGTGCTCTGCTCCAAGCGCGCGACGCGTGCCGGGAAGCGTGATGTCGATGGCTTCGGCGTCGAGGGCACTCTGGCTGCCTGCGCCTGCGGCGCTCTCAAGACGCTCTTCAATCTGCGCCTTGAGAAGGTTGAATCTCTGGCCGATGAACTTCTTCGCTTCGACAGGCGCCGATTTAAGCCATGCATCGCTGATCGACTTCAAACGGCCTTGCTTGCGACCCAGCCAGTGCAGGCGGAACTGCTCGACGGCTTCGACGGACGAGAGCGACTGCGCGGAGGACTCGACCTCGCGCGCCAATGCGGCAAAAGCCTTGTCGAGCGCTGCTTCACTGTAGCCGCTTAGCGGTGGGATTGCTTCTTGCGACATGATCTCTTTGAGGATAAATCAGTTACTCGACTCACAAGGCCGGTTAGGGTTTCGGAAACAGCACGATCTTGCTGGCCTCGCCGCTTTTAAGCAGCTCCATGCCTTTGGCGAAGTCGTGCATGGGCAGCCGGTGCGTGATGACTGGCGAGAGGTTGAGCTTGCCGGCCTTCAGCAGGGCTTCCATCTGATACCAGGTCTCATACATCTTGCGTCCGTTGATGCCCTGCACCACGGCGCCTTTGAAGATGACATCCTGTGCAAAGTCGAGTGCAATGGGCTGCGACGGGATGCCCAGTAGAGAGACGCGGCCACCTGTGCGGAGAATCTGAAAGCCGAGGCGCATGGCGTCAGGATGGCCAGACATCTCAAGCACCACGTCGACCCCGAGTCCGCCTGTCTGTTCCAGCACGAACGATGGCACGTCATCTTTTGCGGGATCGAGGGCCTTGTTTGCGCCCATCTGCTTTGCTAACGCACGCCTGTGTTCATTGATTTCAAGCGCATAGACGGCGGCGGCGCCACAGGCCTGCGCCACGGCAATCGCAAAAAGCCCAATCGGGCCGCAGCCGATGACGGCAACGGTCTTGGCCGCGATGTCGCCTGCCAGCACGGTGTGTACGGCATTCCCCAATGGATCGAGAATCGAAGCATACTCACGCGGCAGGGATGGATCGAGCTTCCAGATATTCGTCTCCGGAATCGTTACATATTCGGCAAACGCTCCGTTTGCATCGACGCCGATGATCTTCACAAATTGGCAGATGTGCGCCTGGCCGGTGCGGCATTGCAGGCACTTGCCGCAGGCCACGTGCATTTCGGCAGAGACAAAATCGCCTTCCTTAACCGCCGTAACGTCCTTGCCCACGGCAGCTACAATGCCGCAGAATTCATGCCCGGGAATGAGCGGCGGATGAATGCGTCCCTGCGCCCACGGGTCCCAGTCGAAGATGTGCAGGTCGGTTCCGCATACGGAGGCCGCTTCCACCTTTACCAGAACGTCCGAAGATCCGAACGCGGGCAACGGCACATCCTGTACTTCAATTCCCGCCTTTGGCTCAGGCTTGACGATCGCCTGCATCGTTTGTGGCATGATTCGTTCCCCTCAAGTGCAAAACATTTTAGTGTAGCAGGGTGTCGGAATTGCGCTGACGGTCTGTTGTCATCATCCGAACTGCCTGTTACGAGATGCCTGAGTTCGATATTCATAATGGCCGGGGTAAGCACATCCGTATGCAGAGGAAACGAAAGTTCCTCGCAACGATCCGTACACGAGCGTGGTCTGCACAACAATCCGCCCACGACTGCACTCGATGAGCTATATTACGCATCGCCAGGTTGGTGAAGCATCTGTTCGATCATCTCCATGGCCTTTTTTCTGATTCTCGGCTCATCGCCGAAACCGTGCAGCCAGTACATGTCAGGCTCACGACGGAACCAGGTCAGCTGGCGCTTGGCATAGTTGCGATGCCCTTGCTGGGCCAGCGCGATCGCGTCCATTTCCCTCAGCTGGCCGCGAATGAGGCCCCGTGCCTGTTTATAGCCGAGAGAATCGAAGGGCCTCGCCTCGCCATATTTCTCGAGCAGCATCTTCGTTTCTTCGACGAGACCGGCACGAAACATCTCGGCCGCGCGCTTGTTAATGCGCTGGTACAGATAGTCACGGTCGGGTTCGAGGCCGATGCGCAGGATGCGGAACCCTTTGAGCGCCTCGCGCCCCTGCTCCCAGGCTTGTGACATAGGCTGCCGTGCAGCGATGCAGATTTCAAGCGCACGAATCAACTTCGGTTTGTCATGCGGATGGATGCGCTCGGCCGATTTCGGGTCGAGCCGCATCAGGATTTGATAGAGCCAGCCGGGTCCCCGCTTTTTGTCGCTCAGCTTCAATCGCTCACGCAAGGACTCCGACCGTTGCGGCCCGGCAAATAATCCATCGATCAGCGCGCGCAGATACAGTCCGGTTCCTCCGGTCACGATGGGGACGCGGCCTCGGGCGACAATTTCGCCGAGAGCCGCACGCGCCTGACGGCTGTAATCTCCGGCGGTAAAGCCTTCGGTTGGATCAGCGACGTCGATCAGATGATGCGGCAACCGCTCACGGTCAGCCCTGTCGGGCTTCGCCGTGCCAATCTCCATGTCGCGATAGACAGCGACAGAATCGCAACTCACAATCTCGCCGTTGTAGCGTTCCGCCAGATGAAGTGACAGAGACGTCTTGCCACTGGCCGTCGGTCCGGCCAGAACAATCAACTGTGGTTCTACCAAACGTGCCACCATGCATGGGGAAAAACGGTGTGCGCCGGAGCGCGCAGAAGGGCAATCCCCAGAATGACCGCGGCAATCAGCAGAAGTCCGAATATCTGCCGCTTGCGGTATTCTTTTGCGTTGCTGGCTTGCCCCTTACTCATCTCCAGGCTTGATGTTGTAGAGGAAGTAGAAGCGCAGCTCAAGATATTGCCCCTTGAACTGTTTGGGCAGCGGAGGATAGGGCGAAGCTCCGGTAATGCCGCCCCATGCCGCGTGGTCGAGCGCTACGTCGCCCGAAGGGAACTCAAGGATCATCTGCTTCACGCTGCCATCGGGCAGAATCTTGAAGCGAATACCTACTTTGCCTTGCTTGAGCAGAGGTGGGCGCGCTGACTCGGGAATGATCGGCCACCAGGAGCGCTCTGTGTCGTAAATAATGCGCCGGATGTACGGGCCGAAATCCACGCCCATGGTGTCGCTGAGAATATCGACAGCGCCGCTGGTGCCGGGATGCTGCGAAGGCGCGCCTGCTCCCATATCGCCGCCACCGCCAACCTGTCCGGGCCGCATCGCATTCCGAGCCGCTTGCTGAATCGCCTGCCCGGCTGTGGACGCGCCAGTGCTGAAGTTCGGTTGTGTAGGCGCAGGCTTTGGCGCCTCAAGCTGGGCCTGCTGGTTTGGCGGCAGGGGCTGTGAAGGCCGCGGCTGTGGCATGGGCTGGGGTGGTGGAGGGGTGGCTTGCGCCTGTTGCTGAGGCTGCTGTCCCATCTGTGGCGCAGGTTCTGGAGCGGGAGCCGGCGGCCCTGCCCGCTTCATCGCCTGCAGTTGCTGAAGCGTCTTTTTATCCAGAGTTGGATTTTTAGACTGAGCGACGCGATTTTTGTCGGAAATCACGTCTGACTGTTTCGGCTTTACCTGTTTCAGAACGTCAGGCGGCAGATCGAGGTAGGTAAGTTCTTTTTCGCGCTGCTTCAGGATCGTCGAAGGATCTACAACTCGAATGTGATGAAACACATACCGCGGCCCATATGCCAGAAACCAGAAGATGATCAGGTGAACAATGATCGAGATCCAGAAAAACTCGCGCAGCCGCGCTTTGGCTCGCTCGTCTTCGAGCTCGCTCATAACATCGAGCAGCTCGTGGCGTTCCAGACTCTCGTAGCGTACGCTTCTGGGTTTCCGCGGCGGTTCGGGAGGCGCGCCTGCCGGGTTTGTTGGGACTTCGGTGATGGGCATTCGGGACGGTTTCAGGCCGCCGCTACGGCGCTGACATTCCTCTTATTCTCTCATAGGTAGGGAAAAAACCTACTTCCTTGAGACGTTTCCAGCGCCAAAAAGTTCTGCCTGCGTGGGAGAATGCCTTCCATCGAAAGCCTTTATCTGGATTTAGGCTCACATAGCGTCCGCCGAGGCGCCGCTTCCGGCTCTTCGTCTCCATTCTTCCCCGGTACAATCGAAACGTATGCCTACGGCAGCCGTCATTACGGTGAGTGATTCCTGCTACGAGGGAACCCGTGTCGATCTTTCCGGGCCGGCAGTGACGGAAGTCCTTATTGCCGGTGGTTTTGCGGTCGTGGAACGGATCATCGTCGCGGACGAGCAGCCGGCCATCGAGCAGGCTTTGCGCCGCTGTGCGGAACGCGCTTCCCTGGTTGTCACGACAGGGGGTACAGGCATTGCTCCCCGCGACGTTACGCCGGAAGCGACGCGCAACGTCTGCGACCGGCTTCTTGATGGAGTGCCGGAAGCAATGCGCGCGGAGGGCCGCAGGGAAACGATCTATGCTTCCCTGAGCCGCGCATTATGCGGCACGCTGGGCCAATCCATAATCGTCAATCTGCCGGGCAGCCCCCGCGGGGCCGTAACCTCACTGATGACGGCTTTACCCCTCATCTCTCACGCCCTGACGCTGTTGGCTGGAACGGAAACACCGCATACTGAAGCGGAACAACAGCCCGCCAGATGAGACACTCTAAAAAGCAAGAAAGCCCACGAAGATTTTGAGACGTCTCTCAGCCCTATTTCTGAAGTTCAGCGCCTATCTGGTCGCCATCCTCAAGCCGCTCGGTTTCTGGGGTGCCGGTGCCATCGCCATGCTCGATTCAAGCACCATTCCGGTGCCGATGGACATCATTATTTCTACGTATGTCTGGACAGACCGCAGCCATTGGTTCTTTTACTGCCTGATGGCTGCCATCGGCTCGTCGATAGGCGGCCTGCTTCCCTTTTACCTGGGGCGCGCGGGTGGAGAGCTCTTTCTCCTGAAGCGAATTGACCGTGCCCGCTATGAACAGCTCAGAGATCGTTTTGAGCGCCAGGAGTTTCTGGCCTTATTCATTCCGTCCATGCTTCCGCCTCCGACTCCGTGGAAGCTCTTTGTCTTTGGAGCGGGCGTCTTTGAAATGCGCCTGCGGAACTTTCTCGGCGCCGTTTTTCTTGGCCGTCTTGTCCGGTTTACCGCCGAAGGATTGCTGGTGCTTTTTTACGGGCCGGAGATTGTCACCGTCGTTCACGAACTGGCCAAAAAACACCTTTCTGCGATGCTGATTGGCATTGGAATCGTGCTCGCGATTCTGGTCTTGCTGGCAATCCGTAAGAATATGCGTAGCAAAAAGACGGTCGAGCCGGTGAGCTAGGCGGTATCGACACAGAGCTACCTGAACACCATTCTTCTCACTCAGGTCTTCTCAACCCCGCAACTCCATAAAAAAGCGCCTTCTGATAGAAGGCGCTTTGGGGTAGGTAATTTCGACCGGTCGGTTATGCCGCGCGGCCATGCATCTCTGCATCTGCATGGTTGCGGAATTGCCGCACGAGAGCAGGCAAACCGAAGGCCAGTCCCGCGACCAGTCCGGTGGAGACCAGGTCGTTGCGATAGAACGGCAGGCCCGCGGCGTACGCCATCATCAGGCCGGCTCCGTTACGGGGATATATGCCAAGAGCCACCCAGGCTGCGAAATTGGTCGCCAGAAAAAATGAAGTAGAGGAAAGCACGACACCAGCGGCAACGCGTCCCACAGAGCGGCGGTCAGCCAGCAACACACGCCCCAGGACCAGAACGGCTGCATACCAGACCCAGGTGAGCAGATAATCCTGCACGCGGAAGGGATAGTTATAGGCAAAGACGGTCAGGTAATAGTCGGTTGCCATGAGCGCAAGTACAGGCAGAAACGCCTGACGCAGCGGACGACGCGCACCAAAGAAGAGGAGCGACCCGCCAACCGCCGTAAAGTTAAACCAGCCGGGATGCGGCATGACACGGGTTAGTACGGCAAGAACGATCAGGAGATAGGCAGACATCTTCACCTCGGCGGACTTCAGAACCTCATTATTTCACGTTCGGAGGCACGAATCATAGAGCAAGTACGAAACTTAGTGGGATGAAACTGGCGATCGATTTTGTGAAATTGCTCTTCACGACGAGCCCGAAGTCGCCTTTCGCACGAGGACGCGATCCAATGCGGCCTAGTCCTTTTGTTCCGTACCGTTCATGAACATGCCTTCAATTTCCTGCTGCGGACCGACGTAGTCCCAGCCGGTGAGCACCAGATCGCTGGGCTTGAGTGTAAGAACGGAATAGCCGAAACGCAGATCGCGGAACTCAACCGTATGCCAGTCGGGGCGTGGGGGATCGACCTGGTAGCCGGGCGGCGTAAGCGGGCCTTTGTCCTCGACGATAGGAAATTTCGACCAGTCGAGATAGACCCTGCCTAGCGGAGACCGTTTCGCCGCGAGCGTGGACATAGTCACCGGCGGCTTGTAAATCACGTCCTCCGCAGGGTCGCTGTCAACCTGATCGGAGCGCGTGTGCACCACCGCAGTCTGGTAGAAGTCAGGCGTTTCGATAATGACGTACCAGAGGAACGGATTGATCGGTTCCGGCTGAGGGGCTACACGCAGGATCGGCTCGCTCGTCACGTTGGCATTGCGCACAAGATTGGCTGCATGCGCGTGCTCAGCGTTGCGCACGGCATAAAGCAAGACCATAAAAACAAGCGCAGCAATCGCCCATCCGCGGCCACGAAACAGGACACGCTTCACGCCCATCTCCCGGTCGGCAAGCCCGAAGAGCCAGGGCATAAACAGGGCAAGCAGGAGCGCGGCGATGATCAGCGGCTCGACGATGTAGACAATGTCCCACGAATACCAGCGGGGATTGAAGGGGAAGAAAGGCCGGATGCCGTAGTTATTGGTGAAGTCGAGCAGCAAATGGCTTAGAACAGCGATGAGGGCAAAACACCATAGCAGGCCCCATCGCAGCGGGGCCTTGGTGGGTTTCGCTCGCAAGCGCGCGACTCTGAATCTATGAATGAGCCAGACGACAGCCGTTGTAACCAGGGCGATGAACGGAGCCGCAATGAGCGTATGCGTAATGCCGCGGTGATGTTCGAATCCTGCAACGGGCCCGCGTAATCCCCACAGAATGTCGAGATCGGGCGCCTCCGCCGCCAGAGTCATGGCCAGCGTGGCATATGCGGCCTTGCGATTGAACCCGGCACGGCCAAGGCAGGCCCCGGTGAGGAAGTGCGTAAGTGGATCCATAGGCTCGAAGCCAACATACCAGAGCACGGGCCCCGGCCGCTTTCTATAATCTCCCTCATGGCCAAAAGCACCCCAGCGGAACGCATCGAAGCATTGCGCGACAAAATACGGCATCATGAGCATCTCTACTACGTCCTGGACTCGCCAGAGATCTCGGACGCCGACTACGACGCATTGACGCGGCAGTTGCAGGAACTGGAAAAACAGCATCCAGAGTTGATCACTCCCGACTCGCCGACGCAGCGTGTGGGCGGCAAGCCGAAGGAAGGATTTCCCAAGCTTGCGCACTCGCGTCCGATGCTCTCGCTCGACAACGTGACCAGCGAAGAAGAGCTGCGTGACTGGGACCGCCGCGTGCGCGAGCGTGCGGGAGAAAACGCGGAAATCAGCTACGTCTGCGAATACAAGCTCGA
>DATHQH010000113.1:0-13311 GCA_035482895.1 Alloacidobacterium sp. | reverse complement strand
CCGATGTGGGCATTTTCTGAGACTTCGGGCACAGCGATGCTTGTATCGGTCAGGGCTGAGCCTCCGATGCGGCGGAAGAGGTCGATTTTGAGGTGCAGGAAGTCTTTGAATCCGAGCGCGTTAGCGACGGCATGGGCAGATTCCAGCTCGTGCGCTTCCGTCCGCTGGCCGTAGCTGAAGTGGATGGCGTAGGCATCGTAATCGCGCGCGGCGAGCGCGGCGCAGACACACGAATCCATGCCTCCAGAGAGGCTGATGACGGCTTTGGTGCTGCTAGAGTTCGTAGACGACATCTTGTACCGTTCTTATGGTATCGCGGGAAGGAAGGTTCCTTGGCACTTAGCCCTGTTTCGATTCGACGTTTGTGCGGGTTTCGCGGCCACAAGAGACTTTCGTCGCCTCGTTTAATCGTCATCCCTTCGGTGCGGAGTTGGTCCGACAGGAAGACGCGGCACGCTGGGGTCGAGGTTCTTTTGCATAACTTTCAATAGCGAATGCGGGTTGCTGGGATCGTCCTGGCTGATTTCCCAGATCATGGCGCCTCCATACTGCGCGCTGAGCTGTGTCAATTTCGCCACAGTGGCTTCTCCCTGATAGTTCATAACCGCGCCGTCGCGATAGGCGCCCCCACCTACTGTGTCGACCGCCCAGGCATTGGGATAAGCGGCCAGAACAGCGCTGTAGTTGTGAAAGCCGATGCCCAGGGTCAGCTTCTCTTTTGGAACGTGCATCCGGTTCGCCCACCATGCCATGTCGGCAACACTGCGCTCATAGTTGCTATAGATCATGACGTTGACGATGTCGAACTGCTTGAGCACTTCGTCCTGCACGCCTGCCTGGATGTACTGTGCGACAGCAGCGGTAACGAGTTTGTCTTCAGGGCGAAGTTTGGCGACCAGTGCGTTGACGAACTGCGTATAGGGCACACCCATCTCTGTAGGCTGCTCGATGTCGACGTCGACACCGTCCAGGTTGTGCTTCTTGACGTATGCGTCGACGGCATCGGCTATCTGGGTCGAGAGGCCGGCGTTGTAGAACTGCATGTAGTTGCGGTCGCCTCCATCGCCGCCAAGCGAAGCAAGCACCTTGGTTCCGTGCGCGTGTGCTGCGGTGACGATGGCTTCAAGGGCCTCGTCGGTGAAGGTCGGATTAGCGTGAAGCGTCATGTCGCTCTGCGCGGTGCAGGGGCCGTTGCAGAGAGGCGGGTTGATGAACGCCAGGTTGAGATGCGTCATCTTCGTGAAGTCGAGCGTTTTTGCATAAGCGGCCCAGTCCATCGGCTTGTAGACGCCCAGATAGCCGACGAGATAGGGGTGCTGGTTCGGTGGGCCGTTGGGAATTTCGCATACGCAGAGCGAACTGCGATTTTGCTGTGCAGGCGACAGCGCGGCGCTGAGCGTCATAAGTGCAAGCGAGGTAAAGTGACGAAGCTTCATCTTGGACTTCCTCGTGAGAATGCGTGATATGTGTGGCTTCGATTACAAAAATAACAAAGACAAGAATTCAGCAGAGTGCCAGTATGGACAAACTACAGATCCTTCCACTTCGCTACGCTCAGCGTCAGGATGACAACGTGGTGGTGATTGCGGTCGATTGCCGCCAATTGTCGAAGACCGCCAATGAGCGTTCACACTGCAGGCGGTGACGCTCTTTCTTATCACGGATTTTCTTGCGCAGTTCTTCTTCGAGCGGCATCAGCAGGTCGAAGGTGATGTTGGCGGGTTGGAAGTGTTTCGCATCCGCCTTGGTGATGAAGTTTATGAGCGAGCCTAAAGCCGTTTCGCGGGGAACGGGTGTGGCGCATGCGCCTTGTGCAGCGGCTGCCGCATAGAGGCCGCCTAGAAGGCCGGTGGCGATCGATTCGGTGTAGCCTTCGACGCCGGAGATTTGCCCGGCGAAGTAGATGTTGGGATGGTCGCGCAGGTTCAGGTTCTCTGTCAGCACGCGCGGAGCGTTGATGTAGGTGTTGCGGTGGATCTGGCCATAACGCAGGAACTTGGCGTTTTCGAGGCCGGGGATGAGGCGCAGCACACGGGCCTGTTCGCCGTATTTGAGGTGGTTCTGAAAGCCGACGAGGTTCCAGGAGTCGGCGCGCAGATTTTCGCAGCGAAGCTGGACGACGGCATAGGGGGTCTTGCCGGTGCGCGGGTCGCGCAGTCCGACGGGCTTCATGCAGCCGAAGCGCAGGGTGTCGTAGCCGCGACGGGCCAGCTCTTCAATGGGCAGGCAGCCCTCGAAGTAGCAAAGCTTCTCCCATTCCTTCTCCTGCACAGTTTCGGCGGTGGTGAGCGCGTTATAGAAGGCGTCGTACTCTTCTTTGGTAAAGGGGCAGTTGATGTAGTCGGCGGTGCCTTTGTCCCAGCGGGCGGCGAAGTAGACGCGGTCCATGTTGATGGAGTCGGACTCGACGATGGGGCTGATGGAGTCGTAGAAGGCGAGCTGGTCGCTGCCGGTGAGGCGGGCGATTTCGCTCGACAGCGCGGAAGATGTCAGCGGACCGCTGGCGATAATCGTGATGCCGTCTTCTGGATCGAGCTGCGTGACCTCTTCGCGATGTACGGTGATGCGTGGCTCGCGCTCGATGGCTTCATTGATGCGGCGCGAGAACTCGACACGGTCGACGGCGAGGGCGTGTCCGGCGGGAACGGCGCTTGCGTCGGCGCAGACAAGCAGTGGGGAACCGGCGCGGCGCATCTCCTGTTTGAGGAGCCAGGGCGCGGTGTTTTCACTCTCGGATTTGAGCGAGTTCGAGCAGACGAGCTCACCGAAGTCGGCGGTCTGGTGCGCGGGCGTGGAGCGGACGGGGCGCATCTCATAAAGATCTACATCGACGCCGAGACGCGCGGCAATGAGCGCGGCTTCTGGGCCTGCGAGTCCGCCCCCAATAACGCGGATACGGTCGATGCGGCTCACGCCGTCACCTCGCTGGCTGCGCCCAGTGCCTTGAGGGTGTCTCCGGTCATACGCATCCGGCGCCAGTCGCCGAGCATGGTTGCGCCGATCGAGTGGTAAAAGTCGATGGCCGGCTGGTTCCAGTCGAGCACATCCCATTGCAGGCGCGCGCAGCCGCGTTTTACCGCCGCCGCTGCGACCTGGTTGAGCAGAGCCTTGCCGACGCCGCGTCCGCGAAACTCGGGAAGCACGAACAGGTCTTCAAGATGCAGGCTAGGGCCTTGCCAGGTGGAATAGATCGGAAAATACAACGCGAAGCCCGCAGGCACGCCGTCTTCTTCGGCGATGAGGCATTCGTAGTAGGGATGGGCGCCGAAGCCGTCGCGCAGCAGCTGCTCTTCAGTGATCTCGACCGAGTGCGGCTCTCGCTCGAACTCGGCGAGCGCGTGGACGAGGGAGTGCATGAGCGGAATATCGGAGGGCGTGGCTAGGCGAATGCGGGTCATAGGTCGTCCTCTTTATTTTACGTGGGCGGATACAAGACGCATTGCGATGCGGCGCGAGTTGCCGTACCCTCATGGCACGCATGAAGACGCTTTCTGCTGCTGATGCTCTCGGACCTGCCTTCCGGCGATTGCGGGAAGTGATGGCTGCGCCGTTCCGTCTGGGATTCTTTTTGAAAATTGCGCTGGTTGCTGCTTTGACGCAGCCAAGCTTCTATTCGGTGATCATTTCGTATCCGGTGCAGGGCGTGCAGATCGCGGCTGGCGCGGCGATGCGGCATCCGGGCCGCACGGATTTCGCTGCGACGGATCAGGCGCGAACGATTCCACAGGCGGCGTTTGCCGCATTTGCGGCACCGGGCGCGGCGGCAGGGTTCGCGGTTTTTGCCGTCATGCTGCTGATCGGCCTGCTGATCTGGGTCCTGGCGACGTACCTCTTCTGCCGCGCGCGGTTCACCTTGTTCGACCTGGTGGTGTACCGGCATGGCAACGTGCGTGACGCATGGGGAAAATATGGCCGGCAGACGTGGCGCTACTTTGGCATTGTGCTCCTGGCATCGCTTGTCTTCCTGATTCTGCTGGCGGCGGTTGGCGGACCCTTTCTGATGCATATGCTGAAGACGATCAGAAGCGTTGGTCCGCAGGCGCCGAATGCGAATCCATGGCCGATCTTTGCGCAGATGCTTCCTTTCTTCGGAGTTTGTGCTTTGCTGGTGCTGGTGTGGATTTTGGTCGATGCGATCCTGCAGGACTTTATTCTGCCGCCGATGGCGATCGAGGACGCTCCGATTGAAGGGGCGTTTGCGCGATGGTTCGCGCTTCTGCGCTCCGATGCCGGATCGGTACTGGTCTACCTGCTGCTGCGGTTTGTGGTGGCGCTGGGAATGAGCTGGGTGCTCATGATGGTGTCGCTTTTCGTGCTGTTGATTCTTGGCATGGGCAGCTTTGCCGTGGGATTCGGACTGTATCACGCCATGTGGCAGGGCGGATTTGGCATGCAGATGGTGTTCGGCGCGATTGTAGCGGTGATGATCCTGGTCCTGCTTACGCTCTACCTGCTGGCGATGGTCGCGGTCTACGGCTCGACGGCAGTCTTCAAACAGGCCTATGCGGCGTACTTTTTCGGATCGCGCTATCAGGAACTGGGAGATCGACTGGAGCCGCCTGCCATCGAGAGCGATGCCGGCGTAAGTACGGAGCCTCCGCTTCCGGCGTTGCCTCCTCTCAACGAGCCGCCGCCCGTCTGGTAGAAGCCGCATTTTTTGCCCGGAATCGGACAGCTCAGTCCGGATTCGGACATGCGATACCCAGGATGTCGGCGGAGTTGCGCCTGAAAGCCCCATTGTTTTCAGAGAGTTAACCGGCTTCAGTCAATGGTTATCAAGATGCCGACGATCTCTATGAAGAGGTGTCCGTATGGGCTTTTTTGAGGATCTGCGTTTTGCGCTGCGGCAATTGAGCAAGTCCCCCGGCTTTGCCTTGACCGCGATTGTGACGCTCGCGCTCGGCATTGGGGCGAACACGGCTATCTTCAGCGTGATTCACGCCGTGTTGATGCATCCCTCGGGTGTCGATTCGCCGGAGCGGGTCGGCGTCATGCGCACGAAGTATGCCAACCTTGGTCTCGATTTCCCGGATGTCTCGGTTCCCGATTTTGCCGACGCGGCTTCGCTGAAAGAGCAGGTGCAGGCTGCAGCCATCGAGCGTACGGACAGTTACAACATCCTGCACGATGGGCGGACGGAGCATCTGGATGGCTCGCAGGTGACCTGGCAATGGTTCAACGTCTTTGGCGCGCGGCCGATTCTGGGGCGGACATTTACGGCGGAAGAAGATCATCAGGGTGCGAACGCTGTAGCTGTACTGAGCTATAGCGCGTGGCAGAAGGTCTTTGGCGGTAACCGGAATGTGGTCGGCCAGACGGTGATGCTGAACCAGAAGCCCTATCGCGTGATCGGTGTGATGCGCAGCGATTTCGATTGGCCGCGCGGCAAGGAAGTCTGGACTCCGATGGGACTTGAGCCGAAAGAATATGACTTGGGCAATCGCTTCAATGAGGGATCGACGGCTGCGGTTCGATTGCAGCCAGGCGTGAACTTTGCGCAGTTCAATAGCGGTCTGGCGACGAAGTCGCGTGAGGAATATACGCGTGAGGGCGGGAAGGGATTTGCGCAACTGTCGAACTGGGGTATGACGGCGACTCCGCTGACGGAGTTTGCCGCCGGTCCGCTGCGCAAGCCCCTCTATGTTTTATTCGGAGTGGTGGCGCTGGTTCTATTGATTGCTTCGGCGAATGTGGCCGGGCTCTTTCTGGCACGGGCTTCATCGCGGACGAAAGAGTTTGCCATTCGTACGGCGCTGGGCGCGAATGCGTGGCGGCTGGTGCGGCAGATGTTGACCGAGACGCTGCTGCTTGCCGGATTGGCAACCGTGATTGGGATTGCCCTGGGGCCTGTTTTTGGCAGGATGCTGCTGTGGATGGTGCCGCAGAGTCTTGCAGAAGGCTACACGGTCGAGATGTCGTTCGGCGTGCTTGCCTTCACGGCGGCAGCCGGGCTACTGACCTCGTTGATTGCCGGCATTGGTCCGTCGGTGAAAATGGTGCGTACACAGAAACGGCTGGCGTTGCATGATGGCGGCCGAAGCTCAACCGCCTCGGTCGACAAGCAGCGGCTGCGCAGCGTTTTCGTCATTGGCGAAGTTGCCATGGCCTTTGTGCTGCTTGCCGGGACGGGGCTGTTTCTGGCGAGCCTGCGAGAGATGCAGCAGATCAATCCCGGCTTCAATCCGCACGGTGTACTGGCAGGCGCGGTGGTTTACTCGGGTGATGCATACAAGGACAACCGCGCGCGGCAGGAGAGCTTTGTCAATACGGTTGTCGACAACCTGAAGGCGCAGCCGGGTGTAAAAGATGCGGCGGCTATGACAGCTCTGCCGTTCAGCAATCAGGATGGGGCCAGCTCGTTCAATATAGAGGGACGGGCTGCGGGGCCGAATGACCCGGGACCGCACAGCCAGTTGAGCTATGCTACGGCGGACTATCTCAAAACGATGCAGATTCCACTGCTTGCTGGACGCTGGATCAGCACGGATGACCATTCGAACACGCAGCTGGTGGTGGTGATCGACCAGAAGCTTGCGAAGAAATACTGGCCAGGCCAGAATCCGCTTGGGCAGCACTTGAGCTCGGTTTTCGGTCCAGATAAGCAGTGGTCTGAAGTGGTGGGCGTGGTTGCGGATGTGCGTCCTGACTCGCTGGAAGAAGATGTGAGCGATGGCATGCGCTACTATCCATATTCGCAATCGGCAAATGGGATGGCGAACTTTGTGATGCGCACGGACGGCGATCCGCTTACTCTGACGTCTGGCTTGAACCGCGCCATTGCCGCCGCAGACCCTGCGCAGACGGCTTTTGGAATCAGCACGCTTGAATCACGGGTGGATGCATCGCTGGCATCGCGCAGGCTGATTGTCTGGCTGCTGACGGCTTTTGCCGGATTGGCGTTGGTGCTGGCTCTGGTCGGAATCTACGGGCTGATCAGTTATGTAACCGAGCAACGCACAAATGAGATCGGTATCCGCATGGCGCTGGGGGCGCAGCGGAGTCAGGTTGTTGGCCTGGTGATGAAAGGCGCGCTGGCATGGGTCGGCATTGGCCTTGCCATCGGTATCGGGATGTCGATCTTTACCGCAACGATGCTCAAGCAGCAGTTCACGTCTTTTGGAGGAGGAGTCATGCCATCCCTGGGCATTGCCATGGCCGCGCTGCTGGCGATTGGCGGATTGGCAGGGCTGTTTCCGGCACAGAGGGCGGCCTCGATCGATCCGGCGAAGACGTTGAGAAACGAGTAGGGCGAGGGGATCGGCTATACTTCGGATTCCATGCAAGACAGCTGAAATTTTTGGAACGTGTGAACGTCGAACGGCGTAAGGAGAACTATGCAGGCAATTCTCGATGACATTCGTTATGCCTTGCGGCAATTCCGCAAGGTACCCGGATTCACCGCGACCGCGGTTCTGACGCTGGCGCTTGGGATTGGTGCCACTACGGCGATCTTTACGTTGGTCCATGCAGTCCTGTTGAAGTCTCTGCCGGTGGTAAAGCCGAGTGAGCTGTGGCGCGTCGGCGATACGGAGAATTGCTGCATCAACGGCGGCATGCAGGACGATTGGTCGCTCTTTTCCTACGACCAGTACAAGACCTTCCGCGAGAACAATCCGGAATTTTCCGAGATGGCGGCATTTCAATCGGGGGCAAACCAGATCAGCGTGCGCCGCCAGGGAAGCAGCCATCCGGCGGAAAGCTTCGTGAGCCAGATTGTCTCCGGGAATGCTTTTGATACGTTCGGCATCAGCGCCTATGCAGGACGTCTGCTGCAATCTTCTGACGACCAGAAAGGAGCGGCTCCTGTAGCAGTGATAAGTTTCCGCACCTGGCAGCAGAAATTTGGCCAGGACCCTTCGGTAATCGGCGGAAGCTTTATCGTCAATGGGCAGCCATATACCATCGTCGGTGTAACGCCGCCGGGCTATTACGGCGAGCGTCTTACCAGCGATCCCGCGTCATTCTGGTTCCCAATATCGAGCGAGCCGCAGATAGACGGCGTCATGACGGTGCTGGACCGGCCCGATCTTCAGTGGCTCAACATCATTGGCCGCGTGAAGCCGGGCGCAAACATCAAGCAGATGGAAGCCCGGATGCAGGTGCAGTTGCGCCAGTGGCTGATGAGTCCGGTCAGCAAGGTGGAAGAGCGCGCGAAACCGCTGATTCCGAAGCAGACGCTGCATCTTTCGCCTGGCGGTGGCGGCGTACAGCGCATGCGCGATGAATATCAGGACGGGCTGCATCTGCTGATGTGGATTTCATCCTTCGTGCTTTTGATTGCCTGCGCGAACCTGGCCAACCTGATGCTGGTGCGGGCGGCGACGCGCAAGCTGCAGACTTCGGTGCGTTCGGCGCTCGGCGCGCCGCGCACGCGGCTGGTAAGGCAGGCGCTGACGGAAAGCGTTGTGCTTGCCGTGCTTGGCGGTATTGTGAGCCTGGCATTCGCCTATGGAGGAACGAAACTGATTCTGCATCTGGCTTTCCAGAAAAGCTATGTGCCGATTCATGCAACTCCCTCGCTGCCGGTACTTGGATTTGCGTTTGCAGTGTCGCTGCTGACTGGAATTCTGTTCGGCGTCGCTCCCGCCTGGATGACGGCGCATGCGAATCCGATTGATGCGCTGCGCGGAGCGAATCGTTCGACGGGGCAGGGGAGTTCGATCACGCAGAAATCTCTTGTGGTGGTGCAGGCGGCGGTTTCACTGGTGCTGCTGTGCGCGGCTGGATTGCTGACGCAGAGCCTGCGCAATATGCAGCATCAGAATTTCGGCTTCAACACCAATAATCGCTATATTCTGCACATCGATCCGCAGATGGCGGGGTATAAGCCGGAGCAGATGGACGCGTTTTACCGCCAGTTACACGACACACTCTCTGAAATTCCCGGCATCAAGAGCATCAGCTATTCGCTGTACAGCCCTATGGAAGGCGACAACTGGGGTACCGGGGTCTATTTCGAGGGGCAGCCGCCTCCGCAGCCGGGAAGCAGCGAAAACAATGCTTCGTGGGTGAGGGCGAGCACGGATTACTTTGACACGATTGGCACGAAGCTGATTCGAGGGCGTGCATTCTCGGACCAGGACACGTCGTCTGCGGCTACAGTGGCCGTCGTAAACGCAACCTTTGCCAAAAAATATTTCAAAGATGGCAATGCCATCGGCAAGCACTTTGGTCTCGATCCGAAGACTCCGGGAATTTATGAAATTGTAGGCGTGACCGAGGACACGCAATACTGGGAGCCAACGAGCCATATCCGGCCGATGTTCTTTCTGGCGGCGCAGCAGTGGGTGAAGCATGAAGACAAAGACATGGATGTTTTTGAAAGTGTCTCCCATACCAAGATGAATGCCATCGAACTGCAGACCTCCGGTTATGTGCCGGGGCTGGAATCGCAGGTGCGGCGGGCGATCGCACAGGTAAATCCCGACCTGACGGTGATCGATTTCCAGACCTTTGCCGAGCAGGTGCGAGGCAACTTCAACCAGCAGGGAATGATCGCGCAGCTGACATCGCTCTTCGGCCTGCTTGCGCTGGTCTTAGCCTCGATTGGGCTGTATGGCGTGACGTCCTATTCGGTGGAGCGGCGCACGAGCGAGATTGGCATCCGCATGGCGCTGGGCGCAGATCGCGCGGCAGTGCTGAAGCTGGTGCTTGCGGGCGCATTTCTGCAGGTAGTCATCGGACTGGTAATCGGCATTCCAGCGACAATACTGGGCGGCCGGGCGATGGCCAGCCAGCTCTTCGGTATTAAACCGTATGATCCGGTGCTACTTGCGATGACAACGCTCGTGCTGCTGACAGCGGCGTTTATTGCTGCCGTCGTCCCGGCACGTCGTGCCGCGAATACCGAGCCGATGCATGCGCTAAGGACTGAGTAGGGTTGGTTTTCGTGTCGTCTACTTTTCCGCTGTGTCTTTGTTCCGAGCGCGCACTTTAAACCATATCGGGGAGCCTTCAAAGCCGAAGGACTCCCGAATCTGGTTTTCCAGAAAACGCTCGAAGGAAAAGTGCAGCTTCACGTCACGGTTCGTAAACAAAATGAAGGTAGGCGGCGCGACAGCTGCCTGCGTCATGTAGAAGATGCGTACCTTCTTCGCCATGGGAACGCCTGCGCGCTGGAAGTCCACTCGTTCGAGGAAGCGATTCATCTGACCTGTGGAAACACGTTTGCGGCGCTCGGCGGCTACGCGAATCACAACGTCGAGTACGCGCGGAACATTCTTGCCTTCCACGGCTGAGATGAACAGTAAAGGAGCGTAGTTGAGGTACTTCAGCGCATGGCGGACCTGCTCCTCGAAAATCTCGCGGTCTGCGGGCGGCTTACCATCGGTGCGCTTCGTGGTCACCAGGTCCCACTTATTGACGACGATCACAACAGACCGTCCGCTCTCGTGCGCGTAGCCGCCGATGGTGGCATCGGAGGCGGTCACGCCTTCCGTCGCATCGATCAGGAGCACCGCCACATCGGCAGCTTCGAGATGCTTGCGTGCCATGACCACGGAAAGCTTTTCAGCCATCAAGTGCGTTTTCCCCTTGCGCCGAATACCTGCCGTGTCGACGATGCGAAGCTGCTGGCCGGAATACTCAACCACTTCATCGACCGCGTCGCGCGTGGTGCCTGCAATCGGCGAGACGATGGCGCGCGAGGAGCCGGTGAGAGCATTGAGCAATGTCGATTTACCGACATTCGGTCGCCCGATGATGGCAACGCGCGTCTCATGCTGCTGGAACTCGCCGTGCGTGCGATGCGGTGCGTCTTTGTCTTCGGATTCTGTGGGTTTCTCTTCGACTTCTTCTGTAACTTCTTCAGCTGCTGCCGGAAAAGTAAGAACACCGAAGACCTGGTCAAGCAGATCGCCAATGTTGTGCCCATGTTCGGCTGAAATGGCGACAAGGTTCTTGATCCCCAAGCGCCGGAAGTTCTCCGCTCCGGCGTCGAGCGCCTCAACATCGATCTTGTTCACGGCCAGAAAGAGCGGTTTGCCGGTCTTGAGGAGTAAGCGAGCCAGATCGATATCAGGCGAAGCTAACTCGGTGCGGCCATCGACAACCATCACGATGGCCTGTGCTTCATCAAGCGCAACGCGCGCCTGGCGAAAGATTTCCGCCGGAATCAACGCTTCGTCGTCAGGAACGATGCCGCCGGTGTCGACAAGGCGGGCAACGTGCCCGTTCCACTCCACCTCGCCATAGATGCGGTCGCGAGTGATGCCCGGTTCATCGCCGACAATCGAGCGGCGCGAGCCGGTGAGGCGATTGAAAAGAGTGGATTTACCGACATTTGGGCGACCAACGATCGCAAAAATGGGCTGTGTTTCCGGATCTCCCGACTGAGTGTTTTTATGTTTTGCCGGGCGGGTTCTGCGTGTCGCGGGTTTCTTGGCGTTCAAATTCTTGCTCCTTTACGGTGACGCACTGAGAAGGCGAACACTTGTCTATTATAGAAGCAGTATTCGCCGGAACTTCGCCTGTGACCTCAGTGACTCAAATTGTGCCTTCGCTGCCCTCGCTCCATGATTTCTTCGCCCCCGGCGGAGTCCTGTCGCGTTCGAGCCTCCCTTACGAGTTCCGGAAGGGACAGTTGGAGATGGCGCAGGCAGTCGAGCGCGCTCTGAAGGACCACAAACACCTGATCGTGGAAGCAGGCACTGGGACGGGCAAAACGCTGGCCTATCTGCTGCCGGCGTTGCGCACGGGACAGCGGATCATCATCTCTACCGGCACGAAGAATCTTCAGGAACAGCTTTTTTTCAAGGACGTTCCGTTTCTTGAGTCGCTGCTCGGGCCTTTGCGCGTCTGCTACATGAAGGGCCGCAGCAATTATCTGTGCCGCCACAAGCTCTATGCGCTGCGCGATCAGCCGATTCTGAATGGTCTGGAAGAGATAGAGCAGTACCGCGCCATTGCCGAGTGGGAAAAGACGACCGAGACGGGCGACCGCGCGGAAATCGATTCCCTTCCTGAAACAAGCGCCGTATGGGCCAAGCTCGATGCCCGGAGCGATGCCTGCCTCGGACAGAGCTGTCCGAATTACGAGCGCTGTTTCATCACAGAGATGCGCCGCAAAGCAGCAGAGAGCGACGTAGTGATCGTCAATCATCATCTCTTTTTTGCTGACCTCGCCATCAAGCAGCAGGCCAAGGCCGCGCCCGATGCGGGCGTGCTGCCGGAAGCGGCGGCGGTGATCTTCGACGAGGCGCATGAGCTCGAAGATGTGGCGTCTAGCTACTTCGGCATCAGCCTGAGCAATCTGCGCTTTGAAGAGCTGGCGCGCGATCTGGAGACGATGCTGCGCGCCAAGCAGGCTTTGAGCAGCGGGCTGCAGTCCGCCGCGCAGCTTTTGCGCGAGCGGTCGCGCATGTTCTTCGGCGCTCTCCCTATGAGCATGAACGGCGAAGGGCGGATGCAGTTTGCCAATCGCGAAGAATTTCTGGAGACGCAGGGTGATCTCTACATTGCCCTGTTGAATGCGGTGCATCGTCTGGAAGGAGAGCTGGAGCGCGTCCGTGGCGTCGAAGAGGCTCCCGGATTGAAGAAGCGCGCGACCGACATTCGCGAGCACCTGAAATTTCTGATGGAAGCCGAGGACCGCAACACCGTCTTCTGGCTGGAGCGTCGCAACGCCGGCCGCGCGCGCGAAGCGGGGCGTAATACGTATCTGCAGGCCACGCCTATTGATGTGTCGCAGTTACTGAGCGAATTGCTCTTCGAGAATTTCCCCAGCGTGATTCTCACCTCGGCTACGCTCACGGTTCAGGGAGGCTTCGAGCATATGCGCAGGCGGGTAGGTATGCAGGATGCCCGCGAGCTGGTGGTGCCCTCGCACTTTCGCTATGCAGAGCAGACTTTGCTTTACCTGCCCCCGGAGATGCCTGATCCCCGCGACGCCAATTTCCAGGACGAGGCGACGAAGCGCATACGTCGCGTCCTGGAGCTTTCCGAGGGCCGCGCCTTTTGCCTCTTCACCAGCTATCAGCAAATGCGCGACATCTACGAGCGGCTATTGATGGAACTGCCCTATCCGCTGCTGCTGCAGGGCAATGCGCCGCGCAAAGCGCTGCTGGAAGAGTTTCGTGCAACACCGAACGCGGTGCTCTTTGGCACATCGAGCTTCTGGCAGGGAGTGGATGTGCAGGGCGAAGCGCTGAGCTGTGTCATTATCGACCGCCTGCCTTTCGCCGTGCCCACCGACCCGGTAGTGCAAGCACGCATGCGCGCGATTGAGGAAGCCGGCGGCAGCCCATTCTTCGAGTATCAGGTGCCTTCGGCGGTCATCACGCTCAAGCAGGGATTTGGACGCCTGATTCGCTC
>DATHQH010000112.1:0-18644 GCA_035482895.1 Alloacidobacterium sp. | reverse complement strand
ATTTCCGTACCCGTGGAGCGCTGACCATTAATGTTGAAGTTCACCCCGCGAGTGGTCGCGTTCTGGGTGTTCCCGCCCATCTGTGAGTTGCCGCTATTGGAGCTGTCTCCATTCGAGATATTGCCCGACAACGCGACGAAGTCATATGGATTGCGCGTCAGACTCGGCAGCTGAGAAACCTGTTGCTGGCTGACAACCTGTGAGAGTTCCTGCGTCTGGGTATTGACTTGCGTGCCGCCTTCGCCGACAACCTGTATCTCGGTCGTAGCGGTGCTTACACTCAGGGTGGCATCGACCGTCACATGGCCGCCAACGGTCACCTCCACTTTGCCGGTGAAAGGCTTAAAGCCTGCACCGTTTATCTCGATCGTGTACGTACCAGTGCTCAGATCGGAAGCAGTATAGATTCCGTTGTTGGCTGTTTGCACAGTGCGTGTTGAATTGGTCTGGGTGTTGTGTAGTTGTACGGTAGCTCCCGCTACCACTGCCCCTGAAGTATCTGTAACGGTGCCACTCACCGTTCCGGTATCGACCTGGGCGAAGCTCCCTCCGTGGACTAGCAGTAGAACAATAGCTGCTCCTGCGATGCTTTTCAGGAATTTTTTCATGTCTTGCCTGCTTCCTTTTGGTACAGCTTTGTAGCGGAAGAGGGCAATTGAAGGGCCAATTAACGGGCGGGCGTGGAAAACTGAGAGGCTATTGTTTCCACATCATTTGCAAGTGGACAAAAATTATACATAAACATCTGCAAGTCGCAAAATATACAGCTTCTCAAAGAGTGTAAGCATGTACATATGAATATTGGTAAGTACTGATCAGCACCGGCTGCTAACTATTTAGTTATCAACACCGAGTCAATCGATTACCGTTATATCAACAGACATTTGCATTAGATCATTTGTGCAAGGATGGCCGAAGTTGCTGCGGCAGGGTCTACGGCCTGCGTGATGGGACGGCCTACAACAAGGTAATCGGCTCCTGCAGCCAGAGCGGCGACGGGAGTAGCGACGCGCTTTTGATCGCCCGAGGCTGCGCCCGCCGGGCGGATACCGGGGGTCACCAGCACTGAGTGGGGCAGTTCGCGCCGCATCTGAGCCGCTTCTTCCGGGCTGCAGACCAGGCCCTCGATGCCGGCAGCATGCGCGGTCTTTGCCAGCCGGAGTGCCTGCATGGAAGGCGACGCCTCTACGCCGATTGCTGTGAGCTGGGCTTGATCCATGCTGGTAAGGACGGTCACTGCAAGCAACCGGGGAGCGGACGGCTGAGAAGCCGCAGCTTCGGCAGCGGCAGTGAGCATCGCTGGACCGCCGCTCGCATGAACGGTCAGCATATCCGCTCCCAGGCTAGAAGCAGAACGGACTGCTCCGGCCACGGTATTGGGAATGTCATGCAGTTTCAGATCGAGAAAGACCGACAATCCGCGGCGCTTCAAGGTTTCGACGATACTGTTTCCCGCCGCCAGATAGAGCTCTAATCCGACCTTGAACCAACGACATTTGCCCTCCAGCCGGTCCACAAGTGCAAGCGCCTGATGGGCATCGGGAAAATCGAGAGCGACAATGAGTTGATCGGCTGGTATCCGGGTTGAGTCCGGGCGGCCCTGCGCGGCATGGCGCGCAGGGGCCTCCTGCGGTACTTGCTCAGAGGGGGTCATGACGAAGACGATTTTACGGCTTTGCAGCCGCTGGCGTAAGAGGAAAGCTCAGTTGTGCCAGTTCAGTCTTCGAATTCACCAGGTCCAGGCGCACGGGCGCCGTCCCTCTGCTGCTGAAACCAAGGAAGCGCGCAGCGGCGTAAGAGAGATCGACCACGCGGCTTCCGGGTAGCGGACCGCGGTCGTTCACACGCACCACAATGGTTTTGTGGTTGCTCAGATTTGTGACGCGAATCAGCGAGCCGAGCGGTAGGCTGCGATGAGCGCACGTCATTTCATTCATATCGAAGTTTTCGCCGCTGGCCGTCTTCTGCCCCTGGAAGTCATTGCCATACCAGGAGGCGCGTCCAATCTGATACCAGTGACGCTTCTTAGGAACGTTCACCGTCACAGTTGCATTCTTCCCGGAGTTTGGATCGGGAAGCGCTGACGGCTGGGGTTTGGGGGTGGAGGCAGGTGCTGCAGCCTTCATACCGGAAAGACCAAGCATGGTCGCGAGGACAACTCCGGCGTAAGTCAAAAGCTTTGGAATTCGTCTGTTCGTATCAGTTGCGATAGCGTTCATAGTCCTCCTTCTAGAATTGTAGGGAGGCGGTAGAGCTAAGTCAAACGAAAGTAAGCGCTTAGATTATTTTTTCCTTGCCAAAATGTAATGGTTGTGGTAGCAAATCGCATCCGACTGAAGACGTTCGTCACATGGGCACAGGCTTCCGCCCAACCTCCCACTAATATGTAAGCATCATGACTCCGTCTGCCATACCGTCGGATCAAACCGCTCTCGGACGGCCAGTCGCCCTGACCATTGCCGGGTTCGATCCCTCCTCGGGGGCTGGGATCACCGCAGATCTAAAGGTTTTTGCCGCTCACCAGATCTATGGAATGGCCTGCATCACGGCGCTGACCGTGCAGTCGACACTTGGAGTGCGCCGGGCTGAGCCGGTCTCGACGGCAACCATTGAGGAGACGCTCGACTGTCTGCGCGAGGACGTAACCCCGTCAGGCGTCAAAATCGGCATGCTGGCAACCGCCGAGGTTGCAGGGAAGGTTGCGGCATTTTTGGCCGGGGCAGGAATCGCCCGGCGGCGGATCGTGCTCGACCCCGTCCTTCGGTCAAGCTCAGGAAGGGAATTGCTGAGCCAGGATGGCGTTGACCGGCTGCGTACAGAGCTACTGACTCGTGTGGGCTGGATTACCCCGAACCTCGATGAACTTGCCATCCTGATCGACAGTATGCCTCTCAACAAAGGAGATATCCCGGCTGCAACGGCAACGCTTCAGGAACTTGCGCACCGGGCCGGAAACCCGGAACTACACGTAATTGTCACGGGTGGCCATCTCGATCCCCCGGACGACTTCCTGCGAACGCCAGAAAGTGAAGAAATCTGGTTTCCCGGAGAACGGGTCGAGACCTACTCGACGCACGGCACGGGCTGTGCCTTTTCCTCCGCGTTACTCTGCCACCTTATTAGAGGCGCGGGACCAAAGGAAGCAGTCATGGAAGCGAAGGCTTACGTTACAGAGGCTTTAAGGGCTGCTTATCTCGTGGGCCGGGGTAAGGGGCCGATGCATCACCTGTTCCGGATGGGTGATCCGTTTTCGCCGTAGTCCTCATACAATTCATAGGCAGGAATTGAGCCCGGACGCTTCGATGCCTACCAACCAATATAGACAGGCTGAAAAACCCGACATCCCTGGCATGGCCCGCATCCGAGCCAGCAAGCTGGGAACGGAACCGTACTGGACAGAGCGCATCGCGAAATATCTCAACTGCGAACACCATCCCCAGTACGCGCTGATGCCGCGTGTCTGTTTTGTTGCACTGGAAAGTGATTCGGTCGTGGGCTTTATTGCTGGGCACTTGACGCGGCGTTACGTCTGCGATGGCGAGTTGCAGTGGATCGATGTAATTCCGGAACGCCGGGGAACAGGCATCTCTTCGGACCTGCTTCGTCTATTGGCAAAGTGGTTCGTCGAACAGCAGGCATTGAAAGTCTGTGTAAATGTCGATCCTGCCAACACACCTGCGCGTCGCTTTTACACGCGGCATGGGGCTGAAAGTCTGAACGAGCATTGGCTGGTCTGGAACGACATCAGCGTTGTGCTCATTCAGTCAGGAGCTGCGAACACATCCATCCTGCAGTTTGAATCAGCCGCTGATGCCGTCGTCAATGGCGATGTCGAGGCGCTCAGGTGTTTACTGCATGAAAACCCGGAGCTGATTCGAGCGCGTTCGACACGCAAACATCGAGCGACCTTGCTGCACTATGTGTCCGCGAACGGCGTCGAGGAATACCGGCAAAAGACTCCGAAGAACGCTGTGCAAGTCACTGAAACTTTGCTCGAAGCAGGTGCGGAAGTAGACGCGACGGCGAATATCTACGGTGGCGATGCAACGACTTTAGGGCTCGTGGCGACAAGCATTCATCCAGAGCGGGCTCATGTGCAGATCGCCCTACTTGAGGCCTTATTGGCATCTGGCGCGAAGATCCCTCATTCAGGACAGTCAGATGACACTCTCTCCGCGGTGCAGAGTTGCCTGGCAAATGGACGCGGGCAGGCAGCCGAATTTCTTGCCAGCCGCGGGGTACCGATGAATCTGGAAGAGGCAGCTGGTGTAGGGCGGCTCGACCTGGTGAAGAGTTTCTTCAACGAAGAGGGCAGACTGCAACCCTATGCGATCCAGGAACAGATGCTGCAGGGCTTTTTGTGGGCCTGCGGGTATGGTCGAAATGCAGTGGTTGAGTTTTTCATCGATAAGGGCTTAGATTTGGGCTCGCAGGACCGGAATGGGCAGACCGGACTGCATTGGGCTGCGATCTTTGGGCAACTGGAGACAATCAGGCTGCTTCTTGACAGAAAGGCTTCTCTGGAAACGCGGAATGTCTACGGCGGAACGGTATTGGGGCAAGCACTGTGGTCGGCGATCCACAGTGAACATGGGCCCGACTATGTTCCGGCTCTTGAAATGCTGATTACCGCGGGCGCGAAGATCGAACCCGGGATGCTTGCGTGGCTGGAGCAGCAGAACGCCTCGCCGTCAACGAAGGAGCGTATCTCTGCCGTGCTTCGGCTACCCGGACAAAATGATCTTGTATAGGAGGGTGACATGGCAATGGACATCCAGGGCATGACGCCGTTGATTCAAGTCTTTGATATGCCCACCTCGCTGGCATTCTATTGCGACGTGCTTGGCTTTGAAGTCTTCAGCTCATCGCAGCCAGTACCCAACTGCAATTGGGCGTGGCTCAAGCGTGACGGCGTGGACCTGATGCTCAACACGGCTTACGAAGAAGAGTACAGGCCGCCAGCCCCTGATCTTGCTCGCGTCGCCGCGCACGACGACACATGCTTGTATTTCGGATGCCCGGACGTGGATGCGGCATACACCTACCTACGTTCAAAGGGCGTCGAAGCGCAGCCTCCAAAGATTGCTCCCTACGGCATGAAGCAGCTCTACCTACACGATCCGGATGGTTTCGACCTGTGCTTCCAGTGGTCGGCGCAGCAGCAGGCTTAGCGCTCCGAAAGCTCGATCTGCAGGCGCGTATTTTTGGGAAAGGTCAGCTCGCTGCCGCGGGCGATCCAGCGCTTATAAATGGACTTGCCTAGTGCGTAATACGCAAAGCCCTGAGCGATATTGCGATCTGCGGTAGCCATGGTGGCAACGCGGGCCAAAATGCCGAAGCCGTTGCTCACGACACCGTTCTTGACAACGTTATCATCGTCGCCGAGCGATGCCGAGGCGGCAAAGAGGCCCAGAACCAGCGGTGCTACATATTTGTTGCTGCCTCCGGTGGCCTTGGCTCCGCCTTCGGAATCGATCTGGACATTCTGGCTCCGGTTCGCCTCTGAGGAAATCATGCGGCCATGGATTGAATGGTCTGCCGAGGCAGGCGCAGTGGATAATTGCGCTGAGACCTGCGGCTGCTCTGTCTGCGTAGTAAATGCCGCGGGCATTTCCAGGCGCCTGAAGGTGAAGCGGAGTTTTCCATTGCGGGCAAACCAACGCGCAGGATTGGCTTGGAGCACAACACCTTCCACATGAGTGCCTTCCGGTAGAAGAACCTGTTTCTTTGTCCCGTCGAGCAGCGGCCGGGTGAGTACAGCATCGATCAGCTCGCCTTGTTTCGCATTTTTAGAACTGAGATCCCTGGTCAGGCGCGCCTCGATGACCCCGGTGAGAGATGTATCGGCCAGCGGTTGGACGGGCAATGGAGCAGGCGCATTCTTCTGCAGAAACGTGAGCGGCGCCGTGAGATCTGCATCGAATTGGGTGCCGGCCCAGATCCTCTGCGGATGATAAGGAAGCTCCGAGAACAAAATTCGCAGCAAGCGATCAGACTTACCAGGTTTGGTGAACTGATCGAGAGTGTCGTGTTCGCGTTGCTTGATTTGCTCTTCGGCTTGCTGGGTCAACGATGGTCTTTTGGAAGAAGGCTTCATGCGTACGACTGATCCATCGCGCTGCAGGACCTCAGTGGAAATGGACTGGACCGTTCCGTCGGGAAGCGTGATCTGATCGAAGCGCAATTCAGGCGTAACCAGAGGAGTAAAGTCGCCGTCGAGAAGCGCCGCGGCGCGCTCACTGCTACTGACAGGATGCGTGGCGATGACCGAACCGGATACCTGCGTGTTGACCGGCAGAACTTCGTGATCGATCAGAAAGACTGGCGCGATAAGATGGCCTTCGACCTTGGTTCCGACTTTGAGGGGGTAACGCTTGTTGATTTGAACGCGTAAGGGAACTCCAGAAGGGATAGTTGCCTGTTGCGCTTGAACGGTTATTGAGACAAACAGAGCCGCAGCGAAGCTCAGGATTTTCACAATGAGTCTGGAAGGCCTTTGTCTTGGTAAACGCTTATTGGAGGAGATATAAAGCAGGGTCACTGACGCCAGTATCCAGCCGAATCCTTAAACTCAAATGAAGGCGGTCAAAACGGTGACTTTTAACCCTGAACCAACAGCGCAGAATCCGGGCGAAATGGATAGCATTGCCGTGATATCGGGTAAGTTCGCATCTGTATTTCGATAGATGGCAAAGAAGCAGGCCGATATCTATCTGCGGAATAAGCGGCGCAGGGTTCCGGGCATAGCGATACCCATAAGCATCACTAGCACTAGATAACAGGCCGCAAAGACCAGCAACACGCTTGGCCCGAGGAGCAAAGGCGCCTTGAGCGGAAGAATGCGCTTCACGCCATATCCAATCAGTGCGGATAGAATCGCAGCCAACCAGAGACGCGCAAGCCGTGAGCCGGACGATGGCACAGTTCCAATCCGCGCCTGCAGTGCCCGACGAAGCAGCGTGAACTCCACCCATCCGGCCATGCCTGCCGAAAGCGTTAGCCCTGGCACGCCCCAGCGGTGATCGATGCCGAGCAGCCTCGGCAGCGGCAACGCAAAAAGATATCCCAGCACCAGCGTCAAAGCCACGCGAATCAGCGCGAAGTTCAGTGGTGTGCGAGTGTTGCGCAGCGCATAAAAAGCAGAAGAATAAAGGCGTCCGGCAGTAGATGCGAGCAGCCCGACTCCGGACCCGGCCAGCACTCGCCAGACGAAGGTGACGTCGCTTGCTCCGAAATTACCGGAACGGTAGACGGTGGCCACGATCATGTCGCCGAGAACGATAAACGCAACCGATGACGGAATGACGAAAAAAGCGATGTTCTGAAAACCGGCAGCTAAACGCTGACGCAGTGCACCGGCCACTTCTTCCGGAGTGCCCAGTTCACTGGACATGGCGGGAAGCTCAGCGGCAGAAATTGCCATGCCGAAGAGACTCACCGGGAGCGAGTTCAGTGTCTGTGCATACGCCAGAGCCGAGACCGCTCCGGTGGGTAGAAAGCTGGCCAGCAGGGAATCGACATAAGCGCTGATCTGCACGACGCCCCGGCTTACGAAGACCGGAAGAAAATTCCGGACGACGGTGCGAACCTGCTCTGTGCGGAGCCGAATCTGTAAACGCAGAGGCCAGAGAAAGCGCAGGACAGTTGGCAGCTGGATGGCGAACTGGAGCCCGCTGCCGACCACTGAGCCAATCGCGATGGTGACGGCGAGTTTTTCTTCGCTCTGATGACCACCCTTCCACAGGAACGCGGCAATGATCGCGACATTCCAGATCACCGGAGCGGCGTACGACAGGAAAAATTTGCGATGGCTGTTGAGAATCCCCAGACACCAGGCGGAAAAGACCAGAAGCGCCGCACCGGGGAAGAGAATCTGCACGAGATGGATGGTAAGCAGGCGCTTTGGGCCTTGAAATCCTGGAGCAATGGCGCCAATCAACCAGGGTGCGGCGAATACTCCGGCGACTACCAGAAACGACGTGACAAGAAACAGCAGCGCGAAGATGGCTTCGGCCAGTTGCGAGGCTTCTTCGTGGCGTTCTTCAGCGCGCAAGCGGGCATAGACCGGAATGAACGACGCCGAAAGGACACCTTCCCCGAAGAGGTTTTGCAGAAAGTTGGGAATGCGGAAAGCGGCGCGAAAGGCATCCGCCGCGTCGGAGTTGCCGAAATAGTGAGCAAATACCCGGTCGCGGACCAGCCCGACAATACGGCTGAGCAGGATACCCGCGGCAACAGCCAGCGCCGAGGCCCGGGCCGAGAATTTTTTGTGTGAAGTTGTCTCGTTCAAAACACGATTATAAGGGCTGCGTTTTCTGGTCTCTCCAAAGGCAAAACCACAATCGGAAAGTCTGATTTGCAGAATTTGGTGGCAGCATCGGGGGGTCGACCAATGATGAGCAGCTCACTTTTGAAAACCGCTTCGTCAGAAATACAAAGGAGATCTCCAACAGGATCGTGTCACTGGGTTCAAAGGGAATGTGGGTCTTAGCTTATCCCGCATAGCGGTACGGTGTTCGTCTTCGGACAGGCACTTAGCGAATACGGACACTGCCAAGCTGACAATTTAAGTTCGATCTCATATGTATCTGTAAGTTACGGCGCATCTTCCTGTTCTGACCACGGCCACAAAATTGCCTCATATAGCGGCGGATTTGTGTATTTCAGGAGGAAGCCGATGGCGTATTTTGAACGGATGCGTGACGTGATTCATGGGCCTTTGCGCCAGGACTTGCTGCGTCAAAGGACCGAAGCTGGCTGGCAGGTCGTCTCAGTGGAATGGCGGCGCGAGCTGCCGGGAAATGCTCCCGAGGGCACCCTCGATACCGAGGACGTTCCCTATGGTCTGCGGCTCTCCGAGGATTGCCTGCGTCTGGAAATCGACCCGCAGGAGAATCAGGCGCTCATGCAGATGATGGAACTGCTCGTGCAGGACTTCCCATTCTCAAGTGTAGCCAGCGACCTGAATGAGAAAGGCTATCGCACGCGCGAAGGCAAACGCTGGACCCCGGTGACCGTCTTTAACATGCTGCCGCGGCTGATCGATGTAGGCCCGCGCGTCTTCTCTACGGAAGAGTGGGACCGGCGGCGGGAACGCTTTGCCGCCAAGGTAGGTTAGCGGAGGTTACCGGCTAACAGGCTCTTGGTACACGAGTCCGAAAGGACAGGTTCGTTCGTCTAAGATGACATACGAATGATGCGGAAACGAACGCACCTGTACCTTGCCCTGCTCACAGGGCTAGTTGCTTTGCTTTTTTCGGGGGAGCGGCTTGCATGGGCCGATACTGTGGATACGAATCCCCTGAATCGCGACCCTCAGGTCCGCGAAGCGTTCACACGCTTCTACCTCATGGATTACGACGGCGCGATCTCGCGCTTTCAGACCGTCCAGAACGAGCACCCGAACGATCCCCTTGCAACTGACTACCTGCTCTATACGATTCTTTTCAAAGAGCTGTATCGGCTCGATCTGCTCGATACGACGTTCTACGCCAACGACGGATTCCTGACCGGCAAGCACACGGTCGTGGAAGATCCGCATGCGCGGGATCAGATCAAGGGATTGTCGGATAAGGCCATCGATCAGGCGAATCTTCAGCTGAAAGCCAATCCAAATGATGTGAATGCGCTCTTCGCCCGAGGATGGGCTAAAAGCCTGGAAGCAACCTACCTCGCAATGGTGGAGCGCAGCTTCAGTCCGGCTTTACATCTGGCGTTACAGGCACGCAGCGACCATGCGCGGCTGCTGCAAATAGATCCGAACTATATTGATGCGAAGCTGGTTGTCGGCACCTATGAATATGTGGTCGGCGCGCTGGCGTTTCCCTTCAAAATCCTGATCGGCTTTGCGGGGATTCATGGCTCGAAGGCTACAGGCATGGAGATGCTGCGCGATGCCGGGGCGCGCGGTGTAATCACATCGGTAGAAGCGCGCACCTGCATGATGCTCTTTCTGCGGCGCGATGCGAAGTATCAGGAAGCCGAGCAGATTGCCGAAAGTCTGGTGAAGGAATATCCGCGCGATTTCCTCTTCCGCCTGGAGGTAGCCAATCTGGAAAAAGATGCGGGACAGGGGCTGAAAGCAATCGCCACCTATCGTGAAGTGGTGGAGTCATCGAAGAAGCCGGGCTACTTTGCCGCGGCGCACCTGGAACTGGTGTACTTCGGCCTGGCGGACAGCCTGCGCGGCCAAAAGTTGTATATCGATGCCGTAGAGGCCTACCGGGAAGCGGCCTATCAGCCAACCACTAGCCCGGAGCTGAAACGGCGCTCTCTGCTCGCCGCAGGCCAGGTCTACGACTTAATCCGCGATCATGACAAGGCGAAACAGCAATATCAGGAAGTGATCGATGCAGGCAGCGACACCGTGCAGGCCGATCAGGCGCGCAAGTTCATGAAATCGGCATACACCGGCAAGTAAGTCTCGAACTGCTCAAGGATTCACTCATAGCGCAACGCTGACTAGTCTCCGGCGAAAACTGAAATCAACCATTCCGAAAGACGCGTAATGCTACATTTATGGGACAATATTCGCCAACGATCATAAGGGAACCTGGCTCCTGGTTTTTGCGTAGCCATAAGAAGGGTTAGGAGTAAACCATGGCAGTTTTCTGCAGCAGTTGCGGTAAGTCTCTCGGTGATGAGGCGCGTTTTTGTTCGGCATGCGGACGCCCCGTGTACGCGACACCTCCGATTGCGTTTGTGCAGACGCGGCTGATTCGCCCGCGCGAAGGACGCATGATCGCCGGTGTGTGTCAGGGGCTGGCCAACAACTATCACTGGGATGTGGTCTGGGTGCGCGTGATTACTGTGCTGGCGACGATCTTTTCGAGCGGCGCCGGGTTGATTGCGTATATCGTCTTCTGGCTGGTCATGCCGGAAGAGCAGCTGGCGCTGCCTCCCGGGACCACGTACACGCCTACGAACGGCAGCTAGGATCGTGTTCTATACCTCGGCTGGAACAAAGCTCTTTGCAGAAACAATGGGCGAGGGGCAGGATGTTGTCCTGCTCCATCCGACGCCCATGCATCACGCTTTTTGGGTGCCGGTGGCGGAGATGCTGGCGCAGCGGTATCGCGTCGTCCTCCCTGACCTGCGTGGCCACGGACAATCTGAGACAGGTGAAGGGCCAATTACGGTAGAAAAACTGGGTGAGGACGTTGAGCGATTGCTGAACGAGCTGGGCATCGGAAAAGCTCTTTTCGCCGGATGCTCCGTTGGCGGCTATACGCTTTATGAATTGTGGCGTCGCATGCCGGAACGGATGACCGCTTTGGCTTTTTGCTGCAGCAGACCGCAGGCCGACGCCAATGTAAATCGTGCAAAACGGCATGAGTGGATAGAGCGGATCAAACAGCGCGGCACGGGCGATTTTTTTGAGCAGATGCTCAATAGCCTGATCGGGCCAACAGCACGCCAACGCTTTCCGCAAAAGATAGGCGAGGCGCGCGAGATGATGCAGGCCATGTCTCCCGCCGCAGTGATCGCCATGCAGCAGGGACTGGCGGCTCGGCCTGATTCAGTGGCCACGGCAAAGACGATTCGGGTGCCAGCATGCGTCATTGGGGCAGCGGAAGATACTGCCAGTACGGTCGAGGACATGAAGTTGCTTGCGGAAACGATCCGCAATGGCGGCTACGGGGCTGAGTTTCATGTGTTGCACGATGCAGGGCATTTCGCACCGTGGGAACAGCCGGAAACCGTGGGACCGATTCTGCTGCGATTTTTCGATTCAGTTGTGGGCTAGACTCTTTAAGCTTTCGTGGAACTTCGGCCTAAAGTATTGCGTACAGCAAACTTGAGGAGTGGCAATGTCACGTCGTTGGCTCTATTTCTGTTTCGCACTGTTCCTGGCAGCCATCTGCGTGCCGCGCGCGCACGCATCGTCGGATCGCGTCTCATTCATGCATGACATTGAGGTCAACGACACGGACGAGGTCGACGACGCGGTCTGCTTCCTCTGCTCGATTCGCGTCCACGGAAAAGTAAATGGCGACGCTGTGGCATTTCTCGGCAGCATTCTCGTGAACGGTGAAATCAGCGGAGATGTCGTCTCATTTCTAGGCGGAGTGGCCATGGAAGACCAGTCCCGCATCGGTGGAGACTGCGTTGTTTTTGGAGGCCCGCTGCGCCGCAATGGAAGCACGACGATCGATGGAGACACGGTGAATTTTCCGTTCATCGTGGTCATGATGCCATTCATCATTCTGGCGCTGCTGATTTACGGGATCGTCTCGCTGTTTCGCCGCAGACGGTATGTGGCGTATCCCATGCCGCCTCCGCCGCCACCAGTGCGGTAAGATAATTGCCACTGACGGCTATTCTCTCTTAGTCGGGATCTCCGAAAGGGCATGGACCATGCAGAGAGTGGATCATCTCTTTTCCATCGCGAGCATTGTTGCGCTTGGCTTCGGGCTGATCGCAAAATACGTGATGCCGGAGCGGGGCTTTACGATAACTTCTCCTCAGCACACGTATTTCTTCTCCCCGCGGACACCCTGTTATGGCATCGCAGCCCTGTTCGCCTTATTTGCCTTCCTGTATTCCATCGGGTACATCCCATTTAGCCGGACAATGATGCAGTGGCATTTCTGGTTGAGCATGAGCGCTGTAGCTCTCTTCGCTATGGGGTTTGCAGGTCTGTGCATTTTGACGAGGGACACGAAATTGGCGCCTTCGAAGCTGGAGTTACCTGGGACATTCGTCGCCCTGTCATTGCTCACCAGTGTTTCGATTTTCCTATTCGCGCAGGTGTGGTTCGCGGTTGGACTAACTCGCTCATTTCTTAGAATGCATCATCCGTAACTCGTCAACATCCCACATGAGATACGGAGGCAGACGGCTCTGGTATCTTCAGAGTATTCCCTGCGCAAAAATAATCTGAGGCGCAGTTTCTGCTTGAGGCCGCTTGATTTCGACTCGTCCGTTTGCTCATCCTGATGCTCAATCTCCACTAGCCTGCGACGGCGTTAGTCTCAATACGCTGGCGAAAAAATACGGCACACCCTTGTACGTCTACTCCGCTCATCAGATTCTTCACCGCCTGCGACTCTTTACTAAAGCATTCGATTCCATATCGCATCTTGTCTGCTATTCGGTAAAGGCCAACTCCGCGCTGGCGATCCTTAAGCTGCTGGATAACAACGGTGCGGGCTTCGACATCGTTTCCGGCGGCGAGCTGGAACGCGTGCTGCGAGTGAATAAACAGGCTGCACAGCGTGTCGTATTTTCAGGAGTCGGCAAGACAGCCCCCGAGATCGATCTGGCGCTGCAGTCAGGAATTCTGATCTTCAATGTAGAGAGCGCCGGAGAAATGGAACTGCTGGCCGAGCGTGCCGGCAAGCTGCGGAAGCGTGCGAGGGTAGCGCTGCGCGTGAACCCCGACGTGTTTGCCGAGACGCATCCCTATATCTCGACTGGTTTACGAGAGCACAAGTTCGGCATCGATATACGCCAAGCGCGAGCGGTATACAAGGCCGCTGCGAAGCACAAGTTTCTCGATCCCTGCGGTGTAAGCGTGCATATCGGCTCGCAGATTCGCAGCACCGATCCGTTCGGCGCGGCGGCTGAGCGTGTCGGACAACTGGTGCGTGACCTGCGCGCCGACGGATTGCCGATCAGCTCCGTCGATGTGGGCGGCGGCCTGGGAGTGGAGTACCACTCCAACCACGCTTTCAATCCGGAAGAGAAGGTGCAACAGTATGCGGCAGCTTTGCTGAAGACGCTGCGGCCGATTGAAGGTTTGCAATTGCTGTTCGAGCCGGGGCGCTTTATCGTGGCGCAGGCAGGAGCGCTCGTGACTCGCGTTCTCTACGTCAAGAAAAATGGCGAGAAGACGTTTGTCGTCACCGATGCGGCGATGAATGACCTTATTCGCCCAGCTCTCTATCAGGCGCATCATGACATTGTGCCCGTGGTTCGACGCAAAGGCGCGCGAAAGAAGACCGTGGATGTGGTCGGACCGGTCTGCGAGACGGGGGACTTTTTCGCGCGCGACAGGGAACTGCCGGAGCTGAAACCAGGCGACCTCGTCGCCATTCTCGATGCAGGCGCCTATGGCCTGTCACTCAGTTCGAATTACAATTCGCGCCCGCGACCCGCCGAAGTGCTGGTCGAAGGCAAGCGTGCGCGTCTGATCCGGCGCCGCGAAACGATGGACGATCTTCTGGCTGCCGAGCAGATGTAGCATTTGAGGGTGGAGGGCTCTGCTACTCTTCCCTCATGTCCCGGTCCTTGCGCGCCCATCTGCTCCTGACTGTAGTGGTGTTTATCTGGGGAGCGACCTTTGTTCTCATCAAGGACGCGCTGCAGGATATCTCGCCACTGCTGTTTAACTTCATTCGCATGGTCATCGCCTTTCTGTGCCTTGCCATCGTGTACCGTTCGCATTGGCAGCACATAACAAGACGCGCCCTTGTCAGCGGAGCTATTGTCGGGTTCTGTCTCGCGCTTGGCTATCAGTTCCAGACTGCGGGATTGAGGCTGACCACACCTTCGAAGTCGGCCTTTATTACGGGCCTCATCGTCGTGCTGGTGCCTCTGCTTTCGGCATTTCCTTTCCTGCGCCCGGAGTGCGTGGATGCCCCTCGCTGGAATGCTTTTCTGGGTGCAGCGCTGGCCTTCGGCGGCATTGTTTTGTTGACCATGCCCGCCCATTCCGGCTTAGATTTCACCTCGATTAACCTCGGCGACATTCTTACGCTGGGCTGCGCCCTTGGATTTGCATTGCACGTGTTGGCCCTGGCGCACACGCTTCCTCGTGTGCCGTATACGCAATTGGCGCTGCTGCAGATCGGCTTCTGCACCCTGTTTATGGGAATCAGCGGGCCTCTGTTCGAGCACCCGCATATTCGCTGGACGCCGCGCATGATCTTCGCGCTGCTGATTGCCGCATTGCTGGCCACGGCTGCGGCCTTCACCATACAGTCCTGGGCGCAGCAGTTTCTGCCCGCAACACATACCGCGCTCATTCTGGCCCTTGAACCGGTCTTCGCCTGGCTCACCTCGTTTGTCGTATTGGGTGAGCATCTCGGCCTGCGCGCCTCTATCGGAGCGCTCCTGATCCTGACCGGAATCGCCTGCACCGAATTTTTACCAAATCGCGTGCAACCCACGGCGCACGAAGCGGTTCCACTCAATTAGGCCATCGGTTTCACTGAGTTAGGCAATTGACGTGCAAGTAAAGATGTGACGGTTTTACCACTAGGCGCGTCTAAAGGAATGAGAAGAGAACGTGAAACTTGTCGGTTCGCTCCCCATCTGCTTCATTTCCTTTAGTTATACTGGAATGTTGGATAAGAGCAGGCGCTGGCAGTTCCCATTTGATCGCTCCCAACCAAGACATGAGGTTAGACCTGAATGAAATCGCTGCTTGAACGGCTACGCAAACGCCGTCTCGCTTCCACTTTTACGATTCTGGCCACACTCTCCGCAGGGATCCTGATCGGTTCCGTAGTTGCGCATGGAGTGAGAGGACAGGAATCGAAAGTCGATAGTTCCGATGCCACTCCGCTGAAAGTTCCTTCGCCGAAAGATCTTTCTACTGATTTCACGAGGATTGCCAAGGATGTAGGTCCGGCAGTCGTAAATATCAACACCGAGACGTTGCCGAAAGAACAGCAGCAGTCTCGCCGCCACGGAGGCAGGAGCTTCCGCCAGGCTCCTCAGAACCCTGACAGTCCCGATGGTGATGACAATGACGATCAGGATCAGGGCGGACAAGGCGGCCAGGGTGGCCAGGGCGGCATGCAGGATTTCTTCAACCGCTTCTTCGGCGGCCCGGATCAGGGTCAGCCAGATGATCAGGCGCACGCAGCACTCGGCTCCGGCTTCATCGTCGATCCGAAGGGCTACATCGTCACCAATAACCACGTCGTCGACAAAGCAGATCGCATCTACGTAAAGCTCGCGAGCGACCCTGACGGTAACGGTCCTGGTCACCCGGCAAAGGTTGTCGGCGTCGATAAGGCTACCGATCTCGCAGTCATTAAGATTGACGCGGACCGTCCTCTGCCTACCGTAAAGCTTGGTAACTCCGATGGCTCGCAGGTTGGCGATTGGGTCATTGCCATTGGCAGCCCGTTCAGCCTGAACCAGACTGTCACCGCCGGTATCGTGTCGGCTAAGAACCGCACCATTGAGCCGGGCGCACGCGGCCAGTTCCAGCACTTTATCCAGACAGATGCCGCCATCAACCCCGGCAATTCGGGTGGTCCGCTGGTCAACATGGCGGGTGAAGTAATTGGTGTCAACACAGCCATCTTTACGCAGTCGGCTGGATACCAGGGCATCGGCTTCGCCATGCCGGCGGATACCGTTGTCGATGTTTACAATGCCATCGTTGGTCCCGAGCACAAGGTGGTTCGCGGTTCTATCGGCATCACTTTCCAGCCGGCGCTTTCAAGTGCCGTCCAGCGCGTATATGGCGTGAAGAATGGTGTCATTATCCGCGGCGTGCAGGCCGGTATGCCTGCTGACAAGGCTGGTCTCAAGCCAGGAGACGTGATCACGACCATCAATGGCCGTCCAGTCAAGGACGGGGACGATCTCGTGAACGACATCTCCGCCCGCAAGCCAGGCAGCACGGTACAACTTGGCTATATCCGCGACGGCAAGCAGTCCGCCGCCACCGTCTCCATCATCGATCGCAGCAAGATGGAAGCAGCACTCGGCACTGGGAATGAAGAGCCGGAGAACGCGCCGGACAGCGGCGTCGATGCCTCGCAGAGCAAACTTGGCATCACCGTCGCCGATCTTCCGTCCAATGCTCCTTCGTCACTGCACGGTGTGGTGATTCAGAACGTCAAGGCAGGCTCGTTTGCTGATGAGATCGGCATCTCCGGTCTTGAAGGAGCTATTATCACCTCCGTCAACAAGCAGCCTGTGCATAACAAGTCCGAATACAACTCGATCATCTCCGGTCTCAAGTCCGGCTCGGATGTGGTCTTTAACGTCGTCGATCCGCAACATCCGAAGGACGGCGGCACACTACTTGGCGGCACATTGCCATAACCGGCGAACCAAACTGGTACCGGCGCCTCAAAAGTACTGAGGCGCCGGTTCGGTTTTGCTTGCAATCCAGAGAAATCACCTTTACCCTCACAAAAAGGTCGACTACAAGTTCCCCCAACGAGGTTTTCCTGCATGCTTTTTGTTCGAGCTTGCCAGACAGTTCTTTTGACCGCCGCGTTGGTTGCCACGCCTGCCTTTGCCGGCCGCAGCCATCGCACCCCCACCTCAGGCCACAGTAAGAAAAAATCCGTATCGCATAAGGTCCAGGGCCAGCGCGCCATTGATCCCGATCGCGCTCGCGAAATCCAGACCGCCCTCATCAAGCAAAATTATTTGAATGGTGAGCCTTCCGGACAATGGGATGATCAAACACAAGCCGCGATGCAGAAGTTTCAGTCCGATCACGGCTGGCAGACGAAACTCACTCCCGATTCCCGCGCCCTGATCAAACTTGGCTTAGGACCGGATCACACGGGTGCACTGCCAACAGCAAACAAATCACTGGATTCATCAGCGCCAACAAGTCCTGCAGTAGCAGAAGCCAATACGCTCGCAGCGGCGCACTCCATTCAGAACTGAGCGATTTTTTTCTGTCTTATGGCCGAGGCTGCGCGTAAGCGCAGCCTAAGTCGTCTCTGGAAACAAAATGCTGTCATTCTGAGCGCAGCGAAGAATCCATGGGATGGATTTACTGCACAGCTGTTTCGAAGTTTTATCCGGAAAATTCGAAGATTTTACACGGAGCTCACTCTGTAGGGATTCTTCGCTGCGCTCAGAATGACGCTATTCAGTTGAATCAGGCACCACGTGGCTCCAGGCCTGCTCAAGAAACTCATAGCGGGGACGCTGTGTATCCGGACGAGCCTCGGGTGGAGCGTTCAGATGCATGACCTGCCATCCTCCCGCCGCGTTATATGTGGGCCACTTCGGTAGACCGCTCCCGTTGGGATCGCCGGTCCTGGCGAAGTTCGTCCAATAGCTCTGGATCAGATTGGACATCTCGCGGTCGTCAGAGCGCCACACCGCACCCAACCGTGAGCCGAGGTTGCCGAAAACGTATTCGATATCATCCGAATGAAATGTGGTGCCCGCAGAATGGAATTTATCTCCGGGCGACGGCAGCTCAAAGTGATAGCGATACACCGGCTGGCCGCTCGTCGCCACATGAGCCTCGAGCCAGCGCCAGGTGGAAAAAGCAATGAAGCGGTCGCCGGCAAGGTCTTTCGCGGCGCGAAGAGCCGCATCATCGGTTGTACCGGTATATGCCGCCAGAAATTTGTCGGTCTGCGCACCAAACTCCTTCTGCGCCATCTCGTTATATTCGACGACGGTGAGTGTCTTTTGCGGAATGCCTCCTTCATCCGCATTCCAGCCGGCCATCAGCGGGATATGCGCCTGCTCGCCTGCCGCATAAATTGCAGGAACGCTCTCGGGCAGGAAATATCCATCCACATCCGGCCAGAAGTGTCCCGGCGCATATCCCGGGTGCGGTGTCACAACCTTTAGAACCTCCTCCGCGCTCAGTGCCCTGAGATTGCTGAGTTTGCTCGTACCGAATGCCTGCTGCATCCTTTCGACGTCAATTTTTTCACGCTGCTCACGCGGTAAGAACGGCTCCCGCTGGCTAAAGGCTC
>DATHQH010000111.1:0-4078 GCA_035482895.1 Alloacidobacterium sp. | reverse complement strand
GTTGTTGACTGACAACCTTGCTCGCTCCGCAAGGTCAAGGGTATCTGGTACGGTCAGCCCGTAAACCGTTCCCCGCGGTTTCATTGCAGATTGATCAAGGACATCCGCCAGCCGCAAATGAGCCCGGCCCTGTGCCGGAGCGCTCGAACCGGCAATGGGCAAAGTTCCGGATGATGGCGCGCCCTGCTGGGGAAAAGCATCCGGGGCTCCTGTTAAAGCGGAGCCTTTCCCCGCTCCGCACGCGAGCGCTGCAAGCGAGGCAGTTTTGCTCAGGAAGTCACGTCTGGTCTCCATCGGTATCCTCCTTCATGGACGAAGTTTGCGTCGTTAAGTATGTTCAGGCTCTTTACGCAACAATAATATAATAATATTTAACATTTGGGCGACATTTAGGGACTGCAAAGGACGAGAAGTTTGGAGGTGCACTCGCTCCCGCAGACGGCGGATGATCGGAATCAGGGCTAGAACTGCGAATAAGAGTCGTGAGGAAGTGTAGCGTCCCGTTGGCAAGATGATAAGGCAAGCTCAGGAGTCAGAATTCCGTCGCTTGCGATCAGCATGCTGACTCGCATTTGCAGTTCTCAAGACGAGAAGGTTATCTTTCTGAGCCTGATGAACCAGACGTAACATTGCAGATCTTGCACGCTCCTTATCGCGGTGCAGGATAGCGTCGGCGACGTCTTTGTGAAGAGTGAGGGCAAGCCGGCTGTCTTCGCGATGCTTGCGGAACAAGGATTGTGACCCGCGCAGCGCGTACAGCAGAATGCGATTGATTTGAATCAGGAAAGAGTTATGCGTTGCGCGGGAAATTCGGTCATGAAAGTCAATGTCGTCTTTGACGTACGCGGTAAAGTTGCTAAGCTCTTGCTCCATGAGTTCCAGCGCTTTGCGGATGCCATCGAGGTCCTCCTCTGTAGCATTCACAGCTGCAATCGCCGCAGTGGACGGCTCAAGCATGAGACGCACTTCATAAAGGTTGTTCACAAAATCTTCACTGATGCCTATCTCGGCCTGCCACATCATCAATTCGCGGTCGATGAGCGTCCATTCTTCTCGGGGCTTAATGCGCATGCCCGTTTTGGGGCGCACTTCCACGAGACCTTTAGCAGCTAAGACCTTGACCGCTTCGCGAAGAACGGTTCTGCTCACACCGAGTTCGCGGCATAATTCCACTTCTGTCCTGGGATCGGTCTCAGGGTCAAGGGTGCCCTTAAGAATCCGCATCGCAAGTTCGCGCGTGACCTTTTCGTACAGTCGTTCATGCCGGATTGAGTGCGAACTGGTCATCGAAGTTATCAATCTACAATATAAACATACCGTCAATTCGGGTATTTTTGCCTCGGGAGGCAGGCGAATCTTCTCTATAAAAGTGTAGATTACGCGCGGTCGAGCTGCGCCGATCTCCACTCAATCTACTTGCCAGCACGAGCCGAGCGGCATTGCAGCCATTCCGAAAAATCGCTATGACGCCAGGAATATACCGGATGAAAACCCAACAATCGTGTAGCTTTCTCGTGCGAAATAAGCGAGTCGAAATTTCTCATTGGTCTGACCAGCGGGACCCCCGGGAAATGGCGTGCCAGAAGCTCGGGAGTCGTTATGGCGGAGCAGGTCTCACTTCCATTCAGGTTGAAAATGTCGTAGGAAGATGCAGGTCGCTCTACTGCGAGGCGGAACGCCTGCGCCGCATCGCGCCCATCGATCACCGCCCATAAGTTCTTCCTTGGCGAAACAGGTCCGGGAACAGGCCAATCGTCACTCACGTCTTCGAGGATTCTCGCGTAGCGCAATTCCCATAACTGTTCGACCGTCATGCCGCGAGCCCATCCGCAACGCACAGCAAGTTCAGCGCCCTCGCGATCAACATACCACGCGTTATTCACGCGTAAACAAATGGTCCGGATCCCGAATGCGTCGCTGTAGCTCTTGCAGGTGAATTCGCCCAGCAGCTTGCTCAACCCGTAAGGATCCTGCGGCGCGCACGGATGGAATTCGTCAACCGGGAAGTATCGGGGAGCAGCAGCTCGCCTCTGGTAGGTTAACCCAAACGCGGCTCCTGAAGAGGCAAAGACAACCAGCGAAACCGACGAGCGCACCGCGGCCTCTAATGCGCAAGCTGTAGTACCGATGTTAGCGGCGACAAGTTGCTCTGGCGACGCACGGCCAGGTCCAGGGATGCTAGCCAGATGGATGATCGCATCGTGTCCAGCCGCACTCCGGGCGACATCGTCGCAGTCACTCATATCTCCCTGCACCCAGCGCACGCCGTCGAGAATGCCTGGACTTCTGCCGTACCCGGTAACTGCGTGTCCGCAGCGCAGGAGTTCACGGCAAATATAACCGCCAAGCGTTCCTCCGGCACCTGTGATAAAAACTCTCAATTTCCCCCGTCGGCTTCAGTGTCTATTGCGGCGGTCCCTTCGTCTTAATTTCCGATCGGCCTTAGACCGTCAATCCGGACACTAATATGACACCCCACTAACTCACGGCCTTGCTGTCCGCTTCCAGGAGCTTGCAATATCCTCCAGAGTTCGCCCTCGAGTCTCAGGTAGAAACCTCCATCCCCATAAGAGGGAAAAGAGGCAAACAGCCGAGTACAGCCAGAAGACACCGGCCACACTGTGAAAGATCTTTTCCGAGGAGCTTTCCAAAACAGGAAAGAGGAGGGGGCCGGTGAAAGCGGCGATCCATAGGATCGTCGTCGAAAGGCTGACAGCTCTCGCGCGTATACGCGTCGGATAGATTTCGGACATCATCAGCCACGGGAGTGGCCCAAGACCGATCGAATGCGGAGCCGCGCACAGAAAAATCACAAGCACAATGACTCCCCCGGAAATCTTGAATTGGAAGACCGCTCCGGCAAGAACCAAAAAAATACACATCGTAGCTGAACACACGAGCCAAAGAGGGCGTCTGCCTACTCTGTCAATAAGCCAGACGGAAAGCAGCGTAAGCAAGACAGTCCCTGCCATCACGACAACGTTCTGCGCGATCGCATCACTGGGCCTTGTAAATCCAGCTCGCTGAAACAGCGTGGGCAAATAGAATGCGATTCCGGTCCATCCCGTCCAGTTGTTGAGAACGGCAAGAATGGCTCCGGTCGCAAGCGCGGCGCGCATAGCAGGTTGAAAGAGCTCGCGAATACTTCCGACCTCCGCCTGCATGCTCAGCTGTATTTCCGCTAACTCTTTCCGAGCCTCATCATTACCACCGATTCGTATGAGAATCGCCAGCGCTTCGGCGAATCTGCGCTTTTCCGCCAACCATCGTGGACTGGCAGGCAGGCCAGTCAGGAGCATCACAAAAGCAAGTATAGGCACGAGAACAGAGGCAAACATCCAGCGCCAAGCCTCAGTCGGCGGCATATCCCTGGCGAGAAAGTAAGAGACAATCGTTGCTGCGACCGCGCCAATCGTAATTGCGAGCTGGTACATGAGCCCCAGCCGGCCGCGGATCCTGGCTGGCGCTATTTCCGCGATGTACACCGGTGACGCCAGAGAAGCCAAGCCAACCCCGACGCCTCCCAGAATCCGGAACGCATTGAAAACGGCAATGTTGTAAGCCAGTGCAGTCCCGACCGCCCCTATAGTGAACAGAAGCGCTGCAGTCAGAAGCGTCGCCTTTCTGCCGAATCGATCGCTGATCCAGGCGCCCCAGATGGGACCGGCGATGCAACCCAGCATCGCGCTGCTGGTGGCAAAACCAAGTTGCGCTGGTGTCAGGGAGAACTGATCGCGGATAAAGATCTCGGCGCCGGAAATGATGACCAGATCGTAGCCAAACAGAAAACCTCCAATCGAAGCCACAAAGGCGATGTAAAGAGCATAGAGTGTCCTCGCAAAGGCCGTGTTTTGTCGTCGATCTGCAGTCATCGCCCCGCTCATACTGTGATAGGCCCTTGAGGCGTAGTCACCACTCCACATATCAAAATAGGTGTTGCTGAAAAATGATCTGACGCTTCGATGGCTGGCATTTATTCGAGCTGCGATAACAGAAATCTCACGTGATCCGCCAAGGGATTGTTAGGATATCTGGTCAACCATAAATTTAGGATTTGTTTTGCTCTATCCCGATTTCC
>DATHQH010000110.1:0-7531 GCA_035482895.1 Alloacidobacterium sp. | reverse complement strand
CACTGGGTAACGCCGCCGATGGGACTCCTTGAATCTTGGGCCAGCCATGGTGCAGCCCAAAATTGAGCTCTCGGTGCTATGCCAATTCGCGGTAGTTCAGCAGGACCACGCCGACCAGGGCCAGGGATATCGGCCAGACGTAGCCGGCGATGGTGGCCATTCGGCTTTCGCCTAAACGCAGTTCCAGCCATCTGCCACAACCCGCCGTCATACCAAGCAGCGCGATCGGGGTGTGGCTCATCTCCGCAATCAGCGCCTCTTTCACATCCCTGGCAGAATGTTCGTGTGTCAGCAACATCGCAGCGCCGAGGGCACACATTGCAGGAAAAACATAAGTGGCCCACTTCGCCCTCAACTTGCCCGCCTGCACCGCGCATTCGAAGGCTGCGAAAACCACGATCAAAAGTGCCCCGAAACGATGTTGCAGTACGTCTGGCGCGACAAAGCTCTCCCAAAAGGGACGCGGCCCAAGGGGCCAGTTTTCCGGGTCGGCGCGCAGCACGATGAAGACGGCTAAACCGGCAAAACTAAGTGGCCAAAAGCGAGCCCAGCGCATGGTAGGGTGCCGGCTGAGCAGCGCCAACAGCCCTGCGATGAGCACAATCAGCCCTGCCCAGTGATGGTTGTATTCCGACCATGCTCTGTCGGTATCATCACTCCCGACAGTAGCGACAAACTGCCCGTCCTTGACGGCCTCTTCGAGTGAGCTTGGAGGAGCCAGCGCAGCTAAAGGCGGACTGCTCATACGCGGCGGTTCTGGATGCATGCGCACGTAGATCTCATGAGATGTCAGCCTCTCCTGAGATGTAACATCGACCGCAGGCGCCTGAGCTGTCAGGGAAGCCGCCGTCAATATTACGAGAAATCCCAGACAAATCTCTGCTTCGGCGACCCGGCGCAGCCGCGCCAGCAAGGGTTCAGGATCGCTGGCCAGACGCCGTACCAGGAACCAATTCCCGGCGCCGAGCGCAATCATCGTCAAAAAAAGCCAAATCTTGGCAACCAGCATAACGCCATACGCAGTGGTATAGAGCCCGCTCCACGTTCCTACATAGAACTTAGCCATGCCCACTCCGGCCAACACTAGCGTCGCCGCGCCCAGCAACGCCATGCGGGAGTAACGCTCGGTCAAACGCCGCGCCTCGTCCACGTTCTCGACGCGGCCTAAGGAAATCCACAGATAGGGCATTGCGCCAACCCAGGCGGCTGTTCCCAGGTGATGTGCGGCCGTCAGAACCGCCAACAGGCCACGGTAATCTATGCGCGCCGCCGCATGGCTGATGGAGACCGTAGAGGCCAGCATCAGCAGGCTTAACGGGAGCATAGCCGCCGTTGCTGCGCTGCTCTTAAGGCGTGCGCATATCCAGAGTCCAATCGCAAACAGGATCGCGAGAGAGTCGGCGCGGAAGAAGCTTGTGGTGGTCACATCTTTGAGCGTCAAATCAGAGCCACTCAATAGCAGGGCGCCAGATACCAAAACCATGACAACTTCGGTGGCCACCAACGCAAAGGCGGCCATCCGGATACCCCGGTGACAAGCGTTCTCGACGGTCGCGCCCGCCTTCGCCGGTCGCACTGCAACCAGAAGATATGCAACGCCTCCCAGCAGCAGCGCCTCGAAGGCCAGCATTGCCGCACGCAGCACAACAGTCAGCAGATCCAAATCGCGTACGAACCAAATCATGATTGTTCTCAGGCTTTACTTTACCTGGAAGGGGACCTTGCCACGAGTGATGTGTCCATCCTCGGCCAGGACCTGCCAGCGCAGCACATACGCTCCCTTGACAAGCCCGGTCAACTTGGCAGACAGCACCCCGGGTGAGGGCTCACTCTCGATGGCGACTTTCTCCACTTTGCCGTCAGGGTCGAGCAACGTCAGGCTCGAGTGCTCCTGATCGATCCTTGAACTGTATTTGAGGAGGACGGTAACTTCCGGACCTGAGACGGTGCTATTCACTGCCGGCAGAGAGTTCACCAACACGGCGTGCGCTAACGCTACTCGGGGAGCAAACAGTGCAATACCGCAAGCAACAACGATAGCGGCCACAAACCCAGGCCTAAAGGTCCAACTATTCCTACACATATTCAAGTCCGCTTCTCCTTGAGCAAATGAGTCACCATGAGCAGGACACCTTCCGCTGAAGATTGCCCACACTAAGATACCACCGTATAAGCTATATAAAACGTAATCACGGAGCTAGGTAGAACGTACGAGGTCGCGGTTCAGTTGACGATCTTGACGGCCGGAGTCGCCACCGCAAGAGCACTTCTACAGAGCCGTTTGAAACCGTTGGTTGTCGCAGGCCTCTCGGGTCGGGGCATTCTGAGAGCACGCCATGGTGTGCGTGGAGGTTTGATGGGACTCATAATTCGGGACTTGCGCTATGCGCTACGCCAATTGCGCACATCGCCAGTATTCGCGCTCACTGCGGTGCTCACGCTGGCCTTCGGCATCGGTGCCACCACTGCCATTTTCTCCATCGTCGAGGGTGTATTGTTACGGCCCTTACCATTTCCCAATCAGGCGAGGCTGGTCATACTTGGCGATATCGTCGAAGGCGTGCACCATAGCGGGGGAGACGCGCCAGGTGTTACAGCGCCCGGGATTCGCACCTATATCCGCGACACCCGCGCCTTCTCTGACCTGGGCGGTTACCAGCCATCTACCTATGAACTCTCCGGCCTGGGCGAGCCGGGGCAGATCAATGCCGCGCGGCTCACCGCAAGCGTATTTCCTGTGCTCGGCGTATCGCCCCTGATGGGCCGTGCCTTTACCCAGCAGGAAGATGAAGGCAGCCAACAGGTGGTGGTCCTCAGCTATCAAACCTGGCGCGGCCGGTTCCACGGCGACACCGGGATACTGGGCAGGAAGATTCTCCTCGACCGCAAACCTTACGAGATTATTGGGGTCATGCCGCGCGAATTCGAGTTTCCTCTGGTTCCAGGCCAGTTGAACCGTAGCGAGCTTTGGGTACCGATGAGCTTCACCCAGGCTGAACTGGTGCAAGGCGCGGGAAACTGGGGCTACTCCCTGGTTGGGCGGCTGAAGCCTGGTGTCACCCCCGCACAGGCTCAGCAGGATGCGGTTGGAGCGGCGCAGGAGATCATGCGTAATTTTCCGCCGGCACTTTCCAGCCGCCGCATTCACCCAGCGGTGCAGCCACTCGATGAGACTACGGTAGCGGAGGCCCGACCGCTGGTCAGCACGCTCCTTCTTGCTGTCGTCGTGGTTCTCTTTATTGCCTGCGCCAATCTCGCCGGGTTGTTGCTGGTGCGGGTCATCCGCCGCCGCCGCGAGATCTCCGTGCGCCTAGCGTTGGGCGCCAGCGGAGCGGCTATCCTACGCCAATCCCTTGTCGAGGCGCTGCTGCTCAGTATCTCCGGCGGAATGCTGGGGCTGATACTGGCAGCAATTGCCATGCGTGTGGGTGTCAGCTTTCTTCCGGAAACACTGCCCCGCGTCAGCTCCATCGGACTTGACTGGCATGTGGTGGCCTTCGCGCTCGGACTGGCTGTGCTTACCGGCCTGCTCTGCGGGCTGATTCCTGCTTTTGCCGCTTCGCGCACCGGGGTAAATGAAGCCCTGAAGGAAGGTGGACGCACCGGCACTGCCGGGGGCGGGCATGCACGTCTGCGCTCCGCTCTGGTGGTTGCGGAACTCGCGGTTGCTCTGTTGCTGCTGACCGCCTCCGGCCTGCTTCTACGCAGCTTTGAGAAAATGCGCTCAGTGGGCCTCGGCTTTCAGGTTGATCACACGCTGACTGCCACCTATAGCCTGCCGCGGCAGCAATACTCGACCCAGGCCGCCATTGACGCGTTCAACTTAACCATGCGTACGAAGCTGGAGCAGTTGCCGGGCGTGCAGGCGGTCGGCGTCACCTCGCTGCTGCCAGCAGCAGGAGTGCAGTATTTGGCCACCTTCACTCCCGAAGGCTACGTTCCTCCCAAGGGCGCGGGCTTGAATCTGGCATGGATACCCCAGGTGATGGGCAACTACTTTCAGGCCCAAGGTATTTCGATCATTCGCGGTCGCGACTTCACTCCAGCCGATCGCGAAGGTGCTCCGTTGGTGGTCATAGTCAACCGAACCTTGGCCGAGCACTACTGGCCTGGACAGGACCCTATCGGCAAACGCCTGCATCGTGGCCCGACGGAGGCAGCTTTACCCTGGCTGACAGTAGTGGGAGAAATTGACGGCGTAAAACAGCTTGCCGATGCGCCTACAGAAGAGCAGTTCTACACTCCCTTTAGCCAAGGCAAAGCTGATGTCGGATCTTTTGCGCCTCCCGGCATGCTCACTGGCACTGGCGGCTCCATCGTGCTGCGCGGCCAAATGCCACCCGAGCAGATGGCGGACTCTCTCCGCGCCGTTGTCCACTCTATCGACCCTCAGCTGCCGCTCACCCAAGTGGAATCTATGGGTCATGTGATCGAGGAAGGCCGGGCATCGCGCCGCTTCAATACCGCGCTCATCTCCGCGTTTGCGGCTGCGGCCGTGTTGCTGGCGCTGATCGGCATCTACAGCGTCATCGCGTTTTCCACCGCGTTGCGCAGTCAGGAGATGGCCATTCGTCTGGCGCTCGGTTCGCAGCGCTCCAGCGTCATGCGACTGATTCTCGTTTCCGGCGCGAAACTCGGGCTGGCCGGCTGCGGCATCGGCGTCATCGCTGCTATCTTTGCCACACGTCTGCTGCGCTCACTCCTCTTCCAGGTCGATGCGCTGGACCCGGTCGTCCTTGTGCTTGCAGCCGTCTCCATCTTTCTGCTTGCACTCGCGGCCTCCGTTATCCCCGCCCGGCGTGCTGCCTTCATAGAACCCGTGGAGGCGCTTCGAACGGAGTAGCCGGCGATTCTGCGTCCGATCGAGTCACACCTCAAGATAATCCGGGCGCATCCGGAACTAATGCTGTCCGTTAAGATGGACAGGTGTGGCCTGGGAGGCTAATACCGAATGCCGGAGGTGGAAATTTCGCATCGTTTTGCCGGACCGAACGCGACGCTGATAGGAAAGCCGGGCGGTTTGCGTGAACTAACGACTCCCGCCATGGTTTTGAATCTGGATGCCTTTGAACGAAACATAAACGCCTATCAGCAACAAATAAACCTCTGCGGACTGCAGGCACGTCCTCACGCCAAGAGTCATAAATGCGCAGAGATCGCGCGGCGGCAGATAGCTGCGGGAGCTGTTGGTGTTTGCACCGCTTCTCTCCATGAGGCGGAGGCATTGGTGGGGCAGGGAATCAACAATGTCCTCATCACATCACCGGTGATAGGAGCGGGCAAGCTGGATCGCCTGTTGCAATTGGTGAAACGTGACATTTCGATTGCGGTAGTTGTGGATGACCAGGAACACGCGGCATGGATGGCAGCCGCGTCGCATCGCTCTGGGCACGTTCTTGATGTACTGATCGATGTGGATCTCGGCATGGGTAGAACCGGCGTCGGCGACATCGATTCTCTACTTCGACTGGTAAACGCGGTTTGTGATGCGGAAGGAATGTCGTATCGCGGAATCCAGGCGTACTCAGGACAGGTGCAGCATATTGAGGATTTCGCAGCGCGAGATCAAGTCTATACAAGACAGCTACGCTTCCTCTCGGAATTGCTCGCAGCATTAGACAAGCGCGGGCTGAAACCCTCCACCGTAAGCGGCGGAGGTACGGGCACGCTGGCCCTCGATTGCCGAGAACGCATCCTGACAGAGCACCAGGCGGGCAGCTACATCTTTATGGATGTGGAATACGAGGCTGTTACCTTACGGGCGAACGACGCGGATGCCGCTTTCGCTACGTCGTTGTTCCTTCACAGTGCGGTGGTCAGCAAGAACGTGCCAGGCAAGGCAACGATCGATGCGGGCTTGAAAAGCTTTGCTACAGACGGGCCTCTGCCGCATGTGAGCGCAGGGGTGCCTGCGGGAACAACCTATGCATTTTTCGGAGATGAGCACGGCCGTCTCACCTTTCCAACTCCGACTCATTACTTGCCACTTGGCAGTATTGTCGCGCTGGTAACGCCCCATTGCGATCCCACCGTAAATCTGCACGACTACTTGCACGTCGTGCGGAACGACACGATCGTCGACATATGGCAGATAGATGCGCGTGGAGTGCTATAGGCCAAAACTCTCCGTTGTGCTGCGATTCTCCGTCCTCACCGATGCTGAACGAACGCACAGACATCCGGCTTTTCCTGAATATCAATCCTGAGAAGTAGGCCCAACTACTGGGCTGTAGGCTTTAAAGCCGGCATTCGTCATGCCTCGTTGCGCCTCAGGGTTTTTCATAAAAGTCTCCCACACGAAAGCGGTACGCATATTTTCAGCCATGAGCATGGTGATTCCGGCGTCAATGCCGACGATGTCATGGTCATACCAATTTTTTAATGGATTGAAAGCATCGATAAAGCCGTAGCGGCTCCAGGTCTGCGGGTAACGATTTCTGATATTTTTGAGGACCCGCATCGTGGCCTCCGGCAGAAATGGCAACGAGCCTCCAGCGGCTGCGGGGACCACGGTTCCATCGATCGGGCCCATGGCCGGCGGACCGCCCCAGATCACGTAACCGTTGTCGGAATCTGACGCAGTGATGCCCCAGAGATCATCGCTGTAATCTGGAAAGTTTCCGCCCAGTTCCACGCAGAAGCGGCGGTGCACCTCGGTGGCGATAGTCGAGTTCTGAAAATAATCCGCGTACTTGTCGCGCTTATGCCGGAAGTCAAACCAGGCCTGAGAGTACTGATGCACAAAGAGCGGCGCAAACGAGCCAATGTAGCGCAGTCCGTCATACTCGAAAGTTGTCCGTTTCCATGCTAACCACGCTTCAGGCCGCAGAGGATGAGAAGAAGAACCCATTCCGAGCAGATAGATCATCATCAATTCGCTGTAGTAATCCCACTTGGAAGACAGGAATCCGAACTCTGGCGTCCATCCCATAGGCAGCACCGTGATGTCTTCTGAGAGCCAGGTCCAGTCCACGCGGTCAAAAATTGCACGAGCAAGTTGGATGATGTCGGGATCTCGAAAGTGCTGACGGCAGGTAAGAATGCCGCAGAGCAAGATTGCAGTATCGATGGAAGAGACTTCCGAGTCCCATACTCTTTCACCCGTATTGATATTGGCAAAGTGAAAGAAGAACCCGCGATGCGTCGGCAGCTTCTTCCAAAGAAAATCGAGTGTCGTAAGAACGCGCAGACGTGCGTCCTGATGGGAGATGAAGCCGCGCTTTTCTGCAATGCAGATTGCAGTCAGCCCAAAACCGGTGGACGCAATGCTTGCCACGATACTGGTGTCTTCTACTCGCACGTTGCAGCGATCTTTAATCAGCCCGGTCTGCGGATTGGCCTGCTCCCAGAAGAAGAGGAAGGTTCTATGTTCAAGTTCATCCAGAAATTGCTCATCCTCTTGCGAAAAGGTGGTCTGCGGAGGAGTAGCTGCTGGCTGTCCATGCCTTCGGTCAGCCTGCCGTTGCGCGGTCACTCCTGGCACCAAAGGAAGGACCTTCCATTGCGCGAGTGCTAGACCGAGGGAGACGCC
>DATHQH010000109.1:0-4157 GCA_035482895.1 Alloacidobacterium sp. | reverse complement strand
CGAATCTCCCGCCGTACGCCGGAAGTTGCCACCCGCCTTGCCCTTGGAGCCACTCGTTTCGATGTGCTCCGCCAGTTGTGGATCGAAAACCTGGTACTTGCGCTCACCGGTGCGGCGGCCGGTCTGTTTCTCGCTATGCTTATCCTGAATGGGCTGCGGGGCTTCCTGCCTGAATGGATGATCCCTATAGGCGGCTTCCATCTCGATGCCCGCGTACTCGCCTTTACATTTGGAGCTTCGCTCATTACGAGCTTGCTCTTCGGCGCGCTACCCGCATTGCAGACACGCCGCGTCGATCTGCGCTCCTCGATTGCAGCAGGCAGCCAGGCGGTTGTTGGCGGAACGGGACGTACCCGGCAGTGGCTGATTGGAGCGGAAGTCGCGCTTACCGTCATTCTCCTGACGGCAGCAGGATTGCTGATTCGCACATTGGTTCAACTCGAATCGCTGCCTCCCGGCTTCGACCCAACCAACGTGATGACCGCTAAGGTCTCGCTCGACGATGCTCGCTATCACAATGCAGCCACCTTTCAGTCGCTGTTGCAGAAGAGTGTTGCCGCTATGCGCAAGATTCCCGGCGTACAGGACGCGGCTGTCGGCCTCAGTGTTCCCTATGAGCGCGGACTGAATTGGCCCATCGCCATCAAGGACGGCAAACTGGCAGGCACGAACGACGGCTCCAGCCTAGCCTACGTTACGCCCGATTACTTCGCGACCCTGCGCATTCCCATTCTTGCCGGTCGCGTGTTTACTGACAGCGATACGGCGACGTCTCAGCAGGTGGCCGTCGTCAATGCTACCTTTGCAAAACAGTTTTACGGTGAAGCATCACCCATTGGCCGACACTTCACGCTTGGCATAGAAAATCTTTCGGACAACAAAGTTTTTACTATCGTCGGGGTTGTCTCTGAAGTAGCCAAGAAGCCGGGGATGTCTGGGGATGCGCCCATCTCCCACGAGCCAGTCTTCTATCTGACGGCTACGCAGATACCGCAGGGCGTAGCGAACGGAGCGCACACCTGGTTCCAGCCCTCATGGATCGTCCGCACTCGCGGTCCGATACAGGGCCTACTGACTGAATCGATGCAGCGCGCACTTGCCGAGGCGGATCCTGACCTGCCGTTTTCCGGGTTCTATTCCATGCAGCAGATTCTCGATGAACAGCTCCAGATGCAGCGCATGCAAGTCCTGCTGCTGACGGTTCTCGGCTCGCTCGCGCTTGTGCTTTCGGCTATCGGCATCTATTCGCTGGTGTCGAATCTCGTTGTGCAGCGGACGCGCGAGATCGGGATTCGCATCGCGCTTGGCTCCACGATTGAAGAAGCAATGCTGCACGTTGGTTCGTCGGGCCTTTTCGCCACAGGCGGAGGACTGGTTGCGGGCATTGCCCTATCGTTTGTCCTTCTGCGCGCTCTTGCGAGCCAGGTTTACGGAGTGAAGACCTACGACCCAATCACCTTCGTCGCTGTCTTGATGGTTCTTGCAGTTATCGCAGTTGTGGCCAGTTTTCTGCCGACCCTGCGTATCAGCCGCATTCAACCTGCAGACACGCTAAGAGCTGAATAGACATGATTTTGATACGTCATTCCGACGGTAGGAAGAGTCCATGCGATGCGAAATGGAGCGGCGGTCTGGGTGGTTTCCAGCTACGCTCAGAATGACGACATAGAAAGACCAGAGAATAATTTGTAACCAACAGGAGCACAAATATGCTCTCCGACATCCGCTACGCATTCCGCCGTTTGAGCAAGGCGCCCGGCTTCACCCTCACCGCCGTCCTTACACTGGCCGTTGCCATCGGCGGAGTCACCGCTGTCTTCTCCATCGTCGAATCCGTGCTGCTGCGCCCGCTGCCGTTCGGGGACTCAGGTCGGCTCGTCCGCCTGCACGAAGGCATTGCCAACAGCTTCGAAGGCGACCTGCCTGCACCCGACGTCATCCAGTTCGCACGCGACAACCGCACGTTCAGCGCTGTCGGCGGCTTCGCTCCCTCGGAATATGAGTTGACCGGAGCAGGCGAGCCAATCCACGCTCGGGCCGAGCGCGTCACCGCTCCGCTCTTTCCCATGCTCGGCGTAAGTCCTACGCTGGGCCGCAACTTCACGCAGAGCGAAGACGACAATGCCGCGCCCGTTGTCCTGATGAGTTACACACTCTGGCATGAGCGCTTCCACGCAGACGCAAGCATCATCGGCCGCACGATTGATCTCGATCGCCGTCCTTACACCGTCATCGGAGTGATGCCGCGCACGTTCGAATTTCCCCTTGACCCTGGTCGTCTCAGTCATCGCGACCTTTGGGTTCCCATGAGTTTTACCACGGATGAGAAGCAAGAGGAGACCGACAACTTCCAGTTCGGAGCCATCGCGCGTCTCAAGCCTGGCGTAACGCTCGCGCAAGCGCAGTCCGATCTAGAGCGCATGGTCGCCGTTATTCAGGCGCAGGTCCCAGCGCAGCTTGGCATCCGCCTCACTAGCCACGTAGCATTTCTCAAAGAAGAAACGGTGCAAAATGCTCGTCCGCTGTTACGAATTCTTCTCGCTGCTGTTTTTCTTGTGCTGTGCATCGCCTGCGCAAACCTGGCGAATCTGCTGCTCGTCCGCGCTGCCGGCCGCCGCCGTGAATTCGGCGTGCGCCTCGCCCTCGGCGCAGCAAGCCGTGTCGTGCTTCGGCAACTGCTGACCGAAAGCCTTCTGCTCAGCGCCATCGGCGGTTTTCTTGGCATCGTGATTGCCACTGTCGCGGTGCATCTCAGTTCTGTTTTCCTGCCGTCCTCGTTGCCCCGGATCGCCGAAGTCTCCGTAAGCTGGCCTGTGCTTCTCTTCGCATTTGCGCTTATCGTCAGCACTGGCGTTCTCTGTGGACTAGCGCCTGCGCTCTCCAGCATGCGCGCCGATGTGCTCGAATCCCTCCGCGACGGTGGACAGGCCCTCAGCGGTAGCCGCGGCCAGCATCGTCTGCGCGGCGCCCTCATTGTGGTAGAAGCCGCGCTGGCGTTGATGCTGCTCGTCGGCGCAGGTCTGCTGGTGCGCAGCTTCGCGCGCATGCTCGAAACCGATCCGGGCTTTACGTCACAGCATGTGCTCACTGCGCACCTGTCCCTGCCGGAACACAGCTATCTCGCACAACCACAGGTCGACAGTTTTTACATCGAGCTCCTGCGCAGGGTTTCCGCGCTGCCGCAAGTACGGGCAGCAGGTGCTTCCTCGAATATTCCATTGATCGGCATTGGTTCCGACCGCGCTTTCAGACCTGAAGGCTACGTAGCCCCACATGACAAGCCCAACTTTCTCGCGGCGTCCAACTACTTTGTCATGGGCGATTACTTCCGCGCCATGAAAATCTCACTGCTGCGCGGACGATTCTTTACCGCTGCCGACGACCAGTCCGACGCTCCGCTGACCGCGATCATCAGCCAAAGCGCAGCGCAGCAGGACTGGCCGGGTCAGGATCCTATCGGCAAGCGCTTCAAAATGGGCGGCGGAGATACAAAAGGTGCACGGCCTTCCATTACTGTGGTGGGCGTTGTTGCGGACATCCGGCAAGGGCCGCTCGATCAGGCCGTCTTTCCGCAAATGTATGAGCCGTTCTCGCAGTTTCACCGCCAGTATGAGCCCGAAGCCCAGAAGCAGATCGGCACGCGGGGAAGCATGCATCTGGTTCTCAACACTAAAGGCGATCCCACCGCACTGGCAGCAGTCTTGCAGAGAACCGTGCACCAACTCGACCCGCTGCTTGCCGTCGAAAATGTAGAGACGATGGACGCGGTCGTCTCGTCCACTGAGGCTCCACGTCGGTTCAACACGATCCTGCTGAGCAGCTTCGCCGGCGTTGCGCTGTTGCTTTCACTTCTCGGCATCTATGGAGTGCTCGCGTACTCGGTGAGCGAGCGCGCAAAAGAGATCGCTATTCGCATGGCCCTCGGAGCCACGCGCGAAAATGTGCTGGGTCGAATTTTGCGCTCTGCACTTACTCTGGCCGCAAGTGGCATCGCTCTCGGGCTAGCGGCCTCGCTCTGGCTCACTCGCTTTCTGGAAAGCCTGCTCTACGGAATCCAACCGCTCGATCTGACTGCCTTTCTTGGCGCTGTCTTCGTCCTCATGGCCTGTGCGCTTCTCGCCGGATGGCTCCCTGCGCGCCGGGCAGCATCTATTGAT
>DATHQH010000108.1:0-16573 GCA_035482895.1 Alloacidobacterium sp. | reverse complement strand
CTCACTTTCTGGGCCGTGCACTGCGAGCACAGGGACACGACGTGAAGCTGATTCCGGCTCAGTTCGTGAAGCCTTTCGTGAAGTCGAACAAAAACGACTTCATTGATGCTGAAGCGATCGCCGAAGCTGTCGATCGCCGGAACATGCGGTTCGTTCCGATCAAGACGGACGACCAGCTGGATCTGCAAGCGCTGCATCGGGTGCGGGACCGCCTGATGGTGCGAAGAACGTCTGTGATCAACCAGCTTCGTGCTTTTCTGTTGGAGCGCGGGATGGTCTTTGCCAAGAGCCCCATTCGGTTGAGGGAAGCCATACCTGAGGTGCTTGAGAACGCCAACGAGAACCTCACTCCGAGGCTACGGAACCTGGTTGCGATGCTGTGGAGCGAGTGGAAGCATATGGAGCTCCAGATTCAGGAGATGAACGAGGAAATAGAACGGATCGCTTCAAGCGATGCCGCCTGTTGCAGACTGCGGCAGATCCCAGGCATCGGACCTTTGGTGGCAACGGCGATCGTCGCATCGATTGGCAACGGTGCGGCCTTCCGCAAGGGGCGAGAGTTTGCGGCGTGGATGGGTCTGGTACCGAAGCAGCACTCAACCGGAGGCAAGACGAAGCTGTATGGGATCAGCAAGCGCGGCAACCGCTACCTCCGCAAGATTCTGGTTCATGGGGCTCGTGCCGTCGTGTTGCGATCGAAGAGAAATCGGATCGCGATGGGCCCATGGTTGACATCACTCGAGATGAGAGCACCACGGAACGTGTTGATCGTCGCTATGGCGAACAAGCTGGCGCGGATCGCATGGGCAGTGCTCTCAAGTGGTCAGGATTACAAAGCGATTCCCGGCGCTATACCGGCATAAACAGACGTAACAAAAGATTTCCCCCCTCTCTCCACCAAAGTCTGCATCGGGCGAGTGAAGATGAAAGAACAGTCAGAACGGCGTGCCTGAAACCTGTTTACCGAATGGGCCCTTACATGGCCGAGGGGTTTCTGAGGACAGCCACGCGGCGTATCTCATCATGGCCAGGAGAAGCAACTCTCCACAAAAAGGCCGGATACATTGACGCAGGCTTTCTTCTTCTAAACACTTTTCCCTTGCAGTCCGACGGCGGACCATACATACGGAAAGTTCATCGCCGAGCCATGCATCCAGAGCCCTTACTTGTAATTCAAATGAATCGTGGTCTCCGTCTGCGGACACGCCACATCAATACTGGCCGTCTTGAAGTCAGGCGGTGTCAGAAACACCTTCGGATTATTCGCACACCTGTGAAGACAGTTCGTATTTTGAAAATCACCGGAGGCAAACCAGCCGACACTCTCCCCCACCCGATCCCGGTGTGTCAAGCCTCCAAATCGCAAAATAATTTGCAAATCATTGAAAACAAGCCAAATAAAGATGCCCGAAATTGACCTGTTATTTCGCGGAAACTGCTATTCTGGATATAGAGAGAAAAAGCCCGCGTCGAGCGGGCTTTTTTATTGGCTTAGGCATGGACCCCCTGCTAAGTAATTGAAAACACTAGAAACGACCTAAGCCAAGCATAATCAGTAGGATAGCAGGGGGTGATCCCCCGCTAAGGTATTGAAAACAAATAAAACGGACTTCACTGAGGGGGGAGGGGGGCCAGGCTCCGGACCACTGCCTGTACCAGCCCGTCAACGTCATGTTGCTCGGCCTCCGCCGCCGGCTCCCATCCCAGTTCACGAAGCGTAGCCGAAGTAATCGGCCCAATCGAGAGCGCCCGAACCTCCGGCGGCACCGAACAGAGCTCGGCCTCTTCGAGCAGCCGAAAGAAATTGGTCGCGGTAGACGAGCTGGTAAACGTCACCGCGTCCGGCATCGGCGTGTTCACAAAAATCCCGCGCACCAATCCAGCCGACTCCTCCGGAATCACCGTCCGGTAGGCATCGACCACATCCACAGTTGCGCCCAGTCGCTGCATCTCGTCGGGAATCACATCGCGGGCAACAGCAGCCCGAGCCAGCAGAACGCGAGCCCCGGCAACTTTATCCTGAAGCACATCGACAACAGCCTCAGCAACATACCTGGAAGGGAGAAGATCCACCCGGAACCCGGCCTCACGCAACGCAGCAGCAGTAACCGCCCCAACAGCAACAACCTGGACTCCCGTCACGGATGAAGGATCGACTTGAAGCAGCGCCAACCGTTCACCCAGAACACGGGCGGTATTCGCGCTGGTAACAATCAGCCACTGATATTGCTGCAAGTCGCGGAGAGCAGCATCCAGTGGCTCATACGAATCAGGAGGAACAATCTCAATGGTCGGCAGTTCGATGACGCAGGCGCCCAGCGCCTCCAGTTCACTGCGCAGGCGGCTCGCCTGCTGCCGCGCCCGGGTAACGACAATGGTACGGCCAGCAAGCGGCAACTGGCTCACAACTGAACTGCTCCCAGAATCTCTCGCGCACCCTGCTCCATCAGACGATGGGCCAGCTTCTGCCCCAGTTCCTCGGCGCTCTGCTCACGCTGATGATCCAGTTCCGCGCGCACCAGCGCCGAACCATCCGGATGCGCAACCACGCCGGTGACAATGTAGCCCGCCGGCGAAGGCTCGCAGTACACGCCGATAGGAACATGGCACCCGCCGCCAAGCTCCGCCAGCGCCGCACGTTCGGCGGTCACGGCAAAACGGCTCGGAACATCGTCAAGGAACGCAACCGCAGCCAGCGTTTCCGGATCGTCAGCACGAGTTTCAATCGCCAGCGCGCCCTGCCCCGGAGCAGGACAAAGGACGAGAGAAGAAAATCGCTCACGAATCCACTCCGTACGCTCCAGCCGCTCAAGACCAGCGGAGGCGAGAATCACCGCATCGACCACGCCTTCGCTCAGCTTACGCAGACGCGTGTCGACATTGCCGCGAAACTCGACCAGTTCCACGTCGCGCCGCTGCGCCAGAAGCTGCGACTGCCTGCGCAAACTGCTGGTGCCGACGCGTGCACCACTGGGCAACGACGCGAACGTTGCATACTTGACCGAAACGAAAGCATCGCGAGGATCGATCCGCGGCGGAATCGCCGCAATCGTAAACGGAGCGGCAAGCTCAGTCGGAAGATCTTTCAGGCTATGAACGGCAAGATCGATTTTGTTGGCGAGGAGCGCCTCTTCAATCTCCTTGGTGAACATCCCCTTCGTACCGACCTTATTGAAGGCGACATTCTGTAAAGCGTCACCGGTCGTACGAATGATCTCGATCGTAACTTCATGCCCTGCACGGCGCAGCGCATCGGCAATATGGTTAGCCTGCCACAACGCAAGTTGCGAACCTCGCGAACCGATGCGGATCACGAGCGAACCTTCTGTTCGCTAACGGTTACTGGCTGCTCCGGCTGCGTGTGCGTTGGCTTTTCTACGACAGCGCGCGACGCTGGTTCCTCCGGTATTGGATGCAGGTTGAATGCCGCGCGCATTACCTCCAGCATGACCGTATCCGCTTCCAGCGCAGCTGTCTTAATTGCCTGCATAGGCAGATGGAGGAACTTGTTCATCAATCCACGTGTCAGCGACTCCACTGCAGCCTGCTGTTCCGGACTCAACGATTGCAGACGCGCCTGCAATCGGCGCAACTCAGCCTGGCGCATCTCTTCAGCAGTGTTCTGCAAATCCACGATCATGGGTCCAGCATTCAACGCCTGTGTCCGTCGCTGGAAACGAGTGACTTCCTCGGTAATAATTGCTTCGGCCCGCTGCGCTTCGCGAGTCCGTTCATCCAGGTGCGACGCGGAAACGGACTGAAGGTCATCTATGTCGTAAAGAAAGACGCCTTCTACGCGGTTCATTTTCGGGTCGACGTCGCGCGGTACGGCAATGTCGATGAAGAACATGGGACGATTTCTGCGCTTGTGCAGGAACTGCTGCGCATGCTCACGTCGGAAAATATATTCCTGCGATCCAGTCGATGTGATGATGATGTCGGCCTGGTCTGCAGTCCCATAAAGATCGTCAAAACGGACAGCATGGCCTTGAAAGTTCTGCGCGAGGCGTATAGCGCGGTCGTGCGTTCGGTTGGTCACTAAAAGAGAATCCGCGCCCTGCTGCATCAGGTGTCGTGCCGCCAGTTCGCTCATCTTGCCCGCGCCCACCAGCATCACTTTCTTGCCTTCGAGCGAGCCGAAGATCTTCTTCGCCAGATCGACAGCGACCGAAGCAATCGACACCGACGAGCTGCCTATCTGCGTTTCGTTGCGAACCTTTTTAGCAACAGTAAAGGTCGATTGCAGAAGCCTTTCGAGGTGCGTCTGTACGGCTCCCACAGAGCGGGCAGCCGCGTACGATTCCTTCACCTGCCCAAGAATCTGCGGCTCGCCGACAACCATGGAGTCAAGGCTGGATGCCACGCGAAAGAGATGCTGTACCGCCTCCGTCTCGCGATATTCATATGTGTGCGGCCGCAGCGATCTCGTATCCACGCCGAGAAAGCTTTGCAGAAAGCCCAACAGGTCGGGACTGTTCGCCTCATGGCAAGCCAGCAGTTCAACGCGGTTGCAGGTGGAAAGAATCATCGCCTCGTTCACGCCGGGAAACTCCAGCAGAGAGCGCGTGGCTTCGCTCAAACGCTCAGGCGCAATCGCCAGTTGCTCACGCAACTCAACCGGGGCTGTTTTGTGGTTCACACCTGTCAGCAGAATCTTCATTGCGTCGTGAACCTGTGTACCGAACTGAATAAATTCGCTGCCCAGACGCAGAGCATGACCACAAACACTGCGCTCGAAAGATAGACCGCTCGCCGTCCGCGCAGCCCTGTTGAGCGCCGCACAAACAGCATCACGACGTACAGCACCCACATCACGAACGATAGAAGCACTTTAGGGTCAAGAAAATAAGCGGCTCCCACATGCTCCTGCGCAATCAGGGAACCAATCAGCAGGCCGCCGGTCATGCAGTAAAAACCAAGCACAAGAGTCGTCTGTGCAATCTGGTCCATGGTATCCAGAGGAGGTAGCCATTCAAGAAAACTAGGCGCCTCTTTGTTCTTGAGCCTGCGCTCCTGCACCAGGTACAACAGGCTTGCCAACAAGCTGAAGATCAGCGCAGCATATGCGGCCAGCAACAGCGTTACATGAACGACAATCCATCCGCTCCGCACCATCGACGACGAAAACGTGTACTTGTCCGGCCCGATCGCCGGCACCAGGATCAGCAGAAAAGCTAAAGGCAGAGCAAACACGCCAAATGATATGGTGCGATACCGCATCCAGATCAGCAGAAATGCCGAGATAATCAATAAAGCGAGCGTCGATTGCACTTCATGCATGCCAACCGGCATCAGCCGGTGCGCTCCCGCCAGCATTTCCACAAATGCAACGATGTGAAAGCACCACCCACCAATCGCCAGAGGCAGGCACCATCGTTGCCAGCGCGGACGGTCGCCCAATACGGCCGGCAGCGCCGACATGCTGGCCAATCCGTAAAGCACCGCCGCAACTCTCAGCCATAGCAGGTACATGCAATCTCTTATCTTGAGGCGTAAAGATTAAGTATAGCTTTTCGCCCTGATATCTGTGCAGTCCGGACTGTTGGCTGCAGTTGAACAAGATCGGCATTATTCGTTGGACAATGGGCAGCGCCATTTCTGATTCTCGGCACATATAACAAAATGGTGAAACAACACGGATCGGAGGCGAATTCGCATTAAGGGTTCGCACTGGGTGCAAGGCGGTATGTCGATACGATATGCTGGCCTTTCCCGTGCCTGATACTTCTCTCCAATCTCCTGAGACGGCGCAGACGCCGCTCATGCGTCAATACGCGGCAGCCAAGCAACAGCACCCGGACGCACTGCTCTTCTTCCGCCTTGGCGACTTTTACGAACTTTTCTTTGAAGATGCGCGTGTCGCCTCACGCGAGCTGCAAATCACGCTGACGGCACGCGACAAGGAGCGCGCTGTGCCGATGTGCGGCGTGCCGTATCATGCAGCGGAGGGCTACATTTCCCGTCTGCTCCGAAAAGGTTACCGCATCGCCATCTGCGAGCAGATGGAAGACCCGAAACTCACAAAAAAGATCGTCCGCCGCGAAGTAACCCGGGTGCTGACGCCTGGGACGGCGATCGATCCGGCTCTCGGCTCGGACGAAAATAACTTTCTTGCCGCGCTGCTTCCAGGAGAGAATCTAGCCGCCCTGGCGCTTCTCGATCTTTCGACAGGCGATTTTGGCGCCGCCGAATTCACCGGCCCACAAGCATTGGCTCTCTGCCTGGATGAGTTGCAAAAAGCTGCACCCAGCGAGTTGCTCTTTCCCGGCGCGAATCCTCTTCTGGCGCAAAAAACGGAGCTGCCGGGCACGCTGGAACACATTAGAACCAAAACCCCCATTGAAGACTGGGTCTTCACAAAGGATTATGCAGTCCCTCTCCTCGAACGGCAGATGGGAACAACATCCCTCGATGGGTTTGGGCTGTCACAGCATCCTGCAGCCGCCATCGCAGCCGGAGCCATACTGCATTATGTGCGCAGCACGCAGCGCGTCGAGCTTGGGCATATTGAAAGCATTCGTTTCTACGAGCGCGCCGGGCATCTGCAGCTGGACCAGGTGACTGTACGGAATCTCGAACTAGTCGAGCCCATCTTCAGCGAAGCAGGCGCAGAAACTACCCTGTTCCGCACGCTCGACGCCTGTCAGACCCCAATGGGCAAGCGCATGCTTCGCGCCTCTATATTGCGCCCACTTCTCGATGCGCAGGCGATTGATGAACGCTACACTGCCGTCGATCTTTTGAAGCATGACCTCATTCTGCGTGAAGAAATCCGCAAAAGCCTCAGTGGCATTCTCGATCTTGAGCGGCTGCTGGCGCGTGTTTCGCTGGATAGCGCGGGGCCTCGGGACATTCTGGGCCTTGCAGCTTCGTTGCAACATCTCCCAAAACTCAGACGAACGCTTGAACCAATTGACAACCTGCTCTGGAAGCAGCTCACGGCTCGGCTCGATACGCTGGAAGACCTCTGCGCAAAGATTCAGCAGACGATTCAGCCCTCGCCGCCTCTTACTTTGTCCGAAGGCGGCGTCATCGCAATTGGAATCGATGCAGAACTCGACGAGCTACGCACTCTGAGCCAAAGCGGACGCCAATCGATTGCCTCCATTGAAGAGCGCGAGCGCGCTCGTACCGGGATTTCATCGCTCAAGGTTCGCTTCAATTCCGTCTTCGGCTACTACATCGAAATCACGAAGGCGAACCTGGCCAACGTTCCATCGGACTATGAGCGTAAGCAGACGCTCGTCAATGCAGAGCGCTTTACAACTCCCGAACTGAAAGACTACGAGACAAAGATTCTCACCGCACATGAGCGCTCAGTCGAGATCGAAAAACGAATCTTCGCCGATCTGCGCCTCCGCGTTCTCGAACTTGCAAGCCGTATTCGCAAAACCAGCACTGCCATCGCCGAAATCGACCTTTTAGCAAACTTTGCCCATCTTGCCGGCCTGCGCCATTACACGCGGCCACAGCTAGCTCCGGAAACGATACTCGAACTTGTTAGCGCACGACATCCTGTCATTGAGTGCCTGATGGAAGAAGCAGGCGCAGGACGCTTCATTCCCAACGATTTATATCTGGATGTGCAAGGCCCTGAAATTCTGCTCCTGACCGGGCCAAACATGGGCGGCAAATCGACCTATCTCCGGCAGGCCGCACTGCTCGTCATCATGGCGCAGATGGGCTGTTTTGTTCCCGCCGATAGAATGCGCTACGGGCTCGTCGACCGCGTCTATACCCGCATCGGCGCCAGCGATAATCTGGCCCGCGGACGCTCGACCTTCATGGTTGAAATGACAGAGACGGCAACCATCCTCAACACGGCAACAGAGCGCTCACTGATTTTGCTGGATGAGATGGGCCGTGGCACTGCAACGTTCGACGGCCTGTCTCTCGCATGGGCGACACTCGAATATCTGCATGCAAATATCGGCGCACGTACTCTTTTCGCGACACATTATCACGAGCTGACGATGCTGGCTGAGCAACTTCCGCGCCTCCAGAACCTGCGCGTTGCCGTCAAGGAAACATCCCATGGCATCGTCTTTCTCCATGCCATCGAGTCAGGACCAGCCAACAAGAGCTACGGCATCGAAGTCGCCCGCCTTGCCGGATTGCCTCCACAGGTCATTCAGCGTGCCCGCCAAGTACTTAAGCAGCATGAGCGATCAGAACGCCACAATGTCGCGGCGGAAACCGAGGCGCCTCTGCAACTCACCATGTTCACGCCGCTCTCACAGCGCATCCTCGACCGTCTCCAGGAAACCGACATCAACGCGCTCACGCCGCTTCAGGCACTCAACCTGCTCGAAGAATTACAGAGCGAAATCAAATCCTCGCAAGGCGGCAAAGCATGACCGCGATACTTCGCCAGCAGGTTGGGCAGCTCATCATCGCCGGGCTGGAGGGGCCGGAACTTACGGCTACTGAACGCGCATGGCTTAAACTGATTCGCCCAGGTGGCGTGATCCTCTTCCGCCGCAACATCGAAGAAGCTCGTCAGACGAACCAACTCCTGCGCGAGGCTACAAAAATCGCCGATGGCCCGTTCTTCCGCTGCGTGGATCTTGAAGGTGGTCTTGTAGATCGGTTGCGCGACCTGCTCACACCTATGCCGGCCCCCGCTGCCGTCTATGCAACGGGCAAACCAGCGCTTTTCAAGATGCATGGCCGCCTCATTGCGCTGGAAGCGCGTAGCCTCGGCTTCAACACAGTCTTTGCGCCCGTGCTCGATCTTGCTCTTCCCACATCGAGCAGCGTTATGCGTACCCGCGCAGTCTCTGCCGAACCGACAGAGGTGACGAACTATGCCGCCTCATTTCTGCAGGGGCTCTCTGCACTCAAAATTCTCGGATGCGGCAAGCATTTCCCTGGCCTGGGCGGCGGAAATCTTGACTCGCACCATGCCATGCCTGTCATCAATCGCTCATGGGAACAAATGTGGCGGCAGGACATCGCGCCCTTTCGCTCGCTCTCTGCACAATTGCCGATGATCATGATCGCGCACGCCGCTTATCCAAAAGCATCGAAGCAGAGGACGCCTGCCTCGATTTCACCTTTCTGGATTACAAAGGTCCTCCGCAGGAAACTCGGCTACGCCGGGCTGATTATTTCTGATGACATGGAGATGGGAGGCATTCTTACTCAGCGATCCATGGAGGAGGCCGCGGTCGAGGCTATCGCGGCGGGAACTGACCTCCTGGAAATTTGCAAAAGCCCGGCACTCGTCCTGCGTGCCTACGAGGCGCTGCTGTCAGAAGCCGAGCATTCGCCGTCTTTTCGCAGCCGGATTCAGCAGGCCGCACGACGCGTTGCTGATCGGAAAAATCAACTGCTGCCGGCGAAAGTTGCGGCTGCGCCATCGTCGGAACTTCTTAAAAAGATCAGGGTTCAGGTACAGAACCTGGCTCATGAAGTCCTCAGCACCGCGCCTGGCAAATTGCGGAAGCTTAACGCGCTTTGACCTCGTCAAAAACCCTACCGGAACAACCAAAAAAAATAGTCAGACATCCCAGATACCGTGTTTGATTTTGTCACTATGACGATCCCAATCACAGTGGCTCTCTCCTTCTTATCGAACACGCCTGAAGTGGACCAAGCGTCAAGTTTTGAATGTTACTTTAGCCTAACGTCATAAGCCTGTTGTTTTGGCCTTGCCAGTTAAATCATGTAGCTAGAAGGGATTTCTTGTGTATACTGTTTTCGATAGCACACATCTCATATTGAACTTCATCTCTTTGTCCGGCCAACGCATTTCCCATGTGGGGAGTGTTCAGCTGAGGGATTCGAGTTCATCACTGGTTAATACAGATTTTGTAAATACTATTTGGGCATAGTACAGCCAAACTATATCCGCGATAGCCGTTTTCAACTTAAGCATCTGTTGTCAGGAATTACACAAAATTTCAAGAACTAGATTCGCTGAATAGGGTTATCAGAGCAATATGGCTACATCAGAATACATTCGAAAGAATGCGTCATCTGAGAAGCAGCCTTTACGACCGGGCCCTCAGAGCATCGGAAGCCGTCATCGGGTCGCCAGCCCGGCGTTTGCTTCAAAATTACTTCTCATGCTGGGCGACGTTATTATCATCGTCTTCGCGTTCCTCACCGCCCTAGCCATTAAAATAAAGTTCTTCGCGGGCGCAGGACAGATTGAATCGATTAGCTACGCAACAGCCCCACTCTATCTTGGATTTTTCACCTGGTTTCTTTTTTCTTTGTTGCTGGTATCGAGGCGTTATGGCCTCTACAATCCCGTTCCTATCACTGGCGGTGCACGCGAACTGCGCCTGACAGTACAGGCTACCCTGAATGCAGGCCTGCTGCTCTGCGGCGGTCTCTACATGGCGCACTTGGACAGGGCCTCGCGCACTGTCGTCGTTTTGCTGATTTGCACCACAGCATTCTCCCTTTCCGGCTGGCGTGTGATACTGCGACTGGCGCGCTACCGGCATTATGAAAAGGGCATTGATACCCGAAATGTTGTCATTCTAGGTACTAATTATTTAAGTCACGCGCTCGGCCGGCATATTGCCAACAACTATCGTCTCGGCTATCAGTTTCTGGGCTACATTGCGCCCTCAGATACAACGGACGTAGAAGTGGCTGCGCCGGAGATATTGGGTGGTATCGAGCGTCTGCGGCAGCTTACGCGCCTGCACTTTATCGATGAAGTTGTAATCGCGCACGCTTTGCCGACAGAACAGATCATTCTTTTGATCGAAGAAGCGCGGGAGCTGGGCGTCGATATTCGTACCATCTCCGGTCTTTATGGCGACCTCACGGCAAACGCCGCAATTGAATATCTAGGCGTCTACCCTGTTGCATCGCTTCATCGAAGCCAATCAAATACATTCGAGCTTTTTTTCAAACGGGTGTTCGATATTCTTTTTTCTATTGCTGCTATGATCGCCGCATTCCCGCTCATGGCGGTCATAGCGGTGGCAGTCCTGCTGGATAGCAGAGGACCTATCTTCTACGTATCAGAGCGCATCGGCAAGCGGGGACGCGTCTTTCCCTGCTTCAAGTTCCGCACGATGGTGAAAGACGCGGAGAAGAAAAAGCGCGACCTGGCTGCATTGAATGAGCGTGATGGCATTCTCTTCAAGGTATCGAACGATCCACGCGTTACGCGCGTTGGCCGTATTCTGCGCAAATACAGTTTGGACGAGTTGCCACAGTTCTTCAACGTCTTCCGTGGAGAGATGAGTGTGGTTGGTCCGCGTCCGCCAATTGCGAGCGAAGTGGAAAAATACGAGCTGGAGCATTTCCGGCGTTTGGAAGTGCTGCCGGGGCTAACCGGCCTCTGGCAGGTGCATGCCCGGCAGGATTCCTCGTTTGCAAAGTACATTGAGCTGGATACGGCTTACGTCGAAAACTGGAGCTTCTGGCTCGATGTAAAGATTCTGATGCGTACGGCCCACGTGGTCATTCGCGGTACCGGCACATAAAGACATTGAAATGAAATGCGGCGCAGCCGCTCGCACAAAAATTACTGTGCCACGGGCTGTGCCAGCAATCCATCTTTGACAAACATCTGCTTGATGCCACGCAGGGCTTGCCTTGTACGTTCCTCGTTTTCAATCAGCGAAAACCGCACGTGCCCATCACCAAACTCGCCGAAGCCAATTCCTGGACTGACAGCAACCTTGGCGTCCTTTAGCAGTTTCGTCGAAAACTCCAGCGAGCCAAGCGCGCGGTACGGCTCCGGGATGGGCGCCCAGACAAACATAGTTGCTTTCGGAAGAGGCACATGCCAACCCATCTTGTTCAAGCCGTTTGCAAGCACATCGCGGCGTCCGCGATAGTTCTCGCAGATTTCATCCACACAGTCCTGCGGTCCTTCCAAAGCAAGAATCGATGCGACCTGGATTGGCGTGAAGGTTCCGTAATCAAAATAGCTTTTCAGGCGAGCCAGGGCAGAAACCAGCTTCCTGCTGCCAACCATAAAGCCAACGCGCCACCCCGGCATGTTGTAGCTCTTGGAAAGAGTAAAGAACTCAACCGCAATCTCTTTCGCGCCTGGAACTTGCAGAATAGACGGCGCTTTGTATCCATCGAAGCAGATATCGGCATACGCCAGGTCGTGTACAAGGTAAATATTGTGCTCTCTGCACAAAGCAACCGCGCGCTCGAAGAAGCTCAGGTCGGCGCATTGCGTCGTCGGATTCGCTGGAAAGTTAAGGATAAGCATCTTCGGCCTCGGATACATGAGCGGAATCGTGCGCTCCAGCTCAGCCAGAAATGCTTCTGTGTCATGAATGGCTACGCTGTGAATGTTTGCACCAGCAATCACCGGACCGTAAATGTGGATAGGATAGCTTGGATTTGGAACAACAACGACATCCCCCTGATCCAGCGTGGCAAGGCAGAGGTGTGCGATTCCCTCTTTCGAGCCGATCGTAACAATCGCTTCAGTGTCCGGATCAAGCGCAACATCGTAACGACGCTGATACCAGTTGCAGATGGCTTTTCGCAGCCGCGGAATACCGCGTGACAAAGAATAGCGGTGCGTGTTCGACTTCTGCGCAGCCTCTATCATCTTGTCCACTATGTGTTGTGGCGTCGCCCCATCAGGATTGCCCATCCCAAAGTCGATAATGTCTTCACCGCGACGCCGCGCAGCGGACTTCAGCTCAGTCGTGATATTGAAAACATAGGCGGGCAGTCTTTTAAGTCTAGAAAATTCTTCCACTCGGTCAGTCCCATGCGCTGCCGGCAAGCAGCTTTTGTAGATGGATCGCTGACTCCCAATATAGAAGATACGTGGAGAATTTCCTAAGCAGGTAACCGGCATATGACTTTCTTTCTGCAGGTACGTTCCATTCCGAGCAAAGAACAGCGAAAGGGTTCTGTTCAGCCGTCTTCTTTAGGAGAAAGAAAAGCTTCACGCGTCGGAAAGTCAAACGGCGTTGCACCTCATCGCGATGTCTCCTGCCACCTTGCATCCGCCAGAACCACAGAAGTATCAATCTGGCGTTCGGGCACAGTCCAATACTTTCTCAGCAGCCGGGATTTCTCCTGAGAACTCACTAACTGGAAGCCGTGTCTTTGATAAAAATGGATCGCCCAGAGTGCGTCCGCCCAGGCGCCGATCAGCACAGGAGCAGTGGTCAGTCCCTGCAAATGGGACAACAGGTGAGTTCCTACGCCTCTTTTTTGGTTTTTGGTGCCAACATAGGCATGCCGGATGAGAGTCACGTCTTGAACCGGCTGAATGCCCATAACAGCTACCAGCGTCCCGGCATCCTCGTAACCCCAGAATGCAACTCCTTCATCAATCTGACGCTGTAACTCCTCCCCGGACATATACGGCTCTGTCCAGCAATCTGCCGGGATCACCCCTTTGTAAGCCTGCGCCCCATCATTAATAATGGTCCGGATCGGCTCAAAATCGTGACCGTCGCAGCGGCGAATCATAAACACGCAACCTCCCGAAACCTTGAAATACCTATGCTCCGCTCAATGCTTCCTGCAAACGGTCGCTGTAGCTGCGGCTTACTCTGAGCGTCGTTCCGTCCTTCAGCCGCAGCAGACAATCGCGATTCGCAAGCGCCTGCATCTCGGAAATTCTATCCAGCCGGACAATGGTTGAGCGGTGAATTCGAATAAAGATCGAGGCGTCGAGCCTGCGCTCGAGGATATGCAGAGGCTCGCGAAGCAGATGTGTTTTCCCGTTTACGTGCAGCGCTGCGTAATCCCCCTGCGCCTCGATCCATTCCACATCGCTCGCCGTGACGAAAAACACTCTCCGGCCATTACGAATCGCAAATCGCTGCTGGTTCCCGGAAGATCGCTTCGCATGCAGATCGGTAAGTAGCGACTCTAAACGCTCGCCGAGAGTGTTATCGCGCTCCATTTGCAGCGTGTGCTGAACGCGCTCAATTGCCTCGGTAAATCGAACATCATCGATCGGCTTCAGCAGATAGTCGGTAGCGTGCACCTCGAAGGCGCGCAGCGCATAGTGATCGAATGCCGTTAAAAAGATGACTGCGGGACGCTCATCCAAAGGCAGGTTCTCCAGCATCTCGAAGCCATCCATCTCGGGCATCTGCACGTCGAGAAAAATCAGGTCCGGGCGATGCTCCGCGATCGCGTTCAGTGCGTCTTCACCGTTGCCACATTCGGCAAGTACTTCAAATTGTGGGTAGGGACGCAGTCGGGAGATAATTCCCCGGCGCGCGAGAGGCTCATCGTCAATCACAACAGCGCGATATGTCATTGCTTTCCATCCTCCAATACTCTCGCCCCGGCCATTTCAGCGGGAGCCACATAGGCATGCAGCGGAATTTTGATTGTCACTTTGCAAACATCCCCGCCAGAAAAATCAATCGTGAACTCATGGGCATCGCCATAAAGCTGTTGCAGGCGAGTACGGATATTCGTCAGCCCAATTCCATACGTGCAGGGCTTGCCCTTCAGCGGCATCAATTCATTTCGAACCTGGATCACCAGATCGTTTTTTTCTTGAAATGCAGCCATGAACAGTTCGCCTCCGTCGCGCCGTTTGGCAATCCCGTGACGCACAGCATTCTCGACCAGCGGCTGCAACAGCAGACGTGGAACGCCAACTTCCAGCAAGCTGGAATCCGTCTCTTCAATCACCATCAACCGCTCGCCAAGCCGTGTCTTCTCAATCTCCAAATACAGGCGGGTAATATCCAGTTCGTCGCGGAGCGGAACTTCGTATGCGCCATCATCATCCAGTGTGGCGCGTAAGAAATCGGCGAGCCTTGCAATCATGCGATTGGCGGTTGCCGTATCCCGCTCATACACCAGCGTCGAAATTGAGTTGAGCGTATTAAACAGAAAATGAGGGTGAATCTGATACTGCAACGCCTTGAGTTCCGCCTCATGGACCAGCGATTCCATATGGAGCGACCGGACGCGCTCTTCTCCTTGCGCCTGATAGAACTTAATGCCGAAATAGAGGGCACACCATAGAAACAGCACAAATGTTGGACTCAGCGCATTCGCAAAGATATAGATCCACTCGAACTTTTCCCACGATGGCATCAGGTATTTCGTATCCAGCCAAAGAAGTATGGTTCCACAGACCAAACCCAGCAGATAGCAGGTAAGGGCGACGATTCGGAGCACCCTTGGCCATGGCGCCTGTTCCCGCCACAGGCGCCGGCATACGATATGTAGTGGGAAGCTTGCCACACAACAGATCGCGCAGAAGGCAAGCCGGTAAAGCAGTTCCCCACGTAATTCTTTAGATGGGAGGAAACTGAGAAGAATTACGGAGAAATAGATAGCCCAACCGCCAGCCTGAAACTGCCAAAAGGACGGGAGCCGTTGTTCTTCGGAAATTTTCACACTGCAGTATGTTAGCGGGAAAACTACCCTTTAGGTGCAGCTATATACCGCAAAATATACACGTCTCACCGTTCAGCGAAACGAAGGGCCTTGCGATGTATGGCTATTATTGCGTCAGCGACTCGAAAACGCTAAAAAAGATCACGGATGACTTAAAGTTGTATCTTCACAATCGTCAGGTACATCGATCGGCAACAGCAGGAATTGTCGATACGCAGCGCTTTTGGCATGTCTCTCATAGGGACGATATCCTAACGATATGAGCACTGCGACCCGATTGACACCTCCCCTCGCCGAAGCAAAGCACACGGAAAACTCACTGCACGGCCACACTCTGGTGGACGACTACGCATGGCTTCGCGACAAGGAGAGCCAGGAGACGCTCGCCTATCTCACGGCAGAAAACGACTACACAGCAGCGGTGATGGAGCCGACCAAAGATCTCCAGGAGACGCTTTATCGCGAGATGCTCAGCCATATCAAGGAAACTGACGTCTCAGTTCCCTATCGCGACGGGGACTACTGGTACTACACGCGCACAGAGGAAGGACAGCAATACCCTATCTATTGCCGGAAGAAGCACTCACTCGAGGCGCCGGAATCGATCATTCTGGATGTGAATCAGCTGGCCGAGGGTGAGAGCTTCATGTCTCTTGGTGGACTCGCTGTCTCCGATGACGGCAATCTGCTTGCTTATTCCGTCGACAACAAAGGATTTCGCCAGTACACTCTGCAGGTAAAAGATCTTCGCACAGGTGAATTGCTGCCGGAGCGGGTCGAGCGCGCAGGTTCGATCGTCTGGGCCACCGACAACAAAACGCTCTTTTATACGGTGGAAGATGAGGAGCAGAAGCGTCAGCATCAACTCTTCCGCCACGTTCTTGGCGCACCGCATTCCGGCGACGTCCTTGTCTACGAAGAAACGGACGAGCGGTTCAACATTGGCGCAGGCCTTACGCGCGATCGCAAATATATCGTTCTTGAGTCGGCCAGCCACACGACAACCGAAGAGAGCTTCGTCCTCAGCGCCACTCCAGATGCTGACTTCACGCTCATCGCGCCGCGCCGCGATAACATTGAATACTACATTGACCACCGCGACGGGCTATTCTTCATTCGCACGAATGATCAGGGGCGAACCTTCCGCCTCGTGACTGCACCCGTCAGCCATCCAGGCATTGAAAATTGGACGGAGCTGATCGAGCACAGACCCGATGTGATGCTTGAAGAAGTTGATCTATTTCAAGGA
>DATHQH010000107.1:0-15471 GCA_035482895.1 Alloacidobacterium sp. | reverse complement strand
GACAGCCACCTGCCGCTTCCGGACGGCAAGCCTGGATTTGTCGATGTGCACGGCGGCTGGTACGACGCGACCGGCGACTACGGCATCCACCTTTCTCATCAGAACCCGACTTCGTATTTCAATCCTCAACAGGTGCCGCTGGTGGCCTGGACGCTGATGAAAAGCTATCTGGCATTGAAGGACCGGAAGGATGACAACTTCAGCGAGTACGAGCGGCGGCTCCTCGATGAAGGGCTTTATGGGGCGGATTTTCTTGTTCGCCTGAAACGCCCGGATGGCTCGTTTTTCGAGTCAATAACCGGGCCGGGAAAAGAGAAACTTGCGCAGGACCGTGCCATCGGCAACCCAAACTGGCACACCCAGATCAAAAAGAATGCCTCCGACGCCACCGAACATATCGGAGCAGCGTCCGGGCCGCACGCGTATGAAGCAGGCTTTCGATCCGGGGGAGGGATGGCCATTGCGGCCCTGGCGCTCGCCAGCACGATGCCGGAACACGGAGATTTCACGCATGCGGATTATCTTCGCGCCGCGGAAGATGCCTTCGCGTTTCTGGACGCGCACAACAACGAGCTTCTGAATGACGGCAAGGAAAACATACTCGACGACTACTCCGCGCTGATGGCGGCGACCGAGCTTTACAAGGCAACGCGCGAGCAGATCTATCGCGCCGCAGCCGATAAAAGGGCCGAGCGGCTTATGGCGCGGCTTACCACCGACGGAGCCTATCATGACTACTGGCGCGCGGACGATGGAAGGCGACCATACTTCCATCCATCCGATGCCGGGCTGCCTGTCATCAGCCTGCTGGAATATGCGCAGATCGCAGATGCGGCAAAGCAAGAACAGGTACGCCAAACGGTGGAGCGCTCTCTTCGTTTCGAGCTTGCCGTGACGGATGAGACGAACAATCCCTTCGGCTATGCTCGGCAGCTTGTAAGGATGGGCAATGGACAGGTGCGCAGCGCCTTTTTCTTTCCGCATGACACGGAAGCTGCCCCGTGGTGGCAGGGCGAAAACGCCCGCCTCGCTTCTCTAGCCAGTGCCGCCCGTCTGGCCGCGCCCCTGTTCGCGGCAAATCCTACCTTCCAGGCGCAGCTGGAGGATTACGCATGGAACCAGTTGCACTGGATACTCGGGAGGAACCCTTACGACGCCAGCATGCTCATGGGGAGCGGCCATAACAACGTGCCTTACATGTTCTTCCGCTCTTACAAATACACGAACGCGCCCGGCGCCATTATCAACGGTATAACTGCTGCGACGGACAACGAAGACGGCATCGCCTTCAACGAAGGATATGCCGTAACCGGAAAGGATGATGACTGGCGCTGGGCCGAGGAATGGCTACCACATGCGGCATGGTATTTGTATGCCGTCAGCCTGCCGCATCCTTAGACGAATCCGTGTATTGCGTGTGTCCCGCGCAACCATACAATATTGGCGAGGATTATTCTGATGCATTCATCTGATAAGCCGGGCCGTATCCCCATGCTGGAACGCGAACAGGTCGAGGGAGACATCGCAGCGCTCTATGACAAGATCTACGCCGAGCGCGGCGTCGTTCCCTACATGTTTAAAACCGTTGCTCATGTGCCGGCGCTTGCATTGGGCTTTGCCGCATTTCTCAAACCGCTCATGGCAGATGGCGAGCTCGCTGCCTGGTATAAAGAGCTGGTCGCTACTCGCGTTGCTTCGCTCAACACCTGTGAATACTGCATTTCATCGCACCGTTATCTGGCGAAGTTGCGTGGAGCGTCCGCCGAGCAGGTGGATGCGATCGACAGCTATGAGAGCGGCCCATTTGCAGAAAAGGAAAAGGCCGGCTTCCGATATGCGGATAGACTCCATACGTCCACGCATGCGATCGACGACGCAGCCTATGCAGCGGTGAAAGAGCATTTCAGCGATAACGAAATCATTGAGCTGACAGCCGTTGCCGCAGCCTTTGAGTTCTTTCCGCGCTTTGTTTCCGCGCTCGAAGTTCCCGTCACGCCGATTCCCGAAGTAGTCCAGAGCTAATCCATGTCATTCTTTCGCGGATGCGCTGTATCGATCGCTCTCGCAGCGCCTTTTCTTGCGGCGAGCGCACTTTTCGCGCAGCAACTGCCGGAGGCGGTTCCCCCCTCGGCTGTTGCGTATCAGCAAACGTACGATCGTCTGCTCAAGATCATCGACGCGATCCCAATCTTCGACAATCATGGACATCCGGGCTTCGCGGACGATCCAAATGTAGATGCCATGGCGTCGCCTCCGGAGCTGACCACACCGCTGCGTCTGCGAGCGGACAACCCCGAAATCATTGCCGCGTCAAAGGCTCTTTTCAACTACCCCTATGACGATAATTCGCAAGAACATCTGCAATGGCTTGTGAAAAGGAAGGCCGAACTGCGGCAGCAGGAGAAAGGCTATCAGTATTTCGACACCATCCTCGACCGCCTAAACATTGAGCAGGCTGTTGCCAACCGCGTCGAGCTCGGACCGTATCTTTCGCCGAAGCGCTTCCGCTGGGTTTTCTTTGTCGATTCACTGCTCTTCCCTTTCGACAATCAAGCCGTGAGAGCACGCAATGGAGACCTGGCCGTCTATATTCCGCTGCAGGAGAGGAAGCTGCGGAACGAGCTTACGCAGGAGAATCTGCGCGAGCTTCCGGCGACATTCGAAGAATATCTCCAATTCGCGACGCGACTCCTCGAAGACAATCAGCGGCGCGGAGGCGTCGGCATCAAGTTTGAGATCGGCTACTTCCGCTCGCTCCATTTTGATGATCCCCCAAAGCAGACGGCGGAAACTGTTTACCGGAAGTATCGGAGCGGTGGAATTCCTTCTGAAGCCGAGTACCGGGATTTCCAGGATTATCTCTTCCGCTGCCTCATCAGCGAGGCCGGACGCCTGCATCTACCGGTGCAAATTCATACGGCGGGCGGCATCGGCGACTACTACAGCGTCTCCAATAGTACGGCGCTCAATCTGGAGAACGTGCTGCGCGATCCTCGCTACGAAAATACGACGTTTGTTCTGTTGCATGGCGGCTATCCGTTTCAGGAGCAGGCCATCTGGCTGACCACTCGCAAGAATGTTTATCTTGACTCGTCGCTGATGGGACTTTTTCTTTATCCGGCAGACTTCAAGAACGTCCTGCGCCACTGGCTGCTGCTCTATCCGAATAAGATTTTATTCGGCTCCGACGCCTTTCCTTTCAACGAAGCAGTGGGAGCAGAAGAGACTTACTGGATTACGGTCCGCTCGGCCCGCATTGCGCTGGCTGCGGCGCTCACAGAGATGATCCTGGACCACGAAGTTACAGAGACACAGGCCGTGACTTTTGCACATGCTTACTTGCACGACAACGCCGCCACGCTTTACGCTCCGTGAGCTGAAGCAGGATCATTCGCTCACAAAGCAGCTATAGCAGTTCCTCCACAGCAATCCGTCAGGAATGACGATTCGTATGCTCCTGGACGAAATACTCCCATTTCTCCGCATCCGGAAGTATGCCTGTGAAGGCTCAACACACTTCCAGCTTCGCAATTTAGAATCAAAACTACTGTGGACCTGGCGTATGTACCTAGCTCTTGCACAGATCGGAGAGCAGTTATGGTTTATTTAAAAAGTATCGGCGTCGGAGCGATCGGAGCCATTGCGGGGATAGTGCTTTGGTTCGTTGTCATAACTATTTGGATCATGATCGCGTTCCACACGAACTTTGTCGGGTTTGGAGGCAATATCTTCCGTAATCCCTCGCTGGTGATCGCTATGGTGGGTGCATTCGTGATTGCATTTATCTGGGAATTACGCCATCTGACCCATCACTGATAGGGGACGAGACGGAGCGGGTCGCACGGGTGCATGGATGCCCCCACTGCCTTCGCAATCCTTTACCCACAAGACTAGGGACGCTTCGGGTTGGTTGCTTCGACTTCCCGGCCATTCAGGTCCCTAAAGCCTCATTTGATTCTGTGACGTCATGCGAGGGATATTCTGACCCTGACGAACGAAGGGCAGAATTTCGGTCAAGGAAAAGCAGATTCTTCGTCCCCCTTCGCTTCACTCAGGGTCCTCAGAATGGCAAATTTATTGCGGTACGGCTGAAACCGTGCCCATTCAGCGTATCTACCGCTTCCGAAACAGGCATCCACACGTTTCGTGCTTTGCAATTTAGAATCAGGTTACGGAACGGAAGATCACCCTAACAATGGAACCAAACGAAGCACAGGAACTACAGGAAGAACACGAAGAAGCAGCGAAGAATCCCAGCCTTCGCCCCGTAAGCTTTACCATGAGCGTACTCGCCGTGCTGGTGGCCATCTCAACCGTACTCGGCCATCGCACACATACAGAAGCAGTGCTGGCACAGGCCCGGGCCAGCGATCAGTGGAATGAATATCAGGCAAAGAAAATTCGCCTGAATGAAACTCAGTTGTCCTCGGATATGCTTTCCGTGCTGGCCATCCATGACGATGCCGCAAAAAAGCTGATGGACAGTTATAAATCGCACTCAGATAAATGGGCCGATGACCTGAAAGAGGAACAGGATAAAGCTCACGACTATGAAGCTGAAGTGCGCCGTGCCGAACGGAAGGCCAATCGCTTCGATCTCGGCGAGGCGCTGTTGGAAATCGGACTGGTCGTTACCTCCATTACGCTGCTGACACGACAACGCGCTTATTGGTATCTGGGTATGGGGTTTGGCGCGGTGGGATTCATCGTCTGCGCGACGGTCCTATTGCTCCATCTTTGATTCAAAGCCCTTCCAGAGGGGGTTGTAAACCTTATCCTCAGGAGCTAAAGCCCATAAAACCATTGCATCAGAACGGCACGGCTGAAGCTGTGCCTCTTCAAACAACAATTTTCCAGTAGCCGAAAAAGGCCCGCTTCATCAGCGGGCCTTTTTGTTGCCTGTTTACTTTTTCAGAGGCTCTCCTTCTGCGGTCCAATCCTCGATTGGGCCGAGGTTGAGCTTCTCAATTTCCGGCTGAATCTTCGCCTTATCGCCTACGGCCACGAGAATCATGTTTTCCGGGTGAATATACTTCAGGGCCGCGCTTGCCGCCTGTTCCGATGTGACCGCGTCGATCTTTGCAGGGTAAGCACGATAGTAGTCGAGTGGAAGCTGATACGTGAAGATGTCGGACATCTTGCCTGACGTCTCCTCCACCGTCTCAAAATCGCCGGGCAGCGAACGAATTAAATTGTCTTTCGACCGCTTCAGCTCATCGGTTGTCAGCGGACTGGTGCGGATGCGATCCAGTTCGGCGAATAATTCGTGCACCGCCGGAGCTGTCACGTCCGTCCGCACAGAGGCACCGGCAAAGAACGGCCCGCTTCCCCGCATGAACTGGAAGAGGCTGAATGCGCCGTAGGTGTAGCCGTGCTGCTCGCGCAGATTCATGTTGATGCGGCTGGAAAAGAGTCCGCCCAACATCGTGTTGACGACGTTGAGGGACGCGAAGTCCGGCGTCGATCGCGGCGCGCCTATTCCCGCAGCCCAGATCGCTGTTTGCGGAGCACCCGGCACATCGACAATGATGACGCGGCGCGTTGCAGCAGCAGGAGCCACCGGCGGTTGTGAAACGGTGCCCTTTGCCGACCATTTGCCAAAGTATTTCTCGGCCAGGTCACGCGCCTGTTTTTCCGTCAGGTCGCCTGCGAAAACGAGGGCGGAGTTCGAGGGAACATAGCGCTCCTGCCAGAAATCAGCGAGGTCAGCGCGTGTCGTCGCTTTGATCGAAGCATCGGTACCGATACTGCGATAACCGTAGGGGTTGTCCGCTCCGTAGAGAGCGCGATCCGCTACCGTAAAGGCCACCTGCACGGGCTGGTCTTTCATCTGCAAAAGATTCGTCAGACGCTGCCTGCGGATGCGGTCAATTTCCTTATCGCTGAACGCAGGATTCAGACTAACGTCAGCCAGCAGGTCGAGAGAAGGATCGGTGACATTGCTCAATGCGCTGATGCGAACATAAGCATTGTCGTTGCCAGCGCCCTTGCTTAGGCTTGCGCCGATCTGGTCAGTGTCATCGGCGATCTGCGGGGCTGTGCGGTTGGCCGTACCTTCGGTCAACATCGCCGCCGTAAATCCGGCAACACCCGGCTTGCTGGGCGAATCGCCTTCGCTGCCACCCAGGGTCACCAGCGACGCGCTGAAGACAGGCAGATCATGTGATTCCACCAGATAGACTTTCAGACCGTTTGCCAGCGTAAAGACGTGCGGTTCAGGAAGTGCGAGCTTCGGCTGAGGACCGGGCTGTGGCGAATTTTTGCGCCACGCCTGCGCCTGGTCGAACTCCACCGAATACTCCGGCTCGATTTTTACGTTCGCATCGGTGTCAGCAGGGCTGCGCGGCACATCGTCGACCACTTTCTTGCCGGGGATGCCATAGACGGTGACACGCTGATTTTGCGTTAGATGTTCCTGCGCATATTTCTGCACGCCGGCGACGGTCAGTGCGTCGTATCGCGCGAGGTCTTTCGGCAAATATCCGGGATCGCCCGTGTACTGGTTGTAGTAGTTCAGTGTGTCGGCAATGCCGCCGAATCCGCCAACCCGCTGGAGACCGCGAATCTTGCGCGATTCGGTCGTATTGCGCGCGCGCTCCATCTCCGCCTGTGCGGGACCGGTCTGAAGGAAATCCTGGATGACATCGTTGGCAGCTTTCTCCAGCTGCTCCGCGCTCACGCCGGGACGTGCGACCAGCTCACATGTCGTCCATGATTGCAGCGCCTGGGATTGGTTATAGCATTCCGTCGACTGAGCAATCTGCTGCTCGTAGACAAGCTTCCGGTAGAGACGGCTCGATTTGCCGCCGCCGAGAATGTAGGCGGCAAAGTCCGCTTCCGCGTCGCCGGGAGCAAAGGCCTGCGGCGTAAGCCATGCGAACTCAACCTTGGGCAGCTGCACGGCGTCCGTAACGGTGATGCGTTTTTCCCCGGTAATGGCGGGCGTGGCGATATCGACCTTTGGCACATCCGGACCTTTGGGAATCGGCCCGAAATACTTTTCAAGTAATGCCTTCGTTTTTTCCTTATTGATATCTCCGGCAATAACAATGGTGGCGTTGTTGGGCGCGTAATATTGCCTGAAAAATTGGCGCACATCTTCCAGCCGGGCGGCTTCTACATCGGCATGCGACCCCATTACATTGGCATGGTACGGGTGGTCTACAGGAAAGAGAGTGTGCACCAGCGCTTCATCAACCAATCCGTAGGGTTGATTTTCTACACTTTGGCGGCGTTCATTGCGCACCACGTCCCGCTGGTTGGTCAGTTTCTGCCGGTCCAGCGTGTCGAGCAGAAAGCCCATGCGGTCGCTTTCGAGCCATAGCGCCAGTTCGAGCTGATTGGAGGGCAGCGTCTCGAAGTAATTCGTACGGTCAAACGAGGTCGTTCCATTGATGTCCGAAGCCCCAGCCGCCTCAAGATATTTGAAGTGCGCCTTTTCACCAACATGCTTTGAGCCTTCAAACATCATGTGCTCAAAGAGATGTGCAAAGCCGGTTCGGCCAGCGCGTTCCTTCACGGGGCCAACGTGATACCAGAGATCAACGCCAACTATCGGCAGCCGGTGGTCTTCGGTCAGGATGACCTGCAACCCGTTCGGCAGCGTATATGCCTCGTATTTGATCTCGGGGACCTTCAGTTTCGAGGAGGTTTCCGTCGCAACAGCAAAGATGGGAGAGAAAGTCATGGCAAGTAATCCTGAAAGGATAACGCGACGTGCGCGCATGTTGGATTGGGCCTCCAAAAAAACAGCTTCGAGAATGTGGCGCGATCATATCAGACGGTCCATTCTGTAGAAAGTACTGCTCCGCTCCGTAAAACTGAAGGATCAAGTAATCTGTTCAGAGAACCAATCATGCTCACCCGGCATCGTTTCCTCGCATTCACGTTGCTGCTCTGCGGTTTCCTTCCCCTGGCGCAGGCACAACAGGCCGCTCCCGTTACCCCCGCCGCTCCTGTCATCACCATTGATAATGGCCCGAATGCCCTCGTTCAGGAGCAGAAGCATTATGTCGTGCTGGTCTCGCTGGATGGCTTTCGCTACGACTATGCAAAGAAATATGGCGCCACCCACCTGCTTGCTTTGGCGAAACAAGGGGCCAGTGCCCCCGATGGCATGGTACCGTCCTATCCTTCGATCACTTTTCCCAACCACTACACGCTCGTCACTGGCCTTTATCCGGAGCATCACGGCATCGTCGCCATGAGCTTTTACGATGAGCAGCGAAAAGAGCGCTACGCTTACAACGATCCCAAAACGAGCAGCGATGGCAGCTGGTATGGCGGTACACCGCTCTGGGTTCTAGCCGAGCAGCAGGGTATGCGCTCCGCCTGTTTTTTCTGGCCGGGATCCGAAGCTGCGATTCAAAATGTCCGTCCCAGCTACTATCTGCACTACGACGATAAATTTCCCGATGATCAGCGCATCGAGCAGGTGCTTGCGTGGCTCAAGCTGCCGGAAGCCAAGCGTCCACACTTCATTACCCTTTATTACTCCAATGTCGATCATGCCGGGCATCTATATGGGCCGGGAAGCCCGCAGGTTGCCGAGGCAGTAAAGCATGTCGATGCGCTCATTGGAAAACTGCATGCGGGGCTCGACGCGCTGCACATGCCTGTCGACCTGATCGTTGTCAGCGATCATGGCATGGCGCGCGAAGAAGGCTCATGGATTGACCTCGATAAGTATGCGGATTTTTCCAATTTCACCACTGTGGGATCGTTGCTGTATGGCAATTCCGAGGCCGACACGGAGAAGGCATACCAGAAGCTGAAAGCCGCCGACGGAAATTTCGTAGTCTACCGGCGCGCTCATATGCCCGCGTGGCTCCACTATGACGGGAACCCCCGCGCGGGCGATCCGATCGTCGTCCCCAAAGGCCCCTACGCGATCCGCGCGCGTGCGCCCGCCGCGGGCGAGCAGGACCATCCGCCAAACATGGGTGCGCATGGCTACGACCCGCGAGAAATGCCGGAGATGAAAGCCATTTTCTTCGCCGAAGGCCCGGATATACGGCCCGGGGTTGCCCTCAAGCCCTTTGAAAATGTGAACGTCTATCCTTTTATCGCGAAGATTCTGCAACTGCAGGCTCCACCCACCGATGGCAGTCTCAATGTTCTTTCTACCGCTCTGACGGACGCTGCCCGGTAATCATCAAAAAGAAAGCAGAAAGATGGCCTTTTACCTTGGATTTGACGCTGGCGGCACCAAAACCGACTGCGCACTCGCCGACGAGACCCAGATCTTAGCCCGTATGCAGCATGGCAGCATCAAGCCACTACGCGTCTCCGCTGCACAGGCTGAAGCCAATATGCACGCGCTGCTTGAAGAAATTTCGCGCCAGAGCGGGGTCGATCTCAAGCAGGTCGCCGTCTCCTGCGTAGGCACGGCCGGGGTGCGACTTCCGCAGACGAAAGAGTGGATGCAGCAGATCATCTCGCGTTATGCGGGCGGCGAAATTCTTGTCTGTGGCGATGAAACGACGGCTCTTGACGCGGCATTTCCCGGAGAAGCGGGCGTGCTGGTTATCGGCGGCACCGGCTCGAATATTCTGGGCCGCACCAGCACAGGAGAGACCTTCAACGTCGGCGGGTGGGGTCCGGCGCTGGGCGACGAAGGTTCCGGCTACTGGATTGGCCACGAAGGGCTCAAAGCAGCACTGCGCGCACACGACTTTCAACAGCCGACGATGATTCTGGATCGAGTGATGCAGTTCTGGTCAGCGGGGACGCTGGGCGACATCACGAACATCGGCAACGAAACGCCGCTTCCCGACTTTTCGCGACTGGCAAGGTTAATCGTGGAGTGCGCCGAGGCAGGCGATGCAGTCGCGCTCAACATTCTGCAGTTAGGCGGCCGCTTGCTTGGCGAAGGCGCGGTGCACTCTGTGCGCCGGCTACGGGCCCTTGAGCCGGATGCTCCGCTTCCTGGCATTGCTTATGTCGGAGGCATCCTCAAAGGCGTGCGCTTTGTGCGGGAGAGCATGATGGAAACAGTTCATCACAGCCTGCCCATGATCAGAGTTTTACCCGAAGCGGTCGATCCGGTGACAGGAGCACTCTGGCGCGCCCGGAATCGTGTCGGGTAAGACATTCTAGATATGTTGTGGTGCGGATGGGATTGCTTCCCACCCTTCGCTACGCGAAGAATGGGATACCCAGCGCACGAGCGGCCGAAGCAAACAACAGGATGACGATTTTAGCTGTGCACGCTCATCTGACGCCCGCACAAGATCGTATCCATGACCTCACCTTTTGGCGAAAGCACGGTGATATCTGCGTCACGCCCTGCTTCGAGTGCGCCGATCTGCGTATCGAATCCAGCCATTTTCGCTGGGTTCCGGCTGGCAAGCGGTATTACTTTGCTGAGATCCGCCCCGGTAAACTCGATGAAATTTCTCACGGCGCGGTCCATCGTCAGGGTGCTGCCGGCGAGCGTGTCTTCGCCGATGATGCACTTGCCATCCTTGACGCGAACATCCAGCTCTCCCAACTTGTAATTGCCGTCGGGCATGCCTGTGGCGCTCATGGCATCCGTGACAAGAATGGTGCGATCCGCACCTTTTTCCCGCCAGAACATACGCACTACGGTTGGATTGACATGCAGTCCGTCGCAGATTATCTCGGCAAAGAGATCAGGACGATCCAGCACGACGCCTAGTATGCCTGGGTCGCGGTGATCAAAGCGGCGCATCGCATTGAACGTATGCGTCGCTGAGACGGCCCCGGCGCGAACGCCACGCAGAGCATCATCCGTTCCTGCGTTGCTGTGGCCCAGGCTAATGCGAACCCCCAGCTCGGCGGCACGTCGAATCACTTCTTCCGAACCCGGGAGCTCCGGCGCAATCGTCATCAGGCGAATATGCCCTTCCGACGCTTCCCACAATCGATTGAAGAGCGCAACTGTAGGTAGCTGCAGGTCGCGGTCGGCATGCGCACCCCTTTTTGCATGCGAGATAAACGGTCCTTCGATATGAATCCCGAGCGGCCGTGCACCTTCAAAGTCCGTACCGATCCACTTCGCCAGACTGCTTAGCGACTGAAGAGTCGCGTCCACAGGGGCCGATACCGTCGTCGCGAGATAGGAACCCACGCCGTGTTGCGCGAGAAACTGTCCAATCGCACTCAGCGAGCCCTGAGTCGCTTCCATCACATCGGCGCCCCCGCTGCCATGTATATGCACATCAAAATATGCAGGAACGAGCGTGGCGCCCGGGTAATCTTTCACTTCGCCGGGCGGCACTGCGTTCCCTGTACGCGACGCGATGCTCGCAATCACTCCATCTTCAATCACAACAACGGGATGGGGAATTGTCTCGTGGGGGGCCTGCAGCTTTTCTGCCGTAATGACTGTGCGCATAAATCTTCTCGTCTCGTCCGACAATACACTTGTATAGCTGTATAGTCCACCAGGAACTCTACACTAGAACCAGCATGAACCGGCCGCGTATTGGCATACACTTATCGACCGCAGGTGGCGTATACAACGCTGCCGAGCGCGCTCAGGACATCGGCGCTAACACCTTTCAAATCTTTTCATCCAGCCCTCGGATGTGGCGGCCGATGAAGCTGGGGACGGAGCATTGCGCAAAAATGCGCGAATTACGGCAGAAATACGACTGCTGGCCGCTCGTCATCCATACCAGCTACCTCGTCAACCTGTGTAGCCAGTCGGAAGAGGTCCGTGCCAAGTCCATTGTGGCTTTTCATGCGGAGGTGGAGCGCGCCCTTGCGCTGGGTGCGGAATACCTGGTGCTGCATCCCGGCTCCTGGCGCGGTCTTACCCGCGAAGAAGGCCTGCGTCTGGCTGCCGAATCCATCGAAACATCGCTCGCCGGCCTCGACGCGCAGATCAGCGACTTCCATATCCTGATCGAAAACACCGCCGGAGCCGAATTTTCCCTCGGCGGCAGCTTCGAGCAGGTTGCCGAGCTGATTCATCGACTACGCCCTGTCGCGCCCATGGGCGCCTGTCTGGATACCTGCCACACCCACGTTGCCGGATACGACATCGTCAGCGCCGAAGGCTATGAAGAAACGATGCGACAGATTGGCTCAACCATTGGCTTTGACACTGTCCGCGTGTGGCATATGAATGACGCGAAAGCGCCGCGCGGATCGAAACTCGACCGCCACGAAAACATCGGCCAGGGGACGATTGGCCTGGAGACCTTCGGGCGCCTACTCCGTGACAAACGTTTCGCGCACTGCGCTTTTATCGCCGAAACGCCTGTGGATGAGCCGGAAGACGACAGAAAGAATGTGGCAATTTTGAAAGAATTGGCTGGCTGCCAGACCGCGAAGGCATAGGGCCAAAGGAAACACATTTTCCCAAAAGACCTCCAAGCAATCGGGATTCTGCATGATCCGGTGCGTCGGCAAATCATCGGGAAAAGTACAGAAACGGAATGGGTACAGCTCTTCATCGCGCCTACAACTGCTTCAGAATAGAGCGATTCGAGCCATATCGGTAAAATAGAGACATGTCGTCAAGCAAGCCAACAGAAATCGCTGCAACGGCAGCGACAGGCGGAGCCTCTCCCGAAATCCGTTACAACCCGGCGGAAATAGAACCGCGCTGGCAAAAGCGCTGGGCCTCGCAGCCGGATCTGTACGCAGCTGAGCCGCCATCCAGCGGAAAGTCTAAATATTACGTACTGGAAATGCTTCCCTATCCTTCCGGCCAGCTGCACATGGGGCACGTGCGTAATTACTCGATTGGCGACGCGCTTGCTCGCTATATGTGGATGCAGGGCCATAACGTTCTCCACCCGATGGGATGGGACGCTTTCGGTCTGCCTGCGGAAAATGCGGCCATAAAAAACAACACACCGCCTCGCGAATGGACAACTTCTAATATTGCCGCGATGAAGCAGCAGATGGATCGCATTGGCTTCAGTTACGACTGGCGCAATGAAGTCACCACCTGCCTGCCCGACTACTACCGCTGGAACCAGTGGTTTTTTATCCGCATGTTCGAGCGAGGCCTCGCCTATCGGAAGAAGAGCAAGGTGAACTGGTGCCCTGAATGCTGCACCGTGCTGGCCAACGAGCAGGTCATCAATGGACGCTGCTGGCGGCATGAGGACACAATCGTCGAACAGCGCGACCTGGAACAGTGGTTTCTGCGGATTACCGATTACGCGCAGGAACTGCTCGATGGCCTGGACAAGCTCGAAGGCTGGCCGGAAAAAGTGCGTACCATGCAGCGCAACTGGATCGGCCGCAGCGAGGGTGCGGAGATCGACTTTGCCGTGGAAGATGCAAGCGATGCGCCGGACGATGAACGGTCCACACGCAACGAGGGCACGGCAGTCCTGCCTACGCGAGAGAACGCGAAGATAATTGGTCACAAGATTACCGTCTTCACAACCCGTATCGACACGATCTATGGAGCGACGAGCATACAGCTTGCTCCTGAGCATCCGTTGATGAAGGAGTTTGCAGCAAACGATGCAAAGCTTGCTGAAGAAGTAGCCGCGCTGCTGGACCAGCAGAAGAAGGCGCGCGAAGCCGGAGATATTGGTGAGATCGAAAAGCACGGCGTCTTTACCGGCCACTATGCGATCAATCCCTTCAACCAGGAGCGGCTGCCGATTTGGGCAGGCAACTACATTCTCTCTGATTATGGGACTGGTGCCATCATGTCGGTTCCTGCGCATGACGAGCGCGATTATGAGTTCGCAAAAAAATATGGGCTCGAAATCCGCATCGTTATTTTGCCGCGTCGCACAGACGAGTCGAATGGCAACGACGCGCCAGAACCCATCCTGCCTTATACAGAGGAGGACAGCCTGTTGATCAACTCCTGTGAGTTCAGTTCGCTGGGCAATCAGGAAGCGCAGCAGAAGATGGCCGCCTTCGCCGAAGAAAAAGGCTTTGGCAACGCCACCATCACCTTCCGCTTAAGAGACTGGGGTATAAGTCGTCAGCGTTACTGGGGCACGCCGATTCCGATGCTCTATTGCGAGAAGGATGGCATCGTTCCTGTTCCGGATGACCAATTGCCCGTGCTGCTACCCGACAATGTCGAGATCACGCAGGAAGGCGGATCACCGCTGGGCAAACTGCCGGAATTCGTAAACACCACGTGTCCGAAGTGCGGCGGACCGGCGCGCCGCGAGACGGATACGATGGACACGTTTGTCGATTCGTCCTGGTATTTCTACCGATATACGAGCGCGAAGTACGCCAAGGGCCCATTTGACACAAATGCGGTTGCGTATTGGTTTCCAATCGACCAGTACATCGGCGGCGTCGAGCATGCCATTCTGCACCTGATCTATTCGCGCTTCTGGACAAGGGTGATGCGGGACCTCGGACTCATTAGGAATGACGAGCCTGCTGAGCGCCTCTTCACGCAGGGCATGGTCATTAAAAATGGCGCGAAGATGTCGAAGTCGAAGGGCAACGTGGTTTCGCCCGACGACATGATCGCCCGTTACGGCGCGGACGCCACGCGAATGTACTCACTCTTTGCCGCGCCGCCTGACCGCGATCTGGACTGGCAGGAAGATGGCGTGGCCGGTGTGAGCCGTTTCCTGGGCAAGGTGTACCGCTTTGTGATGAAGCATGCGGAGACAGCCCGCTCAGTATCCACGACGGATACAGCTGCTGCGGATGCGACCTCGCAGGCTCTGTTGCGCAAGTTGCACCAGACGATTGCCAAAATTACGCTGGACTTCCAGGGACGATGGCACTTCAATACCTGCATTGCCGCCATCATGGAGCTGGTAAATACCTTTACGGCTGCCGATGAGGAAATCGGCGCGGGGAAGGTTCCACCTGCGACCGTGAAATCGTTACTGGAAAGCCTTGTGCTGCTGCTCGCTCCATTTGCTCCTTATATCGCATTTGAATTGTGGGAGCAGCTTGGCCAGGAGCAGAACATTTTGCGCGCGCCGTGGCCCATGTTCAACGAAGCGCTGGCTCGCGAGGATGAGATCGAAATTCCGGTACAGGTGAATGGCAAGCTGCGCTCTGTGGTGCGCGTGCCTGTGGGTATCGAGCAGGACACGCTGCGCGAAGCCGTGAAGTCGGACGCGAAGGTACAGGCTGCTATTGCTGACAAGGAGATTGTTAAGGTCATCGTCGTGCCCGGCAAACTGGTCAACATCGTGGTGAAGTAGGGATGGCGAGCAAGTATCGCGCCGGTGGTCCAGTGCGGGGCACGCAGTCTCTTGTGCACACACTGGCGGCTTGTTGGGCGCGCCCGTCATTGCTTGCATTGGAAGTTGCGTGGCGCTGGCTCTTTGGGGCGCCTGCTCTCCTGCTGCTCTATTTTGAGGGCGCGCGCATCCTGACAGCAATTTCCAGTCAGCTGGAAGCGGCGGGGATTGAGCAGTTTACGTTGCAAGACCCGATGCACGGCGCTGTCATCATCGCAGACGCCTTTGCCGTCCTGTGGCCGCCGGTACTGCATGCCGCTATATGGCTCGCTCCAGTGCTGATTCTTGGATGGTCGGTGGTCTC
>DATHQH010000106.1:0-5455 GCA_035482895.1 Alloacidobacterium sp. | reverse complement strand
CCTGTCATCCCCACAATCAGCAAAGAGCTCTTCCCAGCCCTTCGCTCTCGCGGAATCCACGCGCTGGCAACTACTGTATATGGCGGCACACCGGCGGGACAGCTTGATCTCTCGCAGCCCATCGCACTCTTCATCGGCAACGAGGGCAATGGCCTGTCTTCGGACTTGATTTCGCAATGCGATGACCGCATCACCATCCCCTGTCCCGGGCCAGTCGAATCCCTTAACGCCGCCATCGCAGCCAGCATCCTTCTTTATGAAGCGTCACGCCAGCGACAAACGTAGAATCATCTAACAGAGCAATATGAGCCTCTTCGGCAGCACGCCCGATCTCACCACGGCCCAGAAAACCGCTCCGCTCGCCGAGCGCATGCGGCCTCGCACTCTTGACGAATACGTCGGTCAGGATCATCTGCTCGCTCCCGGCAAGCCTCTTCGTGTGCAGATTGAGCGCGATGACGCATCTTCTATGATCTTCTGGGGTCCGCCCGGCGTCGGCAAAACTACGCTTGCCAAGATCATTGCCGAAACCACGAAAGCCACATTCATCGAGTTTTCCGCTGTTCTTTCAGGCATCAAGGAAATTAAAGCCGTCATGGCTGACGCAGAAAAGGCCTCGACCTACGGCTCGCGCACCATCCTCTTCGTAGATGAAATTCATCGCTTCAACAAGGCGCAGCAGGATGCATTTCTGCCCTACGTGGAGCGCGGAACCATCCGCCTCATCGGAGCCACGACAGAAAATCCGTCCTTTGAGATCATCTCCGCGCTGCTCTCCCGCTGCCGCGTTTATACTCTGCGCGCGTTGACGGACGAACAAATTCTCACCCTGCTCGAACGCGCTCTCATGGACAAAGAGCGAGGCCTCGGTAGTCTCAACCTCGAAGCCGATCACGAGGCGCTTGAACTGTTGGCAGGCTATGCGAACGGAGATGCACGCAACGGTCTCAACAGTCTCGAAGTCGCCGCAAGGCTCGCACAAGCCGCCAAGACCCGCATTACAAAAGAACTGGCAACCGAAGCGCTGCAGCAACGCGTTCTGCTTTATGACAAGCAGGGCGAAGAGCACTACAACCTCATCTCCGCGTTGCACAAATCTGTCCGCAATAGTGATGCGGATGCTTCTCTCTACTGGCTCGGCCGCATGCTGCAATCTGGTGAAGACCCGATGTATGTCGCGCGACGCGTCATCCGCATGGCGGTTGAAGACATCGGCCTTGCAGCACCGGAAGCGCTCAATCTTTGTCTTTCCGCTCGCGATGCGATGGACTTCCTCGGCTCACCGGAAGGCGATCTGGCGCTGGCACAGGCTGTCGTCTATCTCGCGCTTGCCCCCAAATCGAACGCGCTCTATACCGCGTACGGCGAAGTGCTCTCCGACATTGAGCACACCCGCGCCGAACCAGTTCCGCTCCATCTGCGCAACGCGCCAACTGGCCTGATGAAGGCCCTCGACTACGGCAAAGGCTATAAGTACGCCCATGACGAAGAAGGCAGGGTCGCGAACATGGATGCCCTTCCCGAAAGCCTGCGCGGCCGCACCTATTACCATCCGACGGCCGAAGGCCGCGAAAAGCTGCTCGCCCAGCGCATGGAAGAGATCCGCCGAATCAGGGAAGCCAAACGGGAAGATAAATAGCGCCGCGCTCTTTGGTCTACCACCCGGTGATAGAAAGGCGTCCACTACCCGATGCAGCCGGAGAGTAGTCCACTCGCAGCTGCCGCATGCGCGGAGGCTTAAGAGCAGCCTGACGGATATTCTGCTCCAGCATCATATTTCCGAGCCGCAAGCGGGTGGTAGAGACAGCGTCCTGAAGCTCTGTTTGCCATTTTCCTGGAACGACCGACTTTGGTTTAGGCGCAGGAGCACCCACGGTTGTTGTTTTTACGTCTGTCAGTATAATTTCGCGAATCTGCATCGAACCCGCACTCATGGGCACGGCTGTGATGAAGTCAACCCCTGAAATGTTGGCTCCAGTCGGACGCTGTATTCCGATTTCGCCACGGAGCAATGCCGCTTTATAAGCCTCGGCCTCACCCTGATCTGCCCGGATAGCGGTTGCAAATGACCGGGAAGTCGACGAGCTTCCCATAATCGTCGATGTCACTCTGGAAAAAGGATCGCTATATGTCTTCTGGTTACGCGGCTTTTCCGCGCCTTGAGATTCGATGATGGCCACGTCCGCCTCCTCAGCTGTGCTTTCGGCATCGCTGCAAATGATGGTGCGGCGGACCCTGTTCTGGTTACAGAGAAAAAATAGCTCTAACCTTTGAAGATTCAGAGCAATTCCCCTGAATCATTTATACTTCTGCAAATCTAATATTTCTGCGCAATCGCTCATGGCCACCGTGTGCTATTGAGCTGCCACGTGATTTTAAGGACCATGAATGACCATTTGCTGTCGCTCTTTTGCCGCCGCGTTCGCTCTCATTTCAACAACATTGCCATTCCACGCGCAGACCAAAACTGACACCCCAGACGTTCCCGCGAAGTTTACCGCGCCGAAGTCTGACTACGATTACGTGAAGCGTGTTGAGATGATCCCGATGCGGGATGGCGTAAAGCTCTATACGGTCATCGTCATCCCCAAAGGAGCCCAGAACGCCCCGATCCTGCTGACGCGCACGCCCTACAATGCTGCGGGTCGCGCTGCCCGCACGGAATCGCCGCATATGCTCGACGAGCTGCCGCAGGGCGACGATGTCTTTGTCGGGGCCGGCTATATCCGTGTTTTTCAGGATGTACGTGGCAAATACGGCTCCCAGGGCGAGTACCTCATGACACCGCCACCGCTCGGACCCCTCAATACCAGTGGAGTTAACGACACTACCGATGCCTACGACACGATCGACTGGCTGGTAAAAAACGTGCCCGAATCCAACGGCAGAGTCGGCATGCTTGGCTCCTCTTACGAAGGATTTACCGTCGTGATGGCGCTCATTAATCCTCATCCGGCGCTTAAAGTCGCCGCGCCCGAGAGCCCCATGGTCGACGGCTGGATGGGCGACGACTGGTTCCACTACGGAGCATTTCGTCAGCCGAATCTCGATTACATCAGCGGACAGACCTCAGCCCATGGTCACGGCGCAACCATCCCGCGCGAAGGCTACGACGACTACACCAACTATCTCGAAAAAGGTTCTGCGGGCGATTTTGCGCGCTATGGCGGGTTAGAACAGCTTCCCTTCTGGAAAAAGGTAGAAGAGCATCCGGCTTATGATGCTTTCTGGCAGGGGCAGGCACTGGACAAAGTCATGGCGCAGCAGCCTCTAAAAGTACCGACCATGTGGCTGCAGGGCCTTTGGGACCAGGAAGACATGTGGGGGGCGATCCACAGCTATGAAGCCGTTGAGCCGAAAGACACGGCGAATGACAAAAACTATCTGGTGATGGGGCCATGGAGGCACAGCCAGGTCAACTATGATGGATTTTCGCTCGGCCCGCTTCGCTGGGACGGTGATACCACGCTGCAATTCCGCCGCGACGTGCTGCTCCCGTTCTTCAATCAGTATTTGCTCGATGGCGCTCCGAAAGCCGATACACCGCCGGTGCTCATTTACAACACAGGCGAGAATCACTGGGATCGCTTCAAGTCATGGCCTCTGAGCTGCGACGCGGATTGCGCTAACAAATCCCAGCCGTTATATCTCACTGCCGGCGGAGGTTTGTCATTTCAGGCTCCGGCTGCTTCCGCACAAAAATATGACGAATACGTCTCCGATCCGTCCAAGCCGGTACCCTACAGGCCGCGTCCGGTCTTTGAAGGTGACGGGGATGCATGGAAGACCTGGCTGGTCAACGATCAACGCTTCGTCGATGGCCGTCCCGATGTGCTCACATACATGAGTGAGCCCCTGACCAAGCCTCTGCGCCTAAGCGGCACTCCGGTCGTAAACCTGCATGCCTCCACCAGCGGCAGTGATAGTGACTGGGTGGTCAAGCTGATCGACGTCCATCCCGGCACCGATCCGTCTCAGCCGGCGATGGGCGGCTATGAATTGCCGATCTCGCTCGACATCTTCCGTGGCCGCTACCGCACAAGCTTCGAACATCCTGAAGCAATCACTCCGGACAAGCCATTGCTCTACCGCTTCAGCTTGCCCACGGTAAACCACGTCTTCCAGCCCGGCCACCGCATCATGGTGCAGGTGCAGTCGAGCCTTTTCCCGTTATATGACCGCAATCCACAGACCTTTGTGCTCAATATCTTTGATGCCAAACCTGTGGACTACCAGAAAGCAACGCAACGCATATGGCGCACTCCGGGTGAGGCCAGCTTTATCAGCCTGCCAGTCGTACCTTAACGGTCAGTTGCCCGCGTACTTTACCGAACAGCCATACGGTCGCGTGTAGGAAGTCGCGACCGTTTTCCCCGCCATCGACTCGTTCAGCGCGTCCGAGACATAGTTCTTCGATGACTTGATGTCTCCAGGATCTGTCGTCGCGTGATCGTCGATCGCACCGGCATAAATCAGCTTTCCCGACGGATCGATCACAAACATATGAGGCGTCGTCTTGGCCTCGTAAGCGTGGCCAATTGTTCCGGTCGGGTCGAGAATTGCCGCCGTAGGAGCTGCGCGTTCTTTGCCGACATAGGCATTTTCCTGCAAGGCGGTCATGTAGCCCTGCTCTCCTGGAGCGGAAGAGAGTACCGTTAGCCACACTACTCCCTTGTCCGTCCACTCTTTCTGGAGCGCCTGCATATTGCCGCTCTCATAATGCTTCTGAGTGTAAGGACAGCCATTGTTCGTCCATTCCAGCACGACATATTTTCCGCGGTAGTCAGAGAGCTTGTGCGTCTTGCCGTTGGAATCGGTGCCGGTGAAGTCAGGAGCAGCATTGCCCACGCGGACCGCGTAAGCCACAAAAGTGACAGTAAGCGCTGCCAGCATGCCAAGCGATAGGAAAGACTTGCGAATCATATACACCTCACGCGAAAGGCCCATATAACTTGCAGATACTTAGTTTGACGCTGCTATTTCCACTTCGTCTAGCGGCATGCGTTGAATTTTGGATCAGCTCGAAGTGGCAAACGAGATTTTTCGATGACAAAGAAATTCAAGCCTGAGTCAGGCTTCAGGTAGGCGAGGGCTTCAGCCCTCGCACAAACTCTACCTGGAAAATACGGCTTTAGCTTCTGAGGTATTGAACTGCACTTATTTCACTTGTGGAACAGGCAACGGATTGCGATCCGCAAACTGCCATTGGTGCCAATAGGGATAAATTGGTTGAACAGCGCTTGCTTTGTCCAACCTGGCCACCTGATCTTCCGTCAGATTCCATGTTGCGGCAGCCAGATTCTGCTCCAACTGCTCTTCATTTCGCGCGCCGATAATGACGCTTGCAACGGTGGGCCGCTGCAACAACCAGTTCAGCGCAATCTGTGGAACCGTTTTTCCTGTTTCCTTCGCGATTGCATCGAGCGCATCGACGACGCTGTACAAATATTCATCC
>DATHQH010000105.1:0-25208 GCA_035482895.1 Alloacidobacterium sp. | reverse complement strand
CCGAACGACGCGGGTTTCTCGGCAACTCCCGTATCACTGCCCAACCGTACTTTACCGGTTGGTAATGTACGTGTAGGCCACATCCAATGGGAACCTGCGCAATCTGATCGGCGGACCCTGGCCGACTTCTCATTACTTGTTTCTATTTCGTCGAATCGGGCACTTGGACAAACAGCCAGCTTGCTCTGCGGAGAATATTTTGTTGCCCATCACAGAGTATTCGTTCGCGTGGAAGGGTCACTGGGAGTCGACCGCGCGCTGCTTGCCCCGATAGCGTCTTGCCTTGATCCGGTTACCGCAGAGCTTCATGTCACACCACCGCCGCCCCTTATTCTTGCTGGCGTCTAGGAACAACCAGCGACATTCTGCGTTTGAACAAGCGCGTAACTGGTCAATTTTTCCGGAAGTAAGCAGTTCCAGAGCGGTCGACAGCAGTCTTGTGAATGGTGCGTCCGAAGCACCCACTCGATCTGCGCCTGCCTTCCACTGCAAACGGCAATCGCGCCATTCAAGATGCTCTGATCTCCGGACTGTCCGCGCAAAGGCGGACAAAGTTTTCACACTTTCAATGGGAGGAGCCTGCCCATCGGCAATGGCATAACAAATCGACGCCAAACACTCCCGGAGCTCCTTCGTGGATGACAAGCCCCTTTTCTTTTTGACAGGCTTGCTTGTTGCGAACCCTTGAACCTCCGAGGGCATCATAAGCCCACTCTGTTCCATGAAGTGCAGGAGATCTGCGTAGCTGTTCAGCAGTTCCTCGGACCCGGAAGGCCGGAATCTCCAGTCCAGAGTATTCACAAGATCCAGCGCTGGATGACCAGCCACAAGCTTGAAGCGTACTGAATCGGGCTTCTTCGGAATCTGCATCACGTAAATCTTAGCCCAGCCTACCCTGGTCTCGTCACCGGTGAAAGTTGTTATGCTGGTGACGGAGGTCTTCCGCTTGTCAGTCAATTCGTCACTCTCGCCGATTCTTCCGCCGGCCTCTGGTCGATTGGTATTCCGGAGCTGGTCCGAGAACGATACAGCTCTAGCTGAATCCTTATGGTGTGATCCTGAAGTAACTCGCTTTTTCGGCGGCGCTATGAGCCGGGAACAGGCGCATGATCGGCTTCATATCGAATGCGAACGTGATCGCAGTCTCGGAATGCAATACTGGCCAATCTTCCTGCGTGAGACGGGCGAATTTGTAGGGTGTGCCGGTCTACGGCCGTGGTCGATGGATCCCCAAACAATCGAGGTCGGTGTCAATCTCATGCGGTCCGCTTGGGGTCTCCGCCTGGGCGAGGAGGCTTTGCTCGCTGTGCTCGCGCATGGGTTCGATACGCTGGGCCTGCCGGTGATCGTCGCCGGACATGGGGTCGCACACGACAACTCGCGAAAACTGCTGGAGCGGGTGGGATTCAGTTATACACACAACATCCTCTGGGGCCCGAAAAAGATCGAGGTGTGCATGTGGGCGATCACTGCCCAGAGATGGCCCGATAAAAATCGGTCCTCATAAACTACCAGTTGTGCCATTTGACAGCCTGCAGGCGGTCTGCAACGTAGGCTGGGAAACCTTCACGATTAGAGTTTTCCTGTTTGCCGAGAAAGAAGTCCAGCTGGTCAATGCCGTCAATAGCGCGATCGGTGGGAACTTTCGCGCCAGCGACGCGAGCCAGTGTCGGGTACATATCGACGATGTGCACGATCTCATTGGAGACTCGACCGGCAGGGATCTTTCCCGGCCAGCGAATGATGAATGGAGCGCGCAGAGAAGCTTCCATCGCGGTGAAGTACGTACCGCGCCACGGACCGCTGTCGCCCTCCCGTGGTCGGTCGCCTCCGGCCCGTTGTCGTCCTCAATGCCTGCGTCGTGGATGGCATCCAGAATCTGTCCTGTGCGGTAATCGTCATCAGAGCCGATCGCGTAGGCGTGCACTGGGCTTCAACGTTGAAATTCAACAGTGGCGTACCCTCGCCTGCTAGTTTGTCAATGCGTGGTGTCGGAGCGCCTCGCAGGATTCCGCCGCCATAAACGCCGAGCTCCCCGTAACCGAGGTTGTCGACGAGAATAAAAACGATATTCGGCCTCGGAGGAGCAACCGGAACCTGCGTGCCCAGCCGGCGAGCGGGCTGAGGAGCGTCAGAAAAACTGCCAATGCGAAGTAGAGCCGTTTCATCGTTGCTCCTTACTTGTGCGGCACCGCAGGCGGCGGGAAGAGCTTGAGATACGTAATGCTGAAGACGAGAATCTGGCCCGAGGTACGAAGCTGGACTCCAAACTGCTGCTGGTAGCGAACGTCAAAGGCGAGCTTGTGCTTGATGTCGGTGTACTTCCATTCACCTCCGGCACCGAAACCGCGGTCAAGATAGCCGCGAAGCAGCGGGTTGATGTCGCTGCCAGAGTCAGGGGAGAGCTTCTGAGAGGCGTAGCCGACAATGCCTGCATTCATCTGGTACTTGAAAAAGCGCCTGCCGAGGCCATATTCGCCGGTGAAGATTGGGCCGGGTTTGATGTCAGTGCCGAGCTTGCTGTGGTTGATTTCCCAGGTGGTGAGGCCGGAGATATTCCAAAGCTTTTTCTTGTCGATGTTGTAGGTCATGCCCGCCTGGATCTGGTGCTCCCAGAAACCGAGGCCGGGATTGAGAGGCGAGTTGGGATCGAAATCTCCGCTCGGGGCATAAAAGCTGTAGTTGGCGGTATAGTCGGCGTGGCCCTTTGCCCAGCCGAGGTTGATCGGCTCGAAGAGGATGTCGGAGAGACCGGCAGATACGTCGGTGGCGTTGAAGAGGTTGGAGTTGAATCGGGTGTTGAGCACCGGGACCATGAAGGCCCATCCGTAGTATCCGCCGAGAATCTTCTTCGGCAGAGTCATGCTGTATGCAGCGATGGCACCGCCAACGTTGATGTCGGGCTTCAGGACGGTATTGCCATTAGGGCCCTTGATGGAGTCAACAGGCTCTACCAGGCCAAAGGCAGCAGCATAGAAGCCGGGAGGAGGCGAGGTGCCGTTTTCGAGGCCGGTGAAGCCTCCGATATAGTGCCCCACCTGCTGCGCAAGTGCGGGCCGAGACAGGGCGATAAGAGAAACCAGTGCAAGAAATCGCGGAAAAGCACGAAAGGATCGTGGCTTCATATACGCCTCCTATGAAGGCAGCTTCAACAGCGATTCACGACTGGGCATGATTGTACAGTGATGCTGGAAAGCATCCCCTCACGGCGTTTCCACTCATCGCTATTCCTTGCGTTGGTATTGAGTGCGAAGTTCCGGGTCGCTTCCGAGTGACGGGCAATCCAGGAACTATCCTACGTGTCGGTCCTGAGTATCATTTCTGGAAAATTAAGGGGACCCGCGATCATTGGCCATCGCATGACCGTCGGAGATGATGGTCAGTGATGACGTTGCGTCAGGGGCAAGGCTCAAATTTTACGACGAGTACAATTTTTTCGTGAGTTCTGGGAAAGAGAAAGTAGATGTGCGCGGGGGATTCGCCGCGCCCTGGGTCGTTTTCTGGGTCGCGCTGATTGTGCGGCTGGCGTATGTGATACTGGCACACACATACCGCGTGCGGCCTTATGGCGATCATTTTGGGTTTGGGTGGGAGATGGGGCGAATCGCACGCGCGCTGGCGACGGGCTATGGCTATGCCGATCCGTTCAGCGGACATACTGGCCCTACGGCGTGGGTGACGCCAGCTTATCCGTTGATGATTGCCGGGGCTTTCAAGCTATTCGGCGTGTTCAGTCCATTGGCTGCATGGGTGCTGATCGCGATCAATTGCGTTTTGAATGCACTGATGGTGCGGACGACGTGGGAGATCGCGGCGCGCTGCTTCAATACGAGCGTGGCGAAATGGTCCGCATGGATATGGGCGCTGTATCCGGCAGCGCCGACAAGCAGACTGGCCAATGCCCGTAATGGTGCCAAATTCTTCGTGTACCACAACGTCGGAATACCGGCAAGTCATATAAACTAAGAAAAATGCCTCACATTCTAGTTACCGGCGGTGCCGGTTTTTTTGGTGGACTTCTAAAGCGTAGATTGCTCGCCGAAGGTCATACCTGTGTAAATCTCGATCTTCTTCCGGATGCGGACCGTCTGCCTGGATTGCAGAGTATTCAAGGCGATCTGCGAGACACAGTTCTGCTATCGAAGATTTTTCAAGAGCATCGATTTGATGGAGTAATTCACTGCGCGGCCATGTTGGCACATGGAAAGATAGATCGCGATCAGCTCTGGACCTCGAATATCGATGGAACTCTCAACCTGGCGCAGGCCTGCCACAATGCCGGAGTCAAAAAGCTCGTATTCATTTCGACGAATTGTTTATGGGCAAGCAATCTGGGGCGTCCTATCACGGAATCGGAGCCGCCGAGTCCGATTGAGATTTACGGCAAGTCAAAGCTGGCTGCAGAGCAGGCGCTGGCGAAACATTCAGGGACGCTCAATATCGTGACCCTGCGTTGCCCGACGATCATCGACAGTGGACGGCTTGGATTACTGGCCATTCTCTTCGAGTTCATCCACGATGCAAATACGATATGGGTCGTGGGAAAGGGCGATAACCGTTATCAATTCGTTTACGCACAGGATCTGGCAACTGCTTGCATCCAGGCTCTGGACTACAAAGGCTCAGACATTTTCCATGTCGGCTCGGATCATGTGAAGAGACTGCGCGAAGTGTACGAGGCAGTCATCCACAAGGCCGGCAGCCGATCGCGTGTGCGTTCGCTTCCGAAATGGCCTGCGTTAACGGCGATGAAAATAGCACACAGGTTGAAGCTCTCGCCGCTCGGACCATACCATTACCAGATGATTGCTGAGGACTTTCTCTTCGACACAACGAAGGCACAGACGCAGCTTGGCTGGAAGCCCACGCTGACGAACGAAGAGATGCTAATGCGCGCTTACGAATACTATGCGGAGAGGAAGGTCGAAATTCACGCTCGTACGGACGCCTCGGCACACTCGAAACCGGCCTCTATGGGCGCGATCCGATTACTGAAATGGTTGTCATAAAGGCAAACGAAGACGATGCGAATTCCCTTTGGCGTAACGGCCCGCATTCGTCGCATTGACTGGCGCTCACCCTGGACTATGTTCTGGGTCGCTCTACTGGTGCGTGTTGCCTACATCACGATTGCACGAAGCTATCGCTTCAGAACATTTGACGATCATTTTGAGTTTGGATGGGAGATGGGACGCATTGCTCGTGCGTTGACGGTGGGACGCGGCTATGCCGATCCGTTTGTGAATCATACCGGTCCAACGGCGTGGAATCCTCCTCTCTATCCGCTGATTCTGGCTGGAGTGTTCAAGCTTTTCGGCGCCTATACCTCTCTTTCCGGCTGGGTGATTCTTTGCGTCAACAGCGTTTTTTCGGCAGCTACGGCACCGGCGGTCTATGAGATAGCAATGCGCTGCTATGGAAAAGACCGGAAGGGTGCAAGTATTGCGCAATGGTCAGGATGGCTTTGGGCTTTGTATCCCGCAGCCATGCAGTATGCGGTCCGATGGGTTTGGGAGATGTCCCTGACGACCATGCTCTTTGCCTGGGTACTGGTGGTTGCATTGCGCATACGCGGCATCGGTGCTGACTTCGGTTCGGGCGATGAAGGTGAAAAAAATACGCTGCGGTACTGGCTTCTGTTTGGATTGCTGTGGGGTGGGGTTGCGCTCTCGAATCCGTCGCCGTTGCTGTTTCTACCCGTATGCGGGCTATGGGTGGTTTTTGGCGCTAGGGACAAACTAGCCGCGATCAAGGGCGCAACTCTTTCGGGAATTGTTTTTCTGGCGTGCCTGACGCCGTGGGCGGTACGAAACTGGCGTGTCTTTCACATGTTTATTCCCATCCGGGGAAATCTGGGAGCGGAGTTGTATGCGGGCAATGGCCCCGGATCGACGGGTTTCCCGTGGGGTGGAACGTTGCCGATCGTCGATGGCGCAAACCAGATTGCTGTGTACCGGAGCATGGGCGAAGTTCACTATGTGAAGATGCGCGACGAGATGGCGAAGGCCTATATTCGCTCGCATCGTGTGCACTTTGCGAAGATCAGCCTGAAGCGAGTTTATTTTTACTGGATTGGCGTTCCGCATTCGGATGAAGAGCAGGCGCTGGGGGAGTACATCCGCGAAATTAACTTCTCATTCCTGAGCTTTGCGGGAATTTTGGGAGCGTCGTTGTCATGGCGAAGGCGCATTCCCGCCGCCGGTCTTTTTATCGGCGCGTTTCTTCTACTGCCGATCAGCTATTACTTCGTTACGCCGGGAGCACGCTTCCGGCATCCGTTGGAGCCTTTGATTGCGATCCTGAGTGTGTATCTTTTTCAGTCGGCGGAGAAGAGCTGGCGTGTGCGCTGGTTTTCGCGGCAAATCTGAGTCGCTTCGTCTTCGATTGCGCTCCAGTCTACGGCAGTGAGGTGCGGAACCTCGGTCCGGACTTTCATTTTGGTGGGCTGAAGCCCGCCACTACCTTAATCCTGCGCTGAAGTTCGCTTCTGCCCTGATTTTGCGTGGGTTAATTGATATCGGTCAGATGAAGGTCTATGGCCTCCTGCCCTCTGCTTCGCAAAGGATGGGGCACCCGGGACGCGGCGTTAGAACCCTCATTTTGTCAGGCGAGCGATGAGGCGTGTCCTGGTTTTGAGCATCGAGCGGAAGTAGTCGCGCCATGAGGCGGCGAGCAGCTCTTCTTCTATGAAGCGTTGCATGGCCTCGCGAGCTGCGGTGGACTGCTGTTCTTTGGCGCCTGCGTACATGATGCGGTTCAGTTCGGCGACGGTGATGCCCTGGCCGGGGCGGTCGAGTAATTCGAAGTCAGTTCTGGATTCGACGTGGCCGGGTTCGATCACACGCAGATAGAAGCCGGTGAGTCCGGTCTGCTGCGTCCAGAGCGTGAGAAGCGGCAGCTGGTTACGGGCGGAGAGCTTGTAGCAGGGGCCTCGCGGCTGCGAGACCTGCACGGTTGCGGTGCCGATGCGAAGGGTGTCACCGATGGTGAGGGCTTCTTCGAGCAGGCCGGTGGTGGTGAAGTTTTCGCCGAATGCTGCGCGAGGAAATGGCTTGCCTGTGCGGTTTTTCCAGTAGGGATAATGTTCGGAAGGATAGACGCAGACGGCTTTGTCCGGTCCTCCGTGATTGATGAGGTCGGCCTGCTGGTCGCCTGCAAGCCCGTTCCAGTCCAATGCAAGAGGACCCTCGACGGGATACTTGACGATCGCCGATGGTACGACGGTATTCGCGTGCGGGAGGTCAGCGATCTGGCCAATATTTAACGAGAGCAGGCGCATGGTTTCTAAAACATAACCCTTCAGGAAAAAGGCGGCAAACCGGCATTTTCCAGAAAATAGTCCCTCAGCATTCGATGACGTTCAACGCCAATCCTGCCAAGGATGTTTCTTTGTAGCGCGACTGCATATCGAGGCCGGTGAGATACATGGTCTTGATGACCTGATCGAGGGAAACTTTGTGGCTCTCCAATTCATTGAGGGCGATGCGGCAGGCGTGCACTGCCTTGACGGCGCCCATGGCATTGCGCTCGATGCAGGGAATTTGCACCAAACCGCCGATGGGGTCGCAGGTCATGCCGAGGTTGTGCTCCATGCCGATTTCCGCCGCGTGCTCAATCTGCCCATTGGTTCCGTTCATGGCGGCCATGAGTCCGCCAGCGGCCATTGAGCATGCGACGCCGACTTCTCCCTGGCAGCCGACCTCGGCGCCGCTGATCGAGGCGTTTTCTTTGTAAAGGATGCCGATGGCGGCTGAGGTAAGGAAGTAGCGGAGGATGCCTTCGTCGTCGGCGCCAGGAATGAATTCGCGGTAGTAGCGCGCGACGGCGGGCACGACGCCGGCGGCTCCGTTAGTTGGGGCGGTGACAACGCGGCCACCAGCAGCGTTTTCTTCATTCACAGCCATGGCATAGACGGTCACCCAATCGAGCGGGGCCAGCGGATCGACGGAACCTTTTTCCCGCAGTCGTGCTGCGAGACGCGGTGCGCGGCGGCGTACGTTGAGGCCTCCAGGCAGGATGCCCTCCGTGCTCATGCCTCGATCGATGCAACTCTGCATCACCTTCCAGATGTGAAGGACGGAGTCCCGCACTTCTGCAGGCGGCCGCAAAGCGGATTCGTTTTCCAGCATGAGATCCCAAATCGTGAGGTCATGGTCTGCGGCCATCTGCAAAAGATCTGCGGCGCTTTTGAAGGGATACGGCACTCGCGCAGTCGTCATGAGGGGAGCACTGCCTGCGCCCTCCGCGTCGGAGACGATGAAGCCGCCGCCGATGGAGAAGAAGATTTCGCTTGCGAGAACGGCACCGTCAGCGTCGAAGGCGGTAAAGCGCAGGCCATTCGGATGCTGTGTTTGCGCTCCTTCCGGAAACATTCTGTCGCGGTGAAAGAGCAGATCGGTTGCTTCGTCAAACGGGACGGTCTTTCGACCCGCTAACGGGATGCGATGGTTGCTGAGAATCGTCTGCAGCTTTGCATCGATCGTTGCGGGATCGATGGTGGATGGCTCTTCTCCGGAAAGTCCGAGCAAAACGGCGCGGTCTGTGCCGTGGCCGATGCCGGTGAGAGCGAGTGAGCCATACAAATCCACGCGCACATGCATGGTGCGATCGAGCAGGCCGGTTTCTTCAAGAGAGAGAACGAAACGCCGCGCTGCGCGCATGGGGCCCATCGTGTGGGAACTGGATGGCCCGATACCAACTTTGAAAAGATCAAAAAGACTCGTCTTCACGAGATCCTATTTTAGTCTTTGGCCAGGGGCTTCGCTTTTCCGAAGCGTTGGCTGCTTTTCTGAAGTTCTCTTTATCCGGTCTTTATCAGGTCTCAGGACTATGAGTGCGGAGAATGTGTCTAAAGTTTGCCTGCGATTCGAGAGGAGCAGGTATCTTGCTCATCTTCCGTTATGGGCGATGCTATACTCCAGCCACTTATTACCGAAAACTATTATGCTCTTTAAGGCTCTCAGTGCCGCTGTGTACGGCATCGATGCCAATATCATCGATGTTGAAGTTGATTTTTCCGGGATCAAGACAAACGAAGACCACTTCCACACTGTCGGGCTTCCCGATGCCGCGGTGCGCGAGAGCCGCGATCGAGTGCGCGCAGCGATCAAAAATTCCGGCTTCGATGTACCGCCGACACACATCACGATCAACCTTGCCCCTGCCGACATAAAGAAAGAAGGCTCCGGATTCGATTTGCCTATGGCCATCGGCATTCTGGGTGCGTATGGCGCATTGCAGCTTCGCGATCTGAGCCAGTTTCTGTTGGTGGGTGAACTGGGCCTGGATGGCGGGCTGCGCGCTGTTTCCGGCATGCTGCCTGTGGCCGTAGCCGCGCGTGAGCGGGGGATTCGGAATCTGGTGATTCCAAAAGCAAACGCTCGCGAGGCGGCGGTTGTCGAGGGAGTGAATGTTTATCCTGTCGAGACCTTGAACGAGGTGCGCGAGCTGTTGAATGCGGCAGGAAACGGAGGCATTCATACCGAGCCGTTTCGCATGCAAACGGCGGAGATGTTGGGCGGCCAGCAATATTTTGCCGCCGATTTCGCCGATGTGCGTGGACAGCAGACAGCCAAGCGCGCGCTGGAAGTATCCGCCGCGGGCGGGCACAACATTCTGATGATCGGGCCCCCGGGCTCGGGCAAGACGATGCTGGCGAAACGGCTGCCTTCGATTCTTGCGCCGCTCAGCTTTGAAGAAGCGCTTGAAACGACGAAGATCCATTCGGTTGCCGGGGTGCTGGATGCGGACGCAGGTTTGGTGACGCAGCGGCCCTTCCGCTCGCCGCATCATACGATTTCCGATGCCGGGTTGATCGGCGGTGGCGCGGTGCCGCGACCGGGTGAGGTTTCACTTGCGCACAATGGCGTGTTGTTTCTGGATGAGCTGCCGGAGTTTCCGCGCAACGTGCTTGAGGTGATGCGGCAGCCGCTCGAAGACCGCAATGTAGTGATTGCGCGTGCCTCGATGTCGCTAACGTTTCCATCAGCTTTTATGCTGGCGGCGGCGATGAATCCCTGTCCCTGTGGCTATTTCAACGATAAATCGCGCGAATGCTCCTGCACGCCGCCGATGATTCAGCGCTATGTGTCGAAAGTTTCGGGACCGCTGTTGGATCGCATCGACATTCATATCGAGGTTCCGGCGGTGCAGTATCGCGAGCTGCGCGCCGGAGCGACCAGCGAAAACTCGGCGGCGATTCGCGGGCGCGTGCTGAAGGCGCGCGAGATCCAGAGCGCGCGTTTTACCAAAGCTGCTGAGAAGATTTACTCCAATGCGCAGATGAGCACCCGGCAGATTCGCGCCTTTTGCGAACTGGGCCCTGATGCGGAACGGCTGTTGGAACGCGCCATGCAGCAACAGGGGCTTACGGCGCGCGCGCATGACCGCATCCTGAAGGTTGCACGGACGATTGCCGACCTTGATGGAGCACCATCGGTCACGGTGCCGCATATTGCCGAGGCGATTCAGTACCGGACGTTGGATCGGAGTTATTGGAGCTAATTCGCGATGGTGCGAGCGGCAAAGCGGATCCTTCGCTCGCTCAGGATGACAGCTTTCTTGAGGCAGGATAGCCGTCTTAAATAACTATTTCGGTTAATCGTAACGTTCGAAGATGATCTGCTTGCGCTGCCAGCCGAGTTCTGTGAGCTTGTCGCGGTTGGCGGAGACCATATCATTCAGGCCGCAGATATAAGCATGGATATCGAATCCACCCGGCTCGGCTACCGTGACAACAGGTTCGGGATGGTTCCGGCTGGCGCGTTCGGTTACGATTTGCGCGACGTGCTGCTGTACATAGCCGCGCAAGCCTTCCCAGCCCTCACGCGGACGGCTGAGGCTTGAGATGTAATGGAAATTGTGACGCTCGGCTGCAATCTTCTCAAAATATTTCTGGTAGTAAATTTCTGTTTCGTACCGCGTGCCGTATACCAGCCAGATAGGACGGCCCTGGCTGCGGTCTTCGCCACTTTCGGGGAAAAGCCATTCGATAAATCCGCGCATAGGGGCAATGCCGGTGCCGGTGGCGATGAAGATGGCCTCGGTGAGAGGCTGGCGCAGGGTGAATAATCCATGCGGGCCGTGAAAGGGAACGGTCTGGCCAGGTTCAAGGTCGCACAAAAGATTCGAGAAGAAGCCGCCTTCGACGCGGTTGACACAGAGGTCGAACTGGTTTGCGCGTGGGGCGGACGCGATGGAATAGGCGCGGGTCTGCGACTTGCCGTTGGCATCCTGGGCGACGGTAGAGACGAACTGTCCCGGTATGAAATCGAATGTTTCCAGCTCATCGACGGAAAATTCAAGATGAAAACACTGCGCAGGATCGGAGAGCAAAAGCTTGCGCTCAAGCCGGGCGGTAAATAGCTGTCGGGCCAAGGTTCATACTCACTTCTTCAGGATTTTTGATTACACCCAGTATCGACATGGCGACGATGATCGTGAGTGTCTATTCAGGGTACTTTTACACTATCTCTTCAAGATTTAGAAGTGTCAGTGCAAACGGCCGCATGTTACGAGTGTGTGTCCTCAAAACCCAGCGAGCGCGTGCATGTTTTATTGATTGACGCCGCTGGCGAGGAAGCCGCCGTCGACGACGAGGGTCTGGCCAGTGACATACGAAGCTGCATCGGAAGACAGGTAAATGGCTGCGCCGACAACTTCTTCTGTTTTGCCGAAGCGGCCTATCGGGGTGCGCATCAGCAATTCCTTGCCGCGAGGGGTGCTGTCGAGGAGCTGGGCGTTCAGCGCGGTACGAAAAACTCCCGGAGCGATGGCGTTGACGAGCACTCCGTGACGCGACCATTCGACGGCAAGAGAGCGAGTGAGCGAGGCGACGGCGGCTTTACTGGCGGCGTAGGCAGCAACCTCAGCCAGGGCGACGAAGGTGTTGAGCGAGGCAATGTTAACGATGCGTCCATAGCCACGGTCGAGCATATGTTTTCCGAAGATCTGGCAAGCGCGCAGCGTGCCGGTGAGATTGGTGTCGATGATGCCTTGCCATTCGTCTTCAGGAAAGGTAAGGGTGGGGGCGCGCTTGATGCGCCCGGCACAGTTGATGAGGATGTCAACTTTGCCGAAGTGCTCGACTGTTTGCGCAAGCAGGTTTTCAAGCGACGGACGGTCGTTCACATCGGAGGAGACGCGCAGGGTGCGCTTGCCTTTGGCTTCGATGGCAGCGGCGGCCTCTTCAACCTGTTCTTTGCGGCGAGCGGAGGCGATGACGTCGGCGCCTGCGTCGGCGAGCCCGAGGCTGAGAGCAAGGCCGATACCGGAGGTTCCACCGACGATGACAGCTGTTTTTCCTTCGAGGCTGAGAGGATGACTCATGCGTTTTTTCGGACCTCAGGGGCTGAAGCCCCGTTATCGTTTTGATTTCTATTGCGCGGGCTGAAGCCAGCGCCTATCCAGTGACTTTTTGTGCGTGGGCTGGATGAGCCTGCGTTTACGGTTTCTATTGCGCCTTTCCGAGGAATACCGGTGCGATGTGCCGGGCGTAAAGATTTTCTGTCACATTGCGGGCGATGATTGCTTCGTTTGTTTCGAGCAGATCGAGATAGCGGCGGCCCATTTTCGCTGCGACTTTGAATCCCACATGCAGGAGCTGACGAAAGCTGCTGTTGTATGCGGCGGATTGCGGATCGTGCCGAAGCGCGGACGTGTATTGTTCGGAAGACCAGAGCGTCACTGCGTTTGGCAGGGGCAGTTCTGTGGGATGGATATCAATGACGGTGGCGTAGGGCGCGCAAAGCTCTTCGCGGTGTTCGTAAGCCTGTGCGTAGATCTCCTTTGTCAGTGCGAGACCATCGCCGCCCGATGCGGCGAGGCCGATGAGCTCTTCGAGCCACGTGGTGCCTGCGGTCTTGAGATGGACGCCTGCGTTAAATTGGCGAATCGTGTTGTGGATGGATGCGTAGATCGAAAACTTGTCGCTGCCGGAATGCACACTGAGCTTGAGGTTTTGCGGAAGGCCATAGTGCTTGACGGCATGGGCAATGGCGGCCAGATTGAGCGCGAACTCTTTTTCGAATTGTGTGACATCGCCGACATAATCGACACCTTTATTGAAGCGACCGCTGAATTTGGGAGCAACCGTTTCGAGCGGGATGCCTTCATCGGCTGCCGCGGCGAGAATGATGAGCAATTCGGCGGGGGTCTGGGGCGAGTCGGTTTCGTCCATGGAAACTTCGGTGATGAAGTTGCCGCGCCCTTTATGCGATTCGATTTTCTGATAGATGGCGGCAGCCTGTTGCACGGCGGCGAGGAATTTATTTGCTACCTGACGGACAAAATCTCGCGTAAGCGCGAGCGGCTCGGCAATCCCTTCCATTTCGATTCTGCCTTGCAGTTCGGGATGACGATGAATGAAGGCATCGACGGAAGATGCGTCTGCCGGCTTGCCGATGAAGTCGGCTACGTCGATGGTGTAAAAGTCGCAAGCGGGCAGGAATCGGTCCACTGTTGCGAGGCCGATGTGGTCGGCATCGCAGAAGTAGGGCTTTGTCCAGTTCAGGGCGTCGACAGCGGCATCGGCTGCGGTGCGCGTCGAGGATGGTTCGGAGCCAATGATGGCGTGCTCGCGATTCGACTTGTTCCAGACCGGAGCGACTTCGACGCCGGCATTAGCGGCCTGGATACAGGCCTGGAGCTGGGCTTTCGCCTGGTGGGCAAAGCGATCTCCGACACCGATGGAATAACGCGGCAGAGTGAGGTGATTGTTCATCTGTGTCGATCTTGTCATGAGTCAAACCTGCCCCGGTAGGCCCAGAGGCCGAGGCTTGGATTCGCGATGAAGAAAATTTCTTCGCCGTTGACGGTGTTGTATCCGTTAGCAAGTTTCATCGGGTCATAGCGTGCGGTCATGCTGGTGAGGTCGGCGTAGCGGAAGCCGACGCTTTCGATCTCCTGCTGCGTGAGGGAGCCGGGGCAATAGGTGATGGTGAATCGGCCTTCGGATGAGCCGTGGATGAGATGCGCGGCGGCACTCAAGTCAGACGCGAGGTCAGGATACTTTTCGACAGCGGCGAGTGTGGCTGGAGTGCCGAAATACCCATATTTGCGGATGAGTGCATCGATAGCGGGATCTTCGCCAAATTCCTTGACGCCGGGAGCGAGCACGATCAACTCGCCGTCATCTGCGAGCGCCATGCGGGTGCGGTAAATCGACTTGTTGCCCAGCCAGGTGCTCTTGAACTCGCGCGGTTCGAGATAGACGACAGCTTTCTGAATGGGGCGGTCGAGCATTTCAAAGTTGACTTCAAGACTGAGATCGGCGGCGCGATGGAAACACTCAACATCGTCGCCGATGAAGAGGCCGCGTACAGCGAGACGGCCTTGTGCATTGCGCCCGACGACCGTGTGCACATACACGATGGGAATGTTATTCAGGAAGCGATCGGAGGCATAGTTCAGGACTTGCCGCACAGGGTTGTTGGCGCGTCCCATGATGCGCTCCATGCCGTAGACGGCGCCCAGGTAGTGACTGCGGTTGATGCCTTCGCGTCCCCCGGTTCCGACAAGGATGTTCTTGTTGTAGTTGGCCATGCCGATGACTTCGTGGGGCACGACCTGTCCGATCGAAAGCACGAGATCGAAGCCGCCTTGCGCGATCAGGCGATTGACCTGCGCAGGCCACGCGTAGTTGAGTTTGCCTTCCGATTGCTGACGGATAAATTCCGCCGGGACTTCGCCAAGCGTTTCGACATCGGTGCGCCAGTTATGCACGCGGAAGAGCGAGTGAGGCACCTCGCCGAACATACGCGTAATGCTGGAAGGCGACATGGCGGAATGGGTGCCGAGAGCGGGAAGGATGGCCTGGAGCTTGTCTCCGTAATATTCATACGCGTAGCGGGTGAGGTCGCCGGCGCGGGAGTGCGCGCGCGTCTGATCGGGCGGCACAACGAGCACGCGGCTACGTGCGCCGAGCGCAGAGAGTGCCTGAAAGAGCAGTTCCCGGAGCTGGGATGGTGTGAGTTCTGTAGTGCTGCTGCCGGTGCTGAGATAGAGACTCATGGGAATAGAGCAAGTTTACGCTTGACCTGCGTGGTATGACCACTCAAGCGATACTATGCGGCGACCTCAATCCGTTTCAAGCCGGGAGCCAGCGTGCGCAGCACCAGTAAAGCGATGAGATAGGCGCTGGCCGCGATTCCAAATAATGATGCGTAACTGTGCGTGATCTGCAGCACCCAGCCCGCGCTGAGAGAGAAGAGCACGCCGCCGACTGAGCCGGCCATCCCTCCGATGCCGACGACCGCACCGACAGCGCTTTTGGGAAACATGTCAGACGCCGTGGTAAAGAGGTTGGCCGACCAGCCCTGATGCGCGGCTGCGGCGAGGCTCAGGAGCCCGACTGCTACCCATTCTGAATGCGTGCGGCTGGCAAAAAAGATAGGCGTGACGATACACGCAAACATCAACATGGTAGTGAGGCGCGCCTTGACCATTGACATGCCGGTGCGATGCATGACGGCGGGCAGCCATCCGCCGCCAATGCTGCCCACAGCCGATGCGTTGTAAACAATGATGAGGGGAAGGCCGAGATGTGAGAGGCCGAGATGAAAGCGGGCATCGAAAAACTTCGGAAGCCAGTACAGGTAGAACCACCAGATAGGGTCGGTCAGGAATTTTGCCAGGGAAAAGGCCCACGTCTGGCGATAGACGAGCAGTTTTTTCCATGGCAGGTTTACGACCGGCTGCGGCGGGTCGCGATGGATGAGATCAAGCTCTGCGCGGCTGATTTTTGGGTATTCAGATGGCTTGCGATAGTGGGTGAGCCACCAGATGATCCAGGTCATGCTGAAGATGCCGGTGGCAAGAAAGGCGGCGCGCCAGCCGAAACGCAGCGTAATCCAGGGGATGAGCGCAGGGGCGAGAATGGCTCCGACATTAGCGCCGGAGTTGAAGATGCCGGTTGCGAGGGAGCGCTCGCTTTGCGGAAACCATTCGGCAGTGGTTTTGATCGCGGCTGGGAAATTACCTGCTTCTCCGAGACCGAGGAAGAATCGTGCAACGCCGAAGCCGAATGCGGAGCGGACGAGCGCATGGCTCATGGCAGCCAGGCTCCAGAGGCCCATAACGAGGGCGTAGCCGATGCGCGTGCCGAGCTTGTCGACCATGCGGCCGGCTAGCACGAGCCCGATGGCATAGGCAGCCTGAAAGGCTCCGATGATGTAGCCATACTGCGCTTCGGTCCAGCCGATGCTGTGCTGCAAGGTGGAGGCGAGAATGCCGAGCACCTGGCGATCCATATAGTTGATGGACGTGGCGAAGAAGAGCAGAGCACAGACGGTCCAGCGCGCATGACTTACAAGCGGCCGTGAAGAGCGGGAGTCGTCAGCCAGAGTTTCTTGCTCGATCGAGTTGCCGGAAACTGTCATGAAACCGAATCAATTCTTCCTGCACGAAAATGTATTCGCTTGGTTATATCTGTGCGCGTGATCGATGGGCAAGACGGACAGCGTCTCACGTCTCTATAGGCGGTATGTTTTTCTAACCAGGTTTACAGTCAGGTCCTGCGCGAGTTCGAAGGCTTCCTCTTCATCGATGCGGTGTTCGGCGACTAACCGAGCGAGGAAAGCGCTGTCGGTACGCCGAGCCACATCGTGGCGGGCGGGAATGGAGAGGAAGGCGCGGGTGTCGTCATTGAATCCAACCGTGTTGTAGAAGCCCGCGCTTTCTGTCGCCATTTCGCGGAAGCGGAGCATGCCTTCCGGGCTGTCGTGGAACCACCATGGCGGTCCGAGACGCAGGCAGGGATAATGTCCGGCGAGAGGCGCAAGCTCGCGGCTGTAGGTGGACTCGTCGAGTGTGAAGAGGATGAGAGTGAATCCGGATTCATTGCCGAAGAGGTCGAGCAGTGGCTTGAGTGCGTGGACATAATCCGTCGCGGTGGGGATGTCGGCGCCGGAGTCGCGTCCGAAGTGTTCGAAGACCTGCTTGTTGTGGTTGCGGAAGCTGCCCGGATGAATCTGCATGACGAGGCCATCTTCGACGCTCATGCGGGCCATTTCGGTGAGCATCTGAGCGCGGAAAAGCTCCTGCTGTTCGGCGGTGGCATGGCCGGAAAGAATGACGGCGAAGAATTCCGCTGCGGCGGAGGCGCTCAAATTTGCCGTGTTCGCCGTTGGATGGCCGTGATCGGTGGCCGTGCAACCGAGGGATTTGAAACGCTCGCGTGTTTTGCGCAGGGCGTTGAGATAGCCGGGCCAGCTTGCAGTATCTTCGCCGGTCAGTTCGCCAAGGCGCGCAAGGTTTTTATGAAATCCGTCGAAGGCAGGGTCCACAACTGAGTCGGGACGGAAGGTGGGTACGATGCGGGCCTTCCAATCCGATTCGCGGATGGCGCGATGATGTTCGAGCGAATCGAGCGGTGAGTCTGTGGTTGCCAGTAGTTCAATACGGAAACGGTCATAGAGCGCGCGCGGTAGAAATTCGGGCTGCTGGAGTTTTTCCGCGATGAGGTCAAAGTAGTGATCGGCTGTGGCGGCTGAGAGCCGTTGATCAAGCCCGAAGAGCTTTTCGAACTCGTAATCAAGCCAAATGCTTGTGGGTGTGCCGCGGAAGAGATAGTAATGCTCGGCAAAGATGCGCCAGGTCTTGCGCGAGTTTGCGGGGTTCGGTTGGCGTATTCCAAGATCGTGCATCGAGACGCCCTGGCTGTAAAGCATGCGGTAGACGTAGTGATCGGGCAGAATCAAGAGCTGCGTCGGATCGGGGAAGGGCTCGTTCCCGGCAAACCAGGATGCGTCCGTATGGCCGTGTGGGCTGATAATAGGCAAATTGCTAATCGATGCGTAGAGGCGTCGCGCAATGGAGCGTACGTCCGGATCAGCGGGAAAGAGCCGGTCTTCATGAAGAATAGCCACGGATAAAGCTCCTGGAGCGGCTGAGATATGAATTTTTGACGGTTCGGGATTTTGACCGGACCGCGGACCGAATCATCATATTAAGACAGTGGCATGTGGTCTGACCATCTCGCAAAGACTAGTCTAGTAGAAGATTTTTAGCATGGTAATAAAGTCCCGCCTAAACATGGCCGAGCGATGCTAAGCTCTGCATGCAGCATTGTGCAAAGGATTCAGGCAGTGGTGAGGAAGGCGAACAACACGACAGGCAATGGTGAAACTCATCTGACCATGCAGGTGGTCAACCATGTTCGGTCGTTGATCGAAGATGGAACGCTGCATTCCGGGGACAAAATTCCACCGGAGCGCGAGTTTGCGAAAAAGCTGAAGATCAGCCGCGCGAGCCTGCGGGCGGGTATTGGACATCTGGCGGCGATGGGTGTGTTGAATGTGCGCCATGGCGTGGGTACGTTCGTGGCAGATGGACCGCCTGCACTTGGGACTGCATCCCTGGCATTGTTAGGTGCGCTTCATGGATTTAAATCATGGCAGATGTTTGAGGCGCGCCTGATTCTGGAGAGTCATCTTGCGGCGCTGGCTGCGGAGCGCGGACGCGAAGAGCACTTTACCGCGCTGGCGGAAGAAGTGACGGAGATGTATGCGACCTTTCATGAACCGCAGGAATATCTGATTCACGATATGCGCTTTCATCGCACGATCGCAGAAGCTTCGGGCAATCCGATTCTTGCCGTATTGATGGAAACGATCATGACGGCGTTGTATGACGAGCGCCGGAAGACGGTGGAGCGCTCGCGGGACCTCAAACAGTCGGCCGAGATTCACCGTGAGATTTACCGCGCCATTCGATCGCGTAATGCGGTTGAGGCCCGTGCCGTGATGGAAAAGCATTTGAAATTGGCAGCGACCGCGCAGGTGAGCGAGCAGTCCCTGGCAAAAGATGGGACAAAACGGATTGCGACGAAGAAGAAGAGTGCGCGGAAACACACTACGGCAGATTGAACCGGTCGCGGCACGAACGCATCCAATCCGCATGATCCATTCACAAGAATATGATGTGCTTGTTGTTGGCGCGGGCATCGCCGGGCTTGCCGCTGCGCTGACGCTGGCCGAAGCAGGAAAGCATGTTCTGTTGGTTGAAGCTCGCGAGCGTGCTGGCGGGCGGATATGGACTGTTCCCACAGAGGACACCGAACTGCCGGTGGAACTGGGTGCGGAGTTTGTGCATGGCATGCCGCCTGAGTTGTGGCAATTGATCGAAGAATCCGGATTGCGCACATTTGAGTTGGATGGCAGTGACATCTGCTTTAAGGAAGGCATTTTAGCGGAGTGTTCGCGCGACGACTCATTTTCATTGCTCGAAGAGTTGTCAGAAGACCAGCCAGATTTGAGTTTTGCCGAGTGGATTGCGACGAAGAATGTTAAGGAAGAGACGGCGCGGGCTGCGACTGCGTTTGTAGAAGGATTCAATGCTGCGGATGCGCGCAGGATTGGCACCGCTGCTCTGGCAAAACAACAGGCGGCTGAGGATGCGATTGAGGGCGAACGCGGGTTTCGGATCGAGGATGGATATGCAGCGCTCACAGCCTATCTATTGAAGAGATTTGAAGAAGCTGGCGGGAGCGTTTGCCTCTCTACTCTTGTCGAAGCAGTAAGGTGGCAGAAAGACTCTGTTCGCGTGGCGGCTCGGCACACTTCTGATTCGCAGCGGATGGATTTCGCAGCTCGACAATGTGTAGTGACGCTCCCGCTGGGCGTGTTGCAGGCAGGACATGTGACGTTTGATCCGGAACCTCAGCCGGTGATGCAGGCGGCTGCGCGTCTGGCGATGGGAAGCGCGAGGAGGATCACTTATCTCTTTCGCGTGCGCTTCTGGCAGGAGCGCACGCCGGAAATGAGCTTTCTCTTTGTCGATGAGGGTACACCCCGCGTCTGGTGGACGCCTTCACCGCACGCTGCGCCACAGCTTACTGGCTGGGTGGGCGGCCCGAAGGCGTTGGATGCGGCGTCAGCGAACGATGATGATTTTGCGCAGGCAGGTGTGCGTTCGCTTTCGAAGATTTTTAGCATGGCAGAGACCGAGTTACATGCGTTGCTGACTAGCTGGCATACGCATGATTGGCAGCGCGATCCCTTATCTTTGGGCGCTTACAGTTATGCCCCGAAGGGTGCGGTTGATGCCTCAGACGCCATGGCGGAGCCCGTGGCGGAGACATTGTATTTCGCGGGCGAGCACACCGACACGACGGGACATTGGGGGACCGTGCATGGTGCATTGCGTTCGGGCCTGCGGGCGGCGAAGCAGGTTTTGGAGAGCGAGTGAAAGCTGCCTTGAATCCGCTATCTTGCTTTCTCCAGCGCCAGCACGGCATAGGCTGTTGCGGCATCACTCATAAAGAGAGCAGCATCGCTTTCCGGATCACGTTTCATGTTGATCGACGAAGCGCTCCAAGTTCCGTTCCTCTCCTGGTGTTCTGCGAGCCACTCCAATCCTTGCTTGAGCGTCTTGTCGCTGTGGGCTGTTCCTGACTCCTCCAGCGCGAGTACGGCAAGTCCGGTGGCATATCCGTCGCTCTCCATTGGCTCAGGAGAATGATCGACCCGCTCTCTCTTGTCCAGAGCCATGGTTCTCCAGCCACCGTCAGCCTGTTGCAGGCCTTGGATCGTAGCGAGCAGCGCCTTCCGCTCGTCCTGAGTCAGCAACCCAGGCTCCTTCGCGGATGCCCACAGGACGTAAAGCTGATTCACCACTGGCTGTGCCGCATACTGCCGCCGCAGGTAATCCCGCTCCATGTCCAGATGCTGGCGAACCTCGGGTTCTCTCGCATAACCGTCGGGAGCATTGACTGCCTCCACCATCAGCAGCGCTGCGCCCTGGTACCCCGACTCCGCCGATTCCCACGGCCCCAGATGAAAATCCTGCCACTTCCACCCACCGGTTCGATCGCCTGACTTCTCTTGCAGCGCCCATGCCTCGTCAAACGCAGTCCGCGTGATCGGCCGCAGATGCCCCTGTCGGGCGTCATAACTTGCCAGGATCACCGCATTCAGCACTGCCTCCGTCGCATGGGCTTCGGCGGTCTTTCCCGGACCGCTCTTCGCATCGGAGTAAAACGGCACCATCTCGGACCAGTGGCTCACGCGCTTTTCCACGCTGTCCATCATCGTCTTTTCCGGCGCAGTCATCGTCGTCTCGCCCAGCTCCCGCTGCAACGCCGGTCGCGCCATCGCATACGGCACAACCGTATGACAGGAGATACAGATCGTTCCATGGTCCTTCTGCGCTCGCGGCCACTCCTGCCACCATATTTCGCGATCATCGAGATAGTGCGCAGCCGTCTGCCGGTTCCAGCTCCCTAAAGAGTCTGCGGAGGCACCATGCACCGGCATTACTCTCCACAAAGAAAGCGCCGCAAGACATCCGCCCAGCAATAGATGAGTCCCAAGCACTCTGCTCTTCATTCGGCAGCTCCTTCTTGCTTTGCATTGACCACAGGGAGATGGCTTAGATAGTACTTCAACTCGAACCCAAACCGTATCGCAGATCGTATGGAAGGCGCGCTACTTTGTCACGATGGCGGGTTCGACTTCGCGACCGTTGTGCCAGATGCGGACGATCTTTCGTGTGTTTTGGATATTGTCGACGGGGTTAGCCGCGAGCAGGATCAAATCAGCCTGCTTGCCAACGGCAATGGTTCCGGTCTGACCCGCGATTTGAAGAAGCTGCGCGTTGACTTGCGTTGCGCTGTGAATCGCTTCGATTGGCGTAAGGCCCGCGGCGACCATCAACTCTAATTCACGATGCTCGGCATAGCCGGGGATGCGCGTGGGCATCGCACCTGAGTCGGTGCCAAAGCCCACTTTGATGCCCGCATCGTGCAGCAGTTTGAGATTGTGTTGTGCGTTGGAGAAGTCTTTCCGGTGCTGCGCGATTGAAGCGTTCTGCTCGACGCTCCTGCGATAGTCATCGCTGCGCAGCATGGCTACGATTGCGGGGTTGGCGGCATGTTCGAGGAAAGGGTCGTTCGTGATTTCCGGATGGTCAGCGAAGACGAAGAATGATTCATCGACGGTAAACGTTGGCAGATAGAACGTGCCGCGCTGCTTCATCGCGTCCATCAATTCCTGATCGACAGTTGTGTCGCGCACGCTGTGCGCCAGCACGTCTACGCCTGCGTTGACGAGTAACTTGGCATCGGCGAGCTCATACACGTGGGCGGCGACGGGGATGTGCTGGCGATGAGCTTCGTCGATGACTGCTTCGTAGATGGCGGGCTGCATTTTCGGCTTTGCGCCGCCAAGGCTGTCGACCCATATCTTGATGAAGTCGGTATGACGCGAGGCCGCGGCCTGCACATCGCGCCGTGCCTCTTCGGGAGTGGCCGGGCGGTAGATCTGGTCGGCTGCAAGTGGCAATGGCGGCGCGCCATCAGGCACGCCGATGCCACGGTCGGCGACAAATACGCTGGCTCCATCAAGGCTGCCGGCCCGCTGTTTTGCGCGAATTGGATAGATGAGGTCGCGGTTGCCGCCGAGCGAAAGCATGGTTGTCACGCCGTAGCGTTCGTAGAGGTGCAACGCAGCGAGAACGTTGTCCTCGGTATAGGCTGTGGCTGAGTTCCTGGCCCCGTCGACGAGCCCGAGATGCCCGTGAGCATTGATGAGGCCGGGGATTAGCGTCTGGCCGGTCGCGTCAATGGTCTTGGCGTTTTTCGGGGCGGACACGGGTTTTTGCGAGCCGACAAAGGCAATCTTGCCGCCTTCCAGAAGGACCGTGACGTTTTCGATGGGAGGCCTGCCTGTGCCATCGATGACGCGAACATGCTCGATTACGGTCGCGCTAATTTTTGCCTGAGGGTGCGCGAATGGCAGAAGAGGCAAAGCGAATGCAATGGCGGCAAACATAGCCTATTGTACGCAGGTGTAAACGCCTGGTTTGCAGAATGCATTTTCTTCCGCTGGAATGTTTGCGTTTACATATAAGCATTTACGGCATATCTTGCTTGTGGAGAAGGAGAATTGCCTAACAACATGGTAAAGAACAACATAGCCGTTTCCTGGTTGCTTTCATTGAGTCTGCTGGTGATCCCTGCCGCAGGAGTTGCCCAATCATCTCAACTCGCGACGACACCGCCGATGGGTTGGAATAGCTGGAATCATTTCGCCGGGAAAGTGACGGATGCAGATGTACGTGCTGCTGCTGATGCACTGGTGTCGAGTGGCATGCGCGATGCGGGCTATATCTACGTAAACATCGACGATACATGGCAAGGGGAACGCGATGCGCAGGGAGTGATTCATGCAAACAAAAAATTTCCGGATATGAAGGCGCTGGCCGACTATGTGCATTCGAAGGGACTGAAGATCGGTATCTATTCTTCGCCCGGACCAAAGACCTGCGCCAAATATGAAGGCAGCTACGGGCATGAGGTGCAGGATGCGAAGACGTATGCCGGGTGGGGCATAGATTACCTGAAGTACGACCTGTGCAGCTTTCGCGACACCATGAAGCAGGAAACAGGCGATGAACACGGCGAAAAAGCCTTTGCCATGCAAAAGGCGGCTTACGAAAAGATGCACAAGGCGCTTGTCGCGACCGGGCGTCCGATCGTCTACAGTCTTTGCCAATATGGATGGAATGATGTGTGGAGATGGGGGCCCGGGGTTGGCGGCAACCTGTGGCGCACGACCGGGGACATCAACGACCACTATGACCGCATGGAGCAGATCGGCTTTTCGCAGGCCGGGCTTGCGAAGTTTGCGTCACCGGGGCACTGGAACGATCCTGACATGCTCGAGGTGGGCAACGGCGGCATGACGGGCGATGAGTACAGGCTGCACATGACTCTGTGGGCGATTTTGGCTGCGCCGCTGCTGGCCGGAAACGACTTGAGCAAGATGAGTCCGGAGACGCTGGCAATTCTGACAAACAAAGACGTAATTGCGGTGGACCAGGACAAACTGGGCAAGCAGGGCGACCGTGTATGGGCTGAGGGTCCGAAGGAAATCTGGACGAAACCGTTGTCGGGCGGAGCGGAAGCAGTTGCCTTGTTTAATCGCGCGCCTGATCCCAGATCGATCACGCTGAAGTTGAGCGAAGTTGGCTTTGGTGGAAACGTCACGCTGCGCGATCTGTGGACGGGCAAAGCCGTGACCGCTGTCAATGGCAGCTATACCGTGCTGCTTCCCAAGCATAGCGCAGTTTTGTTGAAGGTCAGCAAGTAGCGGATGGAAACGGCGGAAGATCTTTCGGCGAGGACGATTGCACGCGTCTCTCGCCGTCTGATGCCCTTTCTTTTTGCGCTCTATGTGTTTGCATATCTGGATCGCGTGAATGTGGGATACGCGGCGCTTTTTATCCGGCGCGAACTCAGCTTCAGCGATACCGTCTATGGCACAGGGGCGGGGCTGTTCTTTCTGAGTTACGCATTGTTTGAAGTGCCAAGCAATCTGATCCTGCTGCGCGTGGGCCCGCGACGCTGGATCGGGTTGCTGATGATGATCTGGGGCGTGATTTCGGCCAGCATGCCGCTGGTGCGCACGCCCGCAGAGTTTTATCTGCTGCGATTTCTTTTGGGTGCGGCGGAGGCTGGTTTTTTCCCCGGCATCGTTCTCTATCTCACCTATTGGTTTCCAAAGCAGCAAAGAGCACGGGCCGTGGCTCGCTTTATGGCGGCGACGGCAGTGGCCGGCATGATTGGCGCCCCGATTTCAAATCTGTTGCTGCGGCTCAATGGCGTCGCGGGGATTGCCGGATGGAAGTGGCTCTTTGTCGGCGAGGGAGTGCCTTCGATTCTGCTGGGTCTGCTGGTCTTCCGGGTGCTGACGGATACGCCGGAACAGGCGGAATGGCTGCGCGAGGACGAGCGGGTTTGGCTGCAAGGAACGCTTGCGATGGAGCAGGCAGGCATTTCCGCGGCGCACTCCGTCCACCTGCGCGATGTGTGGCGAAACAGGATGCTCTGGCGGCTGGCCTTTATCTATTTCGCGATTTCGGTGGGGCTTTATAGTTTGAGCCTATGGCTGCCGGTCGTGCTCAAACAGATTTCGCATGCCTCGGATGCAAGAGTGATCCTGCTGACGGCGGTTCCATACGTGTTTGCAACGATTGGTATGTTGTGGATCGCACACCGCTCCGACAAGACGCAGAGGCGGCGGTGGTATCTGGTGGCGAGTCTCGCAGGGGCGATGGCGGGTTTTGCGCTTAGCGCGTGGCTCGTCATTCCATGGTTGGCTATGGCTGCGCTCTCACTGGCAGCGGCGGGGATATGGGGATGCTTTGGGCCGTTCTGGGCGCTGCCGACAACGATGTTGCGCGGGACCGCGGCTGCGGGCGGGATCGCGATT
>DATHQH010000104.1:0-32650 GCA_035482895.1 Alloacidobacterium sp. | reverse complement strand
AAATCGCGGTGTTGGGTGCTAGTCCGGAAAGTAGATAGTGATGGAACCGGCATCGTGGTTCGCAGTGATGATTGCGCTTCGCGCATCGGCTGTCAGGGGCGCGACAGCGACAGAACCCCAGCCACCGGCGATCGGCATCGTCGTAGCAACGAGGTTCCCGGCCTTCGCGCGCCGATAGATGAGCATCGTTCGGCTTTCTGCGCAGGCGACTACGATCGATTGGGTTCCGTCCCCGACAAGGTCGCCTGCAGAGACGCTATTAGGACCACGACAATCTCCCAGAGGAAACGGTGAACCAGGCATGGGATGAAAGGTGCCGTGACCGTCACCGAGAAGGACCGTCAGGGCATTCTCTGACGGTCTACTGATGTCGCGCTGATAAGGGATGATGATGAGATCGGGATTGCCATCGCGGTTGACGTCGTCAATGACAATCTCCCAGGGTTTGGCCCCTGCAGGAAACGGCGAGCCGGGCGCATTCCACAGTCCGCCGCGGCCATCGCCCAGCAGGATGGATACCGTACCGTCGTCAAGATTGGTGGTGACGATGTCCGCGTGGCCGTCATGGTTGAAGTCCGCAGTCCGGAGCCGTTCATAGGGGCGACGCCCGGTTGCGAAAAAGCTGCCCGGAGTAATGAGACGCCCCATGCCGTCGCCGCGGAGTATTTCGATTTGGTTATTGCCCCAGCTGTCGGTGGCGGCGTCCAGTTTGCCGTCGGAGTCAAAATCTGCAACCACAACGGCGTGCGGATGAGGGTTGGAATGGACGTCAACGGGTGAATCGGGCGCGAGCCTGAAGCCGCCGCGACCGTCCCCAAGAAAGACCCGCAGATAAGGGGACTGATGGTTGGCAACGACGATATCGAGGTTGCCGTCGTTGTTCATGTCCGTCATGGCAATGTCGTTGGGAAGGTGTCCGGCGGGGAACGGTGAGTTGACTGCGGGATGAAACCCTCCATGTCCATCCCCGAGGAGCACCGTAATGGAGCCAGAGTCGTCGCTTTCTGAACCGGCATTCGCGACGAGGATATCGGGATTCCGGTCGTGGTTCACATCCGCAACGGCGATCCATCGCGGTTCCGGCCCGGTGGGAATTGTCACTTGACGAAAGTGTTGGCCGACGGCAACCTGACTACCGCTTACGACAAGCAATGCGAGCGTGATAGCGGTGCGCATTTCGCTCCTGCACACAATGGTAACCCCGGAGCGACAGGGTGATGCAGGGCCTCCGCGTTCGATGATGGAAATACATTGGCTTCATGGAGGGTCGGCGATAAGGCGGTTCCACTGGACTACACGCCGACACGTGGATGAGTCCCGACAAGCGCGCAACTGGCCTTGGCCAGACAGGATGCAAAGGAACACGAATTGTTCCTTGGGAGTCGGCTTCTCGGATGTAGTGCTGATTACATGTCCGAATAACCGGCTACTCAGACATACTTGGATTCAAGCTGACCCGCTACGCAAATTCTTGTCGCGAAAAACTAACTTACTCAGTTAAGTCACCACTCAGATGATCGGGACGCACTAGCGCCACCGCAGTCATGTCGTCTCTGCATTGGCGCTTGCTGGGGTGGAAAAAATCGTAAAGACGTGACCACGGATGATCGTTGAATTCGCTGGCTTCGCGCAGCACGTCTTCACAGATTTTCAATGCCGAATCCGTGTTGGCATTCTCCAGCACCCGTCGAACGCGCTCGACACCGAACGTCGTTGATCCGCGGCGGCTCTCGGTAACTCCCTTGGTGACGAGCAGCAGCTTCGCGCCCGGCTCAAACGCCAGAACAGCCGGCTCATAGGTGTTGTGGGTAAAAAGCCCCAGCGGAATTCCGCCCGACTCAAGAACGCGTACGCCCTCGGCATCGCGGAATATCGCGTTGAGGGCGCCTGCATTGTGATACGTAAGGACACTGACAGTCAGGTTGAAGCAACCGAGGAAGGCAGGAGCAAACCGCACGCCGCGAGCTGCGTCAATCAGCGAGCGGTTCACGTCGCGCGCCAACAGGGCGATGCTCTCCGATTCATTTGCGCCGGGAGACTCGAACATCTCCTGCGCTTTCGTTCGAAATACAACCTGCACGTTGGCTGCGACCGGGTGAGCCTCCGCTCGACTGCCTGCGATGTCCGTCAGCAGGAAGATCACGCGCGAACCCGCCATCACCGCATCGAAGAAGTCCCCATTGCAGCGGGCCGCCTGGTACCGGGCCTTTAGATCAAAGCCGTTCAGTGGCGGCAGGCTGACCGGACGGGGAGTAAGCCCCGCATGCACCGGCATCGCGCCCAGTTCTGTCCGTGATGCCATCCCGTCTCCCGCTGAACCGTCTCCGTTAATTGACACTACCAGGATTCCGGTAATCAATCTCTGCCCTATACGCCAAAGCCAGCGCCCCTCACGCGTGCTAGACTGCACTTTCAAATGATAGATGACTCTCTTGAACACCTTATCCGTCTGCAGGAAGCCGATGTAGAAGTCGCAAAGCTCCGGCAATCCATTGCTGCATTGCCCCGTCACCTTGCAACCCTGGAAGAAAAGCTGCGCGTACAGACGCTTGGGGTTGAGCAGGCGGACAAAGCGATCCAGGCGGAAGAAACCAAACGCCGTCGTCTGGAAAGCGACATCAAAGACCAGCAGCAGAAGATCGCCAAATTCCGCGAGCAGTCGAGCAGCGTCAAAACCAACGAGCAGTTCCACGCGTTGCAGCATGAAATCACCTTTGCGGAGAATGAAATCCGCAGGCTCGAAGATCAGGAACTGGAGGGCATGGAGCGTGCGGACCAGCTCGAAACCAGCCGTACACAGGCACGCCAGGAGCTGGCCAGCCACAAGGCTTTTGTCGAGCAGGAAAAGGAATCGGCCCGGAGGCAGACCGAGGAACAGCAAGCTCGCCTCGATGCATTGAATCAGGCTTGCGCAACTTTTCGCAGCCAGATCGAGGAGGACCTGCTCGCCGACTACGATCGCATCGCATCGTCTCGCGGGACGGGGCTGGCTCGCGTCGAGGGGCAGCGCTGTCTTGGCTGTCAGATGTTTCTTCGCCCGCAGATGTGGAACCAAGTGCGCGAAGGGCAGCGCATCCACTGCGAGAGTTGCGGACGCCTGCTTTATTTCGATGCGGCCTCCGAGCCCATTCCGGAACCGCCCATGGTGAACCCATCCAGGCGCAATAAAAAAACCGTTGCCGAAGCGCCAGACCCAGACACTGAATCATGAAGCGAATCGCCATCGATATGGACGAGGTGCTGGCCGACACTCTCGCCGAGCACATAGCACGTTATAACCGGGATCACGACGAGGCGGTAACGAAAGCCGATCTCGAAGGCAAATGGCTGTGGGAGATCGTCTCTGCCGATCGGCAGGAACGGCTCGAAGGTTATTTGCGATCGGAAGATTTCTTTGAGGATTTAGAGGTCATGGCTGACAGTCAGCGTGTGGTGAAGTCGCTGGCGCAGCGTTACGAGGTTTTTATCGCGACCGCCGCGATGGAATTCCCGAATTCCTTCGGCCCAAAGTTCCGCTGGCTGCGACGCCATTTTCCCTATCTGCCGCCAACTCACTTTATCTTCTGTGGAGACAAAGGAATTTTGAGCGCCGATTATTTAATCGATGACCAGCCGCGGCAGTTGCGCCGCTTCCGTGGGGAAGGGATTCTCTTTACCGCGCCCCATAATCTCAAGGTGTCGGGCTATCGCCGCGTCGATAACTGGCAGCAGGTAGAACAGCTCTTCCTTCCGGGCAAAGGCCACATCGCATAGAGCTCAACGTAAACGCTCGCATGTTGTCTAGCGGGTGTTTCCCGGCAACTCACTCGCAACGCGTACCCCAGCCGGGACTTGTTGCCCGGGTTGTTGCTTTAGCTCAGGCGCGGCGGTCGCCAGGGCCGGTTGCTGTGCAGTACGGTTCATCGCTGCGTTTCCCGCGGGACGCAAGTGCATCGCCATCTGCTGCTGCTGGATATGCTGTTGATGCATGCTCACGATGATGGCAGTCGCCGGCCCTTTGCTTACACACCGGTACGAATGCGGAGTGCTCGCATCAAAATACACGCCGTCACCTGTTTCCAGAACATGCGTTTTATCCGCGTGCCGAATCTCCAACTCTCCATCCAGCATGTAGAGAAACTCATATCCCGGATGCACATGGGGCCGGATATCGACCGCCTTTTTCTGCGGCAGGAATTCTGCATGGTAAGGATCGAGGTGCCGATCGGGCACCATGTAGCCCAGACTTTCAAAATAGTAGGTTGGGTCATCGACGCCGGTTTGAGGCAGCCTCAACCGCTCATTCTGCTTGTGCACACGAAAGACCGTATGTGGCTCAGTTTCAAAGAAGTAAGAGAGGTCTTTGCTGAATACCATGGCAATGCGAGCCAGATTCCGCAGCGTCGGCACGACGCGGCCTGTTTCAAGCTGTGAAAGAAAGCTGGCGGAAAGCCCTGTATGCCTGCCCAGCTCTACCAGGCCCATCGACTTCTTTAGACGCAAGCGCTTGATACGCTCTCCAATATGCTTTTCGGAGATGAACGCCTCGGCGCTCGCCGGATCGATCTGCTTGCCAGACTCAGGCTTTCTGTTCATGACCAAACCTTTCTCACTTATTAGCTTGATGCGATCAAATCATTCTTTGTTGCTATTACCAATAGATATTTCAGCTGTGTCAACAAATCTATGGCGCTTTTTGATAACGAGCGATTTTTACCTACTCAACTCAGCCCGAATTCTAGCGGTGTTCAACCCACGACGTTGTCCTTAAAATGTCATCTTCCTGTCATTTCCGACCGATACGAGAGGAATTGCAGTTCCCTTTGTCGCCCTGTGCAGTGCATCCTACTGGCAAATGATGAACAGTGCACAACGCATCCTGATCAGCGGTGCTTCTGGTTGGGTCGGCACATCTTTGATACGAGCCTTCTCTGCCCAACAGATTTCAGTAACCCGACTTGTAAGGAAGACCTCGTCTGAAGGCCAGCAGGACATACTATGGTCACCTCAATCGTCTCCGGCCGTCCAAGATCCCCGGCAGTTGGAGGGTTTTGATGTGGTCATTCACCTCTCGGGCGCCAACCTGGCCGCGCATCGCTGGACGCCCGCCTATAAAAGGGAGATCGTTGAAAGCCGAGTACAAAGCACGCAAGCGCTGGCGCGGCTATTAGCTGCGTTGAAGAATCCCCCGCGAACGTTTTTGTGCGCCTCAGCTACGGGGATTTTTGGGAGCCGGGGCGATGAAATCCTGACAGAAAACTCGGCTCCCGGCGCCGGCTTTCTGGCAGAAACCTGCTTTCAATGGGAGGCTGCCGCGCAACCCGCCAGAGATGCGGGAATCCGCGTAAGCCACATTCGCTTTGGCATGGTGGTTTCGCCGGATGGAGGCGCGCTCGCAAAGCTCCTGCCCCTGTTTCGCCTTGGGCTGGGTGGAAGACTCGGCTCCGGGCAGCAATGGGTGAACTGGATTGCTTTGCCCGATATGGTCGACGCTGTTTTCCATATCATCCAAGACGCCCAGCTTGCCGGCCCGGTAAACATGGTTTCACCCATTCCCGTTACCAATGCGGAATTCACCCGGGCTCTGGCGCAGGCAATCCATCGCCCATCTATTCTCCCCGCTCCGGCATTCGCGCTGCGGCTTGCCGTGGGGGAGATGGCCGATGAAGTTTTGCTGGCCAGCGCACGCGCCATCCCTGCCCGGCTCGCCGAAACCGGATTCAGGTTTCGGCACGCGCAACTGGCATTGGCGCTCGAATCTCTGCTGGCGAAGTCCACCTGATCCCCGCTCCTCTGCTACGCTGAAAAGGGAATGGAACAGCGCACGCGGGCATCCCTCTTTGTCTTCATCAGCTTGGCCATCGTGCTGCCACAGCTCACAGGCTGTGGCACTTACTCAGCTCCTCAGCCACCCAGCCTTAATCTGCCGCAACCTCCTTCTGACCTGACGGCGTCGCGTATCGGCAACGATGTCCACCTGCATTGGACGATGCCCAAGCGGTCCACCGATCGCGTCCTCCTTAAAGGTGACCAGGCGGCCCGCATCTGTCGCAGTATCGAGAACGAACCCTGCGAATCGGCGGGGGACGAGAAGTATGCGCCCACGGCAATCGCCGACTTTACCGATCACCTTCCCGCATCGCTGACCAGCGGCCCTCCGCGGCTCATCACGTATACGGTCGAGCTGCGCAATCGCCAGGGCCACATTGCCGGGTCTTCAAACCCGGCTTATTCCGCTGCCGGAACACCGCCAGCCAAACCGACGCCGTTCGCTGCGGAAGCCCGTTCGAATGGAGTCCTGCTTACTTGGCAGCCGGTGCAGGACGCCAGTACCCTCGTCCGCATCCAGCGGACGCTGATTCCCAAACCCGGCGCGCCCGCGAAGCCCGGCTCCGCCTCCATGCGTGAGGGGGCGGAGGTGCCTGCTGTTCAGACCCTTGAAGTACCGTATGCCGGGCAGAGTGATCCCGGACATGCCTTCGACAAAGACGCCTCCTTCAACCAGATCTATCGCTACACAGCGCAGCGCGCTGCCACCTTCACGCTGGGGGCCCACAGCATCGAAGTCCTCAGCGATCCCAGCGATCCCTTTACGCTCAATAACCGCGACCTGTTTCCACCCGCCGTTCCTACAGGATTGATCGCCGTCGCCAGTCCGGATGAGCATGTCATCGATCTCTCCTGGTCGCCGAATACCGAGAATGATCTTGCCGGATACTTCGTGTACCGCCGCGAAGCCGGATCGAGTGCTGCCCCGACGCGCATCTCGCCGGAGCAGCCCGTGCCGACACCAGCATTTCGCGATGCGTCCGCGAAACCGGGCACGCGGTATGCCTATTCGGTGAGCGCCATCGACCTGGATCATAACGAGAGTGCCCGCTCTCAAGAGATAGAAGAAGCACTGCCACAATGAGGAGACCATGAAATACTGCCGCTTTCTCTCTGATTTTGGACCGCAATACGGCGAGATTGCCGACCGCAACGGCACGCTCTGGATCGAACGGCTTTTACCGCCCCCGGAAGAAGACCCGTGGACAAAGTTCCCCGAGGCCGAGGGCAACCGCATCGACCCGCTCCCGCTCGAACTCGCCACGTTACTGCCACCAGTCGTGCCGTCGAAGATCGTCTGCATCGGCCGCAACTACCGTGAGCACGCCGCCGAGCTGGGCAACGAAGTGCCGAAAGAGCCGCTGCTTTTTCTGAAGACGCCATCTTCGCTCATCGCTCACAATCAGCCGATTTGCATTCCCGCGATCTCTCAGCGCGTCGATTTCGAGGGGGAATTAGCCGTCGTTATCGGCAAGCGCTGCTCAAAAATCGATCCCGACGACGATGTGCGCCCGTACATTCGCGGTTACACCATCGTGAATGACGTGACCGCCCGCGATCTGCAGAAATCCGACGGGCAGTGGTCGCGTGCAAAGGGTTTTGATAGCTTTTGCCCGGCTGGCCCATACGTCACAGACGAAATCGATCCCGACGCAGGAATCAGAGTCCAGACACGCCTGAATGGCGAGTTGCGGCAGGATGGAAATACACGCGACCTCATCTTTCCCATTGACTTCCTGCTACGCCATATCACGGCTGCCATCACGCTCTATCCGGGGGACTTAATTCCGACGGGCACGCCTGCGGGCGTATCTCCCATGCAGCCCGGCGATACGGTGGAAGTCACAATTGAAGGCATAGGAACGCTCTCGAACCCGGTAATCATGGGATAATCGAATCGGTATCCACATCGGTATCCACACCTGCTCCGTCGCATCTAATGTTATGTAGCCCTGTTCAACCAGGCCTGAGATCGGGAGGAATGTATGTCGAAGTCTTTGCTCCAGCAGCTCCGCCAAATGACCGTCGTCGTAGCCGACACCGGCGACATCGAAGCCATTGAAGAAGCCAAGCCACAGGATGCGACCACTAATCCGTCGCTGATCACCGCGGCCGCACAGATGCCGCAGTATCAATCCATTGTCGATGACACGCTGATCAGCGCACGCAAGCAACTCGGCGGTAACTCCACCGACAAGGACGTCGCGACCCTCGCCTTCAAACATCTCGCCATTGAATTCGGGAAGAAGATTCTCGCCATCGTCCCCGGCCGCGTCTCGACCGAAGTTGACGCCCGCCTCTCCTACGACACCGAAGCCACCATCAAGATGGCCCACGACATCATCGGCCTCTATGAGGGCGCTGGTATCTCGCGCCAGCGCATTTTGGTAAAGATCGCCTCCACCTGGGAAGGCATCCGCGCCGCCGAGCAGCTCGAGAAGGAAGGCATCCACTGCAACCTGACGCTGCTCTTCGGACTGCATCAGGCCATCGCCTGCGCCGAAGCCGGCGTCACACTCATCTCGCCGTTCGTCGGTCGCATCCTCGACTGGTACAAGAAGGACACGGGTAAGGATTACCAGGGGGCCGACGATCCCGGCGTACAGTCCGTCACCCGCGTCTACAACTACTTCAAGAAATTCGGTTACAAGACCGTGGTCATGGGCGCGAGTTTCCGCAACACCGGCGAAATCATTGAGCTTGCCGGATGCGATCTGCTTACCATCTCCCCGCACCTGATATCGGAACTCGCCCAAACCGAAGGTGATCTGCCGCGCAAGCTCGATCCCGAAAAAGCCAAGACGATGGAAATCGAGAAGCTCACCATCGACAAGGCGACCTTCGACAAGATGCACGCGGCCGACCGCATGGCCCACGACAAGCTGAAGGAAGGCATCGAGGGCTTCAGCAAAGCGCTTGAGAACCTCGAACTCCTTCTGGCCAAGCGCCTCACCGAACTGGAATCCCGCGAACCAAAGCTGGTCAGCGCCGACTGATCAGTTTTCAGCTCTGCAAGAAAGGCAGCCCGGAGGCTGCCTTTCTTCGTCTTGAATCACCAGCAGCCGCCGCCACCAGCCTGAGACACGCGCAGGATTGAAGTCGGCGCGACCTTTCCAGATTTTGCCGAAAATGTTGATCGTATCGGCGAAGAATACAGCCGACATCAAGAACAGACAGGCTATCCTTCGAGAATCACTCCATCCGCAACGCCTGCATCGGTTCGACCGCTGAAGCCCTGCGCGCAGGTAGATAACAAGCCAGCAAGGCCGCAATCAAAAGAATCAGACCCACCACGCCAAAGGCGGAGAAATCCATCGCGCCCACGCCGAACAAGGTGCTGCGCATAGCGCGACCCACAAAATACGCGCCGACCAATCCAAGCCCCAGCCCGATAAACGCAAGTAGAATGCCCTCTTTTACCACTAGCGCCACCACACGATTTCGCGTTGCCCCCAGCGCCATGCGCAGGGCGATTTCATGCGATCGCTGGGCCACCGAGAAGGCCATCACACCATAGATACCGAGCGCTGCCAGCAAAAGCGCCACTCCTGCGAAGCTACCGAACAAAATCACCGTGAAGCGGTCGTTGGCCAGCACCTCATCGCGCACCTGGTCCAGCGTGCGCGGCGTCGCTAAAGCAATTTCCGGATCGACCGTATGCACGGCTGCCGCAATACTTTTGGTCATCGTTGCCGGATCTTCCTCGGTACGCACACCGATGCCCGCACTCGGCCATGGAATCTGCCAGAAGGGTATTTCCATTTCGGGATAGTCTTCGCGGAAGCCGCGGCTACGCACATTGTGGAAGACTCCAACAATCTGCCACTCGATCGGCGGCCCGAGTTTGGTGACGCCCGGAATCAACTGTTCGACCAGCACCCGCTTCTGTAGTGGATCGGTACCCTTTAAATATTTGTTGACGAACTCCTCATTGACCACCGCGACTTTTACGCTAGAGGACGTGTCCTGATCATTGAACGCGCGTCCTTTCACCATCTGGATGCCGAAGGTCTTGAAATAATCCGGCGTCACCATGCCGAAGGACGTATTTGGGCGCTGTGAAGGATCGGCATAGGTTGGCTTGTCGGCAAGTGCAAACGGCATCCCGAAGCCGCTTCCTTCCAGCGGGAGCCCGGTTTCCGCCGAAACATGCGACACTCCCGGAACTGCTTGAATGCCGGCGAGAATCTGGCGGTAGTAGGCCACAATCTTTTCCGGGTCTTTCGGGCGCGAATCGGGAACAGGAAGAAAGAACGTAAGCACGTGATCCGTTTTGATTCCCAGATCCACACGCTGCAGATTGAGAAAGCTGTGAATCGCCAGACCAGCTCCGGCAAGCAGTGCCAGAGCCAGCGTGAACTCCCCGACGACAAGAATTCTGCGCAGGCGGTGGCGTCCCACACTCGTGCCCGAACGGCCGCCTTCTTTGAGGGTTTCCGCAGGATCGACCCGCGATGCATACCATGCCGGAACGCAGCCAAACAGCAACCCGGCGAGCGTGGTGGCAGCTAATGTAAACAGCAGGATGGGCAGATTCAGGCTCAGATCCGCCTCGCTCGGCAGCGTTCCGTCAGGCATCACGGCAATCAACCCGTGCAGCATGGCATAGCCCACGCCGACGCCCAGAATACCCCCAGCCATCGCGAGCAGCAGGCTTTCAGTAAGTAGCTGCGCAAAGATTGTCTTCGGTGTCGCGCCCAGCGAGCTGCGTACTGCCAGCTCCTTTTGCCGGGTCATGCTCTTGGCCAGCAGCAGGTTGGCTACATTCACGCATGCGATCAACAACACGAAACCAACCGCGCCCAAAAGCAGCCACAGGGTCAGAATGCGCTCGCTCGGTAGAAAGTCATTCTTGAGCGGCTCTACGAATGAGCCCCAGCCTTTATTGCTCTTCGGATATTGCTGCGCGATATGAGCGGTCACTGCGTTCATGTCCGCCTGCGCCTGCTTGACGGTCACATCGGGCTTGAGCCGCCCCATGACCAGCAACCAGTGAAAGTCATGATTGATTTGCTCAGTTTTGAAGACCAATGGAGCTACAATTTCGCCCTGACCGCGATCCGTCATCCCTTCGGCGAAGACGCCCACCACAGTGTGGGGTTCGCCATTCACCTGGATTGTCTTACCGATGATGTGAGGGTCGGAGCCCAGCCGCTTCCATAACTTGTGCATCAGGATGACGACGTGATCTTTGCCCTCCTGCCCCTCTTCAGGCAGAAAATCACGGCCGAGATAAAATCTGTCGCCGGTCATCCGGTAAAAGCCGGGAGTCACCCTGCGCCCATCGATATTCTCAGGCTGAGCTTTTGTGGCAATGTTGAACGAGTCGCCCGTCCAGGCATTCAAATCCTGAAAGGAGCGGCTCTGCTGCTTCCAGTCCGTGTAATCGCCCGCTGACACTCCGTTGTGAAAGCCCTGAATCTTCGACCAGGCCACGACCAACTGATCCGGCCGGGGATAAGGCAGCGGCGCCAGCAACGTCGCATAGTCGACGGTAAAGATGGCTGTGTTTGCTCCAATGCCTAATGCGAGCGTCAGCAATACAGTGAAAGTCAGGCCAGGATTTTTGGCCAGCATGCGGAGACTGAAACGAATGTTTCTAAGCAGATTCTGCATTGCGCTCCTCGCGGTTACTGCAAACATCCTGAGATTTCAGTGCCAAATTTTTAGACAGCTACGAATCTCTTCGTAGCAATTCATCGACCACACATTTTTTCGAGCTAACTACAACGATGGACTCGGATAGCAGGTGTTTCGCGCAGCAAAAACAATCAGCACGTTTGTTCGGAACCGGACGCGGCTGTGCATTTCCGGACAGCGCTAGATAGCGGGTCTACGATAGCGCCCGTGTTGTGAGGTTTATGGTCACAGCATCGTCCGGAGTCTTGGTTGTCGAACCATCGGAGGCAGGATGATATTCAATGCGCATGGCCTGAGCGTTGACCACGACACGCAGATATCCATAATTCTTGTCATCGTAGCTGGCCAGGGTCAGGTCACTGTCGATGGTGTAAGGAGTGCGGATGGTATCTCCTTGTGCATCGCTGCGCAGGCTGGCAAGCGGTGAGTGTCCGCCATTGCCGGCCACCAGATATGGGATGGAAATGCCGTTCACCGTTCGCGTATAGCGCTGGTAGTTGTGTGAGTGTCCTGAGAAGATCGCATGCGGCCAGAAGCCTGCTCCATTCGCCGCGTTATCGATATCGGCTGACATATTTGGGCTTGGGCTGTGGTTTTCACCGCCGGTATAGGGAGGATGGTGCACGGCAACAATCACCGCTCCCGCGTACTTTTCCGTCTTGCAGCGGGTAAGCGCGGTTTTTAGAAAAGTGAGCTGCACATCACTGAGCGTAGGACGTGTTCCGCCTTCACTCGAGATGACACCCGGGTCTTCCAGCACATTGGAATACAGCCCAAGGATGCGCACGAACGGCGCATCGAAGGTGAAGTAAACGCCAGGAGCGATCATCGATGTGCGTAGCAGCCCGACTGCTTCCGGCGTATGTACGGGTGACGCCGAACAGAAATTGCGGAGAAAGGCATCGAGCGTAGGTGCAGCGTCGCCCGAGTACACCACTCCATCATGATTACCTGGAATGGCGATGACTGGTCCCGGATACTCGCGGTACGGCTCGTAGAACTGATCGTAGTAATACTTCGCTTCGCCGAAGCTGTAGATCACATCGCCAAGATGGAAGAAGAACGATGGCACATTGGCGGCGTTCGATTCACTGAAGTCCGCAACCATCTTGTCCGATACCTGATTCTGTGTCGTTGGTCCCTTTACGCTGCCCGTATCTCCAACGGAGTGGAAGATGATCTGCCCGGCCTGTTGAATCGCTGTGGTTTTGGCCGCGCCCTGGTCGCTGTAGACTTCGGCCAGCGTAAGGATCGGCTCAGCACCTCCACGTGCCGTGGGAATCGGCTGAATCAACTTGTTGTTGACTTTGCTGTACAGGCCCGTATCTGACGGATGAGGCGTCTTGAACGAGGTAGGGTCGGGACTGGGCTGCGGCTGTCCGAAAACAGGCTGGCCACTGCTCGGTTGGCTGGGGTTTGGTGTGGGCGCCGGAGTTGGCTTGGGGACGGGGTGATGCTTTTTAGCGGGATGAGAAGGTTTGCGGGAAGATTTTGAGGAATTTTCCTTGGTCACGGGAATTCCTTGCGGGGATTTTTGGATACGCAACTCAGAATACGCCCGTTGTATGGTGGGAAGTTTGAAGAAAACGTGACAATCCCAATGTGCGAAATTGTCCCAAATCGGCGTTTCGAGTGCTAAGCAATTTGGGTGGAACCAAAGAAGTCTCTTGTTTTATGAAACGAATTCATTCATTTGTAATCCATACAGCAGCAGTTTCTGGTAGGAGCAATCGCACCAGGCACGCATGCACCTGTCAGTGAATTGCATCGGGGGAGGTTCGATATGATTCCGCAGGACCATGCGTTACGCCAGTTCTTTCACGATGTTGTGGCCGATTGCTACGGCGAACATGTCAGCATCAATGATCGCGAGGTGACAACCTACGTGGCGGATTTGCTGACCGACTTCTGTATGTCCGAACGCCTCTACCCAGTGCGCGATGCCGCCGGACGGCCAGTGAGAGAAGTGGGCGAGATGCTAGTCGCCTCCGACCCGGTTCACGGGACCGCGTCTTCTTTCGACGTGGAACGCGAAATCCGCAAGCACATCGGTGATTACGCGCTCTTCTGCACAGGCATGTATCCGGAGTCGGTGCACAAGTGGCGCGAAAACGAAAGTGCCAACCTTTATGACATGATCCGCGCCGGCAAGGAGAGCTATTACATCGTCTCCAAATTTGACGTCTTCGAATATGCAGTCGAGGCGCCGCTGTTTGGCCGGCTCTCGGAAGCATTTGAAAGCTGTATGTACGGCCTCAATCAGGTGCGCAGCGAAATGGAGCGCAGGCTGCCGGGATCATTGCCGTCACACGGCATGCCGAAGTTTTTGATGTGAGATGGAACAACCTGGAGCGGAATTTATAGTTCTGGAGAGAAAGACTCTGTAGTAGAAAGATCGGGACTCTCTATTTCACGCTTTCAGGCGGTGAGTGACGAAATCTTTCGCACCGGTTGCGGTCATTGTCCTGTCTTTGTCGAGCGGCGCTGGTCTGGCGCAAGCGCCCAGGACCGCATCCGCGCTGATCGACGCCAGCATTGCCAATGCGGATGCAAATTCGAGAGATGCCCTCGCCTATACCTTCCACGAAGATGATGCCAGCGTCCTCGCTGGTGCCTCGACCGATGAGCCGAAACCGACTCTGCCGGGGAGCAAATGGATCATCCAGGCATTCATGGTGAATGCGGAATGGAGATGGTCAGTCCAGTACGATGTCATTTTTGTCGAAGGGATTCCCTACCGCCGCGTGACCGGCATCAATGGGCTGCGGCTCCCGCCAGAGATCGCCGCGTGGGAGAACGAGCGTTACAACCGTATGGTCGCGACTATCCATACGCTTTCCCCAGAGCAGCGACAGCAGCAGTTGAGGATGCCTGAGGGCATCGCCGCCATCATGACAGACCCCAAGCAGCTAACAAGCCTGTATGGCTGCAAAATTACCGGACACGAAAAGGTCGATAAGCGTCCGGCGACGGTGATCCAATGCAAGCCGCGCCGCGATCTTCCGCGCAGCGATACAGCGGTTCGAATGAGCGGTCCGGTGACCCTTTGGGTGGATAACCAGCAGCCGTTCTTCCACCGCACCCGCATAGTGCTCGATCACACTGTCGACCAGTACGGCACGGGCACCGTTGTTACCTTTACATGGAGCCTGATCGATGGCGTATGGCACCACACTTCTACGAAACTAGACTGGGTCGGCGCGGACAAGACGACGAAGAACCTTGACATACCGACACCCGGAGCGCCAATGAACATCGAACAAGGCTCGCAAGGAAAACAGATTGATACTTTTTCCAATTTCAAGAAATTCCGCACAGAGTCACGGATGTTGATTCCCGGCTCCTCACCGCCGCAACATTGATGGGTGCTGGAATCATTCATAGGCTGAAAATGCCGCTGCAACGCAGCGGCATTGTTTTTGCGCCGAAGGCGCGAATCGCTATACGCGGCAGTCTAGACCTGCATGATTTCCACTTCTTTTTTCTTGCTCATCTCGTCCATGCGCTTGATTTCCTCATCGGTCAGCTTCTGGATCTCTTCGAGTGAACGCTTCTCTTCGTCTTCGGAGATTTTCTTGTCCTTGGCGGCTTTCTTGATCAGGTCGTTGCCATCGCGACGGACATTGCGCACGGCGGTCTTATGCTCTTCAAGAACTTTATTCAGGTGCTTGACTACTTCACGGCGTCGCTCTTCCGTCATTGGCGGGACGGGAACACGCACGATTTTGCCGTCATTCTGCGGATTGAAGCCGAGATCGGAGGTGCGCAGCGTTTTCTCGATTTCACCGATAATGCTCGCGTCCCAGGGCTGGATGACAATCATGTTGGCATCCGGAGTGGTTAACTGGGCAACCTGATTGAGCGGCGTAGGAGTGCCATAGTAGTCGACCCGGACCTGATCGAGCATGGCCACCGACGCGCGACCGGTGCGCGTGGACGCCAGATTGGTCTGAAAATCCTGCACAGCCTTGTCCATCCGGGACTTGAGCTGATGATGAATGTCCTTGAGCGCCGGAATGCCGGCCATTGCTGAGACTGCCATTGTCGTCTTCTTCCTTTATTACGAATCCAAAATCCGTATTCTACTTGGTTGGAAGAACTCCGTCATCCCGCGAGGGCAGACGCGGAATGTCGCCCGGTCGGATTTATGAACGGCTATAGTGCGCGTTGATGCCGAAGGCATTCGATACCCGATCCAGTTCGGAGCGGATCTTCTGCCACTCGGAAACCGTTTTAGGATCCAGTTGCAGGTTATGGAGGAGCCTGTCAATCTCCTGAGCACTGCCGATCGCCGTCTCGACAGCAACGTCGCCTCTTTTCGTCTTTTTGAATTCACTCAGCATCGAATCCATCTGTTTTTCAAAACTGGAAACTATTTCTTTGGCGTCTTTTTCCTGGCTGGTTCTCCGGATGGCGCTTTTCTTGAGCGCCGTTTCAAAGTTCGATCGAAAAGACTTCGAGTCCTCTTTCAGGTTCTTCATCAGGGCTTCCACATCTTTGTCGCTCACGCGCGTCTGTGCATGGATCAAAGGAGTCTGAAAGACACTCACGAAACTGAAAAGTAGAGCAAGGCAGCAATAGAACAGCACAGAACGGTTTTTCTTCACGAACTTCTCCTTAATTGTCCGGGGGACATACTAAATTACAGCAGCATTAGCTGGGAAACGACAACCCGGATCAAGCTACCATGCTCTGGCGGCATCGGGCATGATCCATATGCATTAGACGCAGAAAAACCATAGGAAGAAGGCCGCTTGACCCACAAAATCGATGCATTCCTCTGATTTTGAAGCGTATCCCGCTCTGATTTCGGAGAACTGGCCCTACATCAGCATGGTGACGCCGGAAGAATTCGCCTGCTCATGCGCGTGATAGGACGAACGCACCAGCGGACCCGATTCCACATGGCGGAAGCCCATCTTCAGCGCTTCCTGCTTCATGAAGGCAAACTCATCCGGGGTGTAGTACCGCGCCATCGGCAGATGGTCTTTTGAGGGCCGCAGGTACTGGCCAATCGTCAGGACATCCGTTCCAACAGCCGCGAGGTCGCGATAGACCTGCAGCAACTCGTCCATCTCTTCGCCGAGGCCAACCATCACACCGGATTTGGTCGTGATTGCCGGATTGATTTCCTTTGCATACGCGAGCAGGCGCAGTGTGCGCTCATAGCGCGCACCGGAGCGAACGGCGCGATAGAGCCGTGGCACAGATTCGGTGTTATGGTTCAGAATTTCCGGCCGAGCTTCGACGACCGTCCGAATCGCTTCTTCATTGCCCTGAAAATCGGGGACCAGCACTTCCACCTGGCAGCCTGGCGCCTGTTGGCGAATCTCGTCAATCACCATGGCAAAGGCACGCGCGCCGCCCAGAATATCGTCGTCTCGATTGACGCTGGTGATAACCGCAAATTTCAATCCAAGCGTGGCGACGGCTTCAGCCACCCGGCGCGGCTCGTCAAAATCTATGGCGTCAGGGCGTCCCTTGGGAACCGCGCAGAAGCCGCAGCGCCGTGTGCAGGTATTGCCCAGCATCATGAAGGTCGCAGTGCGATGGTTCCAGCACTCACCGATGTTAGGGCAATGCGCCGATTCGCACACAGTATGCAGATTGAGGCTGCGCGCCAGCTTTTTGAGGTCGTGATAATTGTCGCCCACTGGAGCGCGTGCCTTCAGCCATTCCGGCTTGGGTGCGGGTTTCCGTGGAGCGAGGTCAATCTGGATCAGTTCAGCGGGCGTAGCCATGGCAACCTTCTATTGTACCGTGCCGCATGAGAAGAACCTGGTATGTGCGGTTCGTCATGAACTTGCGCATTACCGAAGCCGCTCAATCACTTCCGGACGGATCAGATAAAGAAAAAAGACCATATTGACCGCGATCATGACGATCAAAGGCGCCTGATGAAAATGCACCAGCATATAAACGCCGTAACACATGGAGAGAAAGACGGCGGCGAGCGAGAGCGCCCATCCCCAGCGGCGTTGCTGCAGAAGGCCGCTCGAGGCCGCGGCGAAAAACGCGCACAGCACCGTCACCACGAAAGGCAGATGATGCGTGATCACGCCGAAGAGTCCGATGCCGCAGAGCAGGAGCATCCATAGAGCCACGGCGGCCATGCCGGGCAGAGGGCCGCCCACTTGTTTCGGGTTTACTGAAGGATTCGTCATAGCGTATGCAGGTAGGCGAGCAGTGCCTGAAGCTGTTGCTCATCGATCGAGTCACCCATCGCAGGCATCATGCCGCGCCCGTGCTGAATCACCGCTGTGATGCGGTCGTCATTCGCAGGCGCGCCACTGCGCAGATACTTTCTGCGATACAGCCCGAACAATCCAGGACCATGCAGAGCGGCATCGCTGTTCGCATAGTGGCACCTTCCGCAGCGGCTGGTAAAGATCTGCTGACCGCGTGCTTCTTCCGGCGAGAGCTCGTTCAGAGGCTTTGAGGGAGCGAGGGAAGGCCCGCAACCAACGACAACAAGACCGGCTGCTACCATCAGTATGACTGTGCCTAAAAGATGTTTCTGCGCGTGGGACAAGGCTATGGCCATGATAACAGCGTGCAGCGCATGGGTTGGAGGCTGGATGCGTTTACGCCGTGTCGATCTGACGGGTCGCGGACTTGAGCACCTGCCGCGTCGTGCCTTGCGAGTGGACGGCATCCACCATCTTTCACTTGCCGGGAATCGCCTGCAGGCATTTCCCGATCTCCACGGCATGCTGTCACTGAAAGAGTTGTATCTGGACAGAAATCAGATGGAGCAGCTTCCCGATCAGTTCGCTGACAATCTGAGCGGCCTGGAAGCTTTTAGCGTTTTCGACAACCGGCTGCGAGCGATCCCGGATTCACTCTGGGGGCGTACCAAGCTGCGCGTGCTGAATGTCTCAGCCAATCAGATCGAGCATATTTCACGGAAGATCGGAAATCTGAGGGAGCTTCGCATGCTGGATCTCGGGCACAACAAGATCTCCAGCCTGCCGGATGAGATTGGCGAGTTGGCAAACCTCAGTGACTATCTTTACCTCAGCGATAACGCCCTTGCGTCAGTTCCTGCATCCATTGGACGATTGGGCGGCCTGCGATACCTCAATCTCTCGGACAATCGCTTGGAGAGTCTTCCGCAGTCTTTCGGCGGTCTCACTGCTTTGCAGGAACTTCGCCTTTACAACAATCGACTGAAAGCGTTGCCGGAGTCATCCGGAAATCTTCATAACTTGCGAGAGCTGCATGCGATGAAGAATCAACTGACAGTGCTCCCGCCTGCTGTTGGAGATCTGCAAGAGCTGCGGGAGCTTCGTCTGATGGACAACCGAATCTGCAGTCTGCCGGAATCCATCGGTAGACTCCGTTTGCTGCGGATTCTCGATTTGAGGAATAACGATCTTCAAACTGTTCCTGACTCGCTGGGTAACCTAACCAGTCTTATACATCTGGATCTTCGGGCGAACAAATTGATCGCATTGCCGGATTCACTGCAACGGCTTCCGCATCTCGAAAAGCTTGACTTGCGCTGGAACAGGATCAGGAAATTTCCTGTATGGCTCGCGCATCTTGAAGAACGAGGCTGCGTCGTGCTGCGTTAGTCCGCCCTAGTTTGCCGCCGCGATTGCGGCAACCACCTTGTCCATTGCAGCGCGCGTGGTATCCGTCGTAGGCGAGTGGTCATTGCACAGGATCGAGAACACGAGCATGCGCCCGCTGGCTGCCGTCAGGTAGCCGCTCAATGCATGCACCTCGGAGAGTGTGCCCGTTTTAGCAAAGACCTTGCCCTTTAACGGCGGCTGCGTGAAGCGGTTTTCCAGCGAGCCGTCTACCCCGCCAACCGGCAAAGAAGCGCGAAATACTTCGCCCCACGGCTGGCGCGCCGCATAGGCAAGCAGTGTAGTTGCAGCGCGCGGAGTAATCACATCCTGCGGCGAGAGTCCCGAGCCGTCATAAAAGAAGAAATCCCGCGGCTGTACGCCGGCGGAAACGAGGAACTGCCGCACGACGCGCGCACCCTGTGCGATAGAACCGTCTTCACCCTCGGCTTTGCCCAGCAATCGCAGCAACATCTCCGCATGAAGATTCTGGCTGACTTTGTTGACGACCGTGACCAGCTGGCTCAATGGCGGCGACCTTCTCTGGGCTACGATGCGTGAGTTTCCAGGCAGGCTGAATGGAATCTGCTCACCAGCAGCCAGTGGCTTTAACGCCAACGATTGCTGTGCTTCTTTCTCGAAGATCTGTGTATCGCCGGAGAGACGATGGCTCACCTGTACTGCGGTGTTCACAACAACACCGTGCGCGGCGAGGGCCTGGATGAAGCCTTCGCCGGCAAATCTCGCTCCATCCTGCACGGCAATGCCGAAGCCAGGGGGTTTGCTGCCTGCCGGAATGGTTCCGAAGGCGCGCAGAAATGCCTGATCAGGCTGGCGATCGAGACCGAGATGCTGCTCAGACCCGGCTGGTGACGTGACGGCTTCATTCTTCAATCCGCTGGCGTCGTCCGGCAGGGCTGGGTTCCAGCTCGCGCTCACTGCATCGCCTGCGGCTGCGCCAGGAGCTAGGGTCAGGTAGTGGACATTGTCGTTCACGGTGAGCGCAGAAACGGGAGCACCGTAATCCCATTGCAGGTCGTCCTGGCTCCAGCCCTGTCCATACCGTTCGTAGACGAAAAGCGTATCGTCGGCGACCACGGTTCCATCTAGAGAGCGAATGCCGCTTGCGGCCACCTGCGCAGCCAGATCGTCGAGCGCATGCAGCGGCGGGTCGAGCCGTTGCGTGTGACCGCTATAGGGATAGGCGCGTCCGGAAAGAGAAGGATCGCCGCCGCCGATCAGTCTCAATGATCCGCTGAGATGTCCATCAGCAGAGAGCGGCCCTTCAGCAACCACGTAGGTCTTTGCGGTGAACTCGGGTCCGAGCAATGCAAGCGCTGCCGCCGTGGTAAAGAGCTTGGCATTCGACGCGGGCTGGAAATACTGCGCCTCGTTCAACGCGTACACGGGCGAACCGTCGGGCTTGACGACAGAAACTCCCCAATGCGCACCGGCAACGGCGGGATCGCTGAGGATCGCCTCAATGCTGGCGGCCAGCGCATCGGGGCGCGCCGTATGTTTCGGCGCCGCGTGGCGCGTTTGGCTGAAGCTTATCCCAACACAGGACAGAAGAATGAGACAGACAAAAAAAGAGCGCGTATGCGCAGGCATCCGAAACGTAATCAGCATGAGGGTCCTGCCGCGAAGTGTAGCATTGTGCTCGTATGTCCTTCACGCGACGCAGCGAAATTCTCTGGCAGCTCCGCACGCGCTCGCTGACCCTCGGGACCAGGACACTGGTGATGGGAGTGCTCAATATCACCCCTGATTCCTTCTCCGACGGGGGACTCTACCACGACGTACAGGACGCCATTGAGCATGGACTACGGATGCTGGATGAAGGAGCCGACATTCTCGATGTCGGCGGCGAATCCACGCGGCCTGGCCAGCAGCAGGTCGTTTCTGATACCGAGGAGCAGGATCGCGTGCTGCCGGTGATGGAGGCAATTCTGCGCGCTCGTCCGGAAACCGTCATCTCGATTGACACATACAAAGCGGCGACTGCCAGGACCGCAGTAGCCGCGGGCGCGGAGATCGTCAACGATGTGAGCGGCTTTCTCTGGGATGAGGAGATGGCGGCAGCCTGCGCCGGTCTCGAGTGCGGCGTCGTGCTGATGCATACGCGCGGGAAACCGGATAAGTGGCGAGCGCTGCCGAAACTTCGTCCCGAAGAGGTTTTCCCGCTGGTCAAACATGAACTTGGAGAAAGACTGCAAGCCGCAGTACAGGCGGGCATTTCCCGGGATCGCATCGTCCTTGACCCAGGCTACGGCTTCGGCAAACGGCTGGATGAAAACTATCCACTCCTTGCACATCAGGAAGGGTTGCGCGAACTGGGCCAACCGCTGCTGGCCGGTGTATCGCGCAAGTCCTTTCTCGCGCGAACACTCAGGCCGCTTTACGATGGCGCGGATGCGCCCATGAACCAGCGCCTCTCTGCCACGATTGCAGCCACCACCGCAGCGATTCTTTCCGGGGCTGAGATTGTCCGCGTACACGATGTGCGTCCCGCCGTGGAAGCGGCGCGGATTGCCGATGCGGTGCTGGCATTTGGCTGAGACTGCTTTGGAATGAATGGATTGGGAAGGGATGCGAACAAGCCCTAGTGCTTGTCGCGTTCGTCGTTGATGTGGCTGGCCTCAAAGCTCACGATCTTCCACTGGCCGAAGCGCCGGTTATAGACGCGGGTGTAGCGATATTTGCCGCTGATGTTGGTTGAGCCGTTGGTACCTTCAAGATCAGCGCGGGATGTGACGACAGCCGTATCTCCGTAAATGCGGACTTTTAGATCGTTCAGCTCAAGCGATGTAATGTGAAGCGTACCGGCCCGGCGCAGAGCCAGCGCTTCCGTCTTGGTCTCGATAGTGCCCGTTGCACTGATGCTGATGTAGTCGTCTGCCAGGAGGCGGTCCATCAAGCCAACGTCGTTGCTCAGCTGCGCCTGTCTCCACTGCATCTCGAGCGCCTCTATCTCCTTATGCTGCTCGTGGTTAGCGTGATGCGGCAGGGCGGCAAAAGCCGGCTGGACGACCCATCCTGACCCCAACAGACCGAACGAGAGCAGTAGCAGACATACCCCATTCCTTGCCGAAAAAAAGGTACGGACGCGGTCATAGCTGCGCATGTGCGTATCGGATGTTAGTCCGCTTCCGAACTGCGAGTCAAAAAGAAAGACCCGACAGGCAATATTTGGCCTTGAATCCCGCGTTCCCTGAACTGGATGGATGGACATGCTGTTGTGTGCGATGCAGTTACCGCCCGGGTGTGTTGTGCATGGTCAGATGACGGCCGTAAGGTTTTCGACCGCGCGTTCGCGCATGAGCTGATAGAGACCGCCGATCGCATATTGCTGAAAATGGGGTGTGGCGCGGTGCGCATCGAGCGAAGCATCGTCTTTGTACTGCTCGTAAATAACAACAGTTGTCGGATCTCCCTCCACCCAGTGCGGAATATAGGAGACGCATCCGGGCTCCTGGCGGGATGCAGCAGCCAGCTTTTCCAGAATGTCCGAAATGGCGTGGCGGTCTTCGTCGGCGAAGCGCATGCGTACTGTAAAGCTGACCATATGGCTAAGCTAGAAAGTACGATAAATCGTCCACCGTGGGAAGTGGGAAAACTTTTGTAACCGGTCCGAAAGTTTCAGGACAGAGTCTCGAACGTTCCCGAAAAAGAGATTTTCTGCAGGCGAGATGACAATATTCTTTGATGGGCCGTCTCTCTTTTACGGGGTAGGAACGATGCAAACCTTGTTGCGGGATTTCCGATACGCCCTGCGCCAGTTGCGCAAGGCTCAGAGCTTTACTGTGGCGGCAGTTTTGACGCTGGCACTGGGCATTGGGGCGAACACGGCCATTTTCAGCGTCGTTTATGGATTATTGCTCAAGTCCCTTCCATTCCACGATGCCGGACGCATTGTTGCAATCCTCGAAACGCACCCGCAGGTAACAGGAGGCGCAGAAGCGACCTATCCCGACTATCTGGATTGGCGCGCGCAGCAAAAAAGCTTTGAGCAGGTCGCTGCCTACTCTGTCGTGAACCCCAGCACTGTGTCGCTGGTTGTGGGCGGAGCTGGGGAGCAGGTACATAGAGTGCTTGCTTCGGGCAACTTCTTTTCCATGCTGGGGGTATCTCCTCTGCTTGGGCGCGTGTTCAGCGAACAGGATGAGAAGCCGGGAAGCGACCACGTTGCCGTGCTGAGCGCAACGGCATGGCGGCGCTACTTCGGCGGCGATGCGCGCGTTGTGGGGCGCAGCATCGACCTCAACGGAGCGAGCTACACGGTGGTTGGCGTGCTGCCACCGGGCGCCGCTTATCCTGCGGAGGGCGAGGTGTGGCTGCCTCTATCGCTGCTTGATGCGCCCACGCAGGCTTCGCGCGTCTGGCACTCGGTGAAGGTGCTGGGACGGCTGCGGACGGGTGTTGGATTGGCCGAGGCAAGAACCGACATGCAGACGATTGCAGCGCGTATTTCCGCCGCGTACACCGCGACCAATCGTCTTGAGGGCGTCGCGCTTGTGCCACTGCGCGAGCAGCTGGTGGGTGTATTGCGGCCAGCGATCCTAAGCCTTATGGGTGCGGTGCTGCTGGTGTTGCTGATTGCGTGTACGAATGTCGCCAACCTGATTCTGGTGCGTGCGACGGCGAACCAGCGGGAGGTTGCGATTCGTCAGGCGCTAGGCGCGGACCGCGTCCGGCTCTTTTCGCAGTTTCTGGCGCAGACGATCATGATCTGCCTGGTTGGAGGCGTGCTGGGGACGGCTCTTGCATGGCTGACACTGCCGCTTCTGCGTCTTGCCCTTACGCACACGGCGGGCGCCGATCTTTCTCTGGTCGAGTCTATCGGGCTGAATATTCCTGTATTGCTGCTCAGTCTGAGCGTATGCGTGCTCACAGCGATTCTCTTTGGACTGTTGCCGGTGGTAAAGACTTTTTCGAGCCTGGCAGACGCTTTTCGGCCGGGCGATCGCGGCAGCACCGCGGGGAACCGGCGCAGCCATGGAGCGCTGATTGCGGGTGAGATTGCCATTGCTGTGATCGTGCTGTTTCTGGGCACTCTCGTTGTTCGGAGTTTTCAGAAGCTGGTTGCTGTCGATCCCGGCCTTCGCACGGACCATCTGCTTAGTTTTGAAATGACCCTGCCTGAGCCGCATTATTCGGACAGCAGTGCGGCAACGACACAGTTTTATGAGCAGCTGTTGGATAAGATTGCGCAGGCCCCGGGCGTGGTCTCTGCAGGGAGCACAACGGCTGTTCCGCTGAATCCGTCGGAAGTGATGACGCGATTTTTGATTGAGGGTGCTCCGCCTCTGGCTCCGGGATCGTTTCCGTATGCGCAGATCCGTTATGTCAGCCCCGATTTCTTTCGCACGATGGGGATTGCCTTGCAGCAGGGCCGCGTGTTTGAGCGCAAGGATGCCGATTCGCAAGCAAATTTCTTTGTCGTCAATCAGGCGTTTGCGCAGAGGCATCTGGCAGGAAGGAATCCAATCGGCGCTCACGTTCTTATCGGCGTGATGAGTCCACAGCCTTCGAGCATTCCCGTGATTGGCGTGGTTGCGAATGCACACGATCTGGGTGTGGAGACGGAGCCACAGCCAGAGATATATCTGCCGGGATACGGCTTGCACGCGGTGCTGCTGGTACATACCAGTGCGGCGCCGGAGAGCATCGTGCCGCTGGTGAGAAACGCAGTGCGCACGTTAGATCCGAATCTTGCTATCTACAATGTCCAGGCAGTCGATGAGGTGCTGGCCGACTCACTTGCACGGCAGAAGATGACAGCGATGCTGCTTGGTATATTTGCGCTCGTGGCGCTCACGCTTGCAGCGATTGGAGTCTATGGCGTGCTTGCCTACTCCGTTGCGCAGCGCACGCGGGAGATTGGCGTGCGGATGGCGGTGGGAGCCAGACGCGAGGACATTCTGCGAATGGTCCTGAGCCACGCCGCTACGTTTATCACCGCTGGAATGGTCGTCGGCCTTGCGGTTGGCTTTGCTTGCGCGCGACTGTTGAGCGATCTACTGTTCAAAACCAGCACCATCGATCCCCTTTCCGTGTCGATCACGATCGGGATGTTAGCTGCAATTGCTGCGTTGGCGGTAAGCCTGCCTGCGCGGCGTGCCGCCTCGGTCAGTCCTACGGAAGCTCTGCGCTCCGAGTGAGTGCTTGCCTATTCAATTGCGGTGCTCACCTGTAGCTGTCACAATCAGCCGTTGATTCGATTCAATCCATCCGGCATTTAAAGTCTCCGAACACAGTTTTTCGGCTGAGAACCCTTTTCTGCGCTATGATTTGAGCGCTTTCACGGATGCTTTTCCCGTAACGGTTTCCGCTCCCTCTCTCCCTATCGGTGTAGAAGCTCCCAGAATGGGGTACGCCTATGTACCGGCAATTCGGCAGTTCGGCAATTTTGCTGCTGCTTGTTACTTCGGCGATTTCGCATGTCGCGGGACCGAGCAACGGAAGCCCTGCAGCGGTTGCGGTTCGTAGCGAATCCAGCGAAAAAGCGAGCCAGTCCCCAGCACTTTCCGCAGTGGACGCGGATCAGCGCAGATGCTATGTATTTGAGGCTTTACGCCACTATTTTGGCTCTTCGGAGCCTCCTTCTCAGCCCATCGATGGCGGCCAAAGCTCATTGACCTGCACAGAGGCAAACTTCGTTGCAAGCTTTCCATCAGGCACTCCTGCGATTAACAAGCAGAACAGTCAGGTTGTCATTGCCACGGTTCCCGATCCGTTGCAATCGTCGGAGGCATTGCAGTTCGACCGCGATATTGCTGCGCTGCAGGAAGCTGCATCCACCGCTGGATATGACTTTGCATGGATGACGACCCCCTGGCGTACCTCTGACCTCACCGAGCCGAAAGATCTCGCAGATGCGAGAAAGGCCGAGCACTATCGCGAGCATTTCGGCAATGAGCCTGGAGCGATGCTCTTCCGTAAGCGCATCCGCGCGGACAAAGTGCGCCTGGAGGATCCGGACAGCTTGCTGCTCCTTGTTCTGGTTCCCGAATCTCCCATTTACGGTCTCAATCTGGCGGCGGCCAGAGAAGGTCTCAGCGCCGTCCGTACGCTTCTGGACCATGACTTCCGTGCATCACCACCAGATGGCCCTGAAGACAAATTCCGCATACGCTGGATTGGCCCCAGCTATTCAGCCTCTGCACCGGGATTGCGCGTCCTGCAGCAGGAAAATCATCCACACATCTTTTTTGATGTTTTGAGCGGGACGATCAGCACCATCCCGGCAAACGCCTTCCTCGTAAAGATCGATCAGGAGGCAAGGAAAACCTCGGAAGAGGCCGAAACCAAAGCAACGCTTTCAGAGCTCGACCTGAACTCTCTGTGCTGGTTCATCGGACAAGAGTCGCGTTCCAGCATCCACTCGGATGAACCCGTTGTTGTGCTGCAGGAAGACGAAACTGCTTATGGGGGCAGTGTTACCGACTCTTCAAACTTAAAGAGTACCTGCGACCTGCCGTCAAGTCTTGTGCGCCGCTTCAGCTTCCCTCGCGGCATCTCACACGTGCGGAGCATTTATGGGAGCACCCTTAAGAATGCTACGGCGAATCAATCCCAGGACAGTAGTACCACCAGCAATACCGATACCACACTAAGTTTCCGCAACGATCTTCAAAACCCGCTCGACACGGTGCCGGAATTTGCGCCGCAGTCTCCGGTTTCGAATGAGAGCGTGCTTGCTTCTATTGCTTCCGACATTAAGCATTTGCATGCTCGCGCCATCGTGATTCGAACCAGCGATCCTCTCGATCTGCTTTTCCTCGCGCGCTACTTTCGCAAGCAATGCCCGGACAGTCGGCTTGTCCTCTTCAATGCCGAACGCCTGCTCACACGCTTACGCGGCGACTTCAACCTCGATGGCACTCTGATCATCACTCGTTTTCCACTCTTCCAGAATGCGTATCTGCAAACGCCTTACCGCGGCGAGTCGCGCCATTCGCTTACCTTTACCAACAGTCGGGAAGAAGGTATTTTTCTGGCGGCGCTCCTGCAAATCAAGTCGGAACATCTGTCGCTTCTCCAGTCGCCCTTTGCAGATCAGCACTTCGCCATGGCTCCCTGGATCGGCGTGGCCGCCGGAGGAGATTTCTGGCCCGTTGCCTACTTAGGCCAAGATCTCATTGCTCCCGCCAAACATGCGCCGGATAATGTTTTGCTTCTCACCGACACGCCGCCGGAACCGTTGCCGGTCTTGTGGACTCTTGTTTCTCTCGTCGTCCTCATTCTCTCTCTGGTTCATTTTCTGTTCTTTTTGATCGCCCTGCCTCTAAACGGCAGACTGCGTAAGCGCAGTGAAGAATGGGTAGGGAGACTGGCAGGCCATCGGGTCCTGTCGTATTATCTGTTTCCCATCTCGCCGAATGCCGAACAGTCCCGCCTCTTTACCGGCCAATGCTGGTGGCTGCTGAATATGAGCGCGCAGCTCATTCTTCTTCTGTCTTATTTGCTGTTGCCAGCGATTGCCTATCAGGCAAAGGTACAGAACACTCGCTCGGTTTTGGCCGCTATCGAGCAGTTTCCCTTTAAAACCACCCTACTTGCCGGATCTACGTTGATCGCGCTGATGCTCCAATTCTGCATGGCCGGCGCTCTGTTTCTGCTTTTATCCAAACGGCGTGCACATATCGGCAGTGGGTTTCTCGATCGATTCGAAGGCTTTACGTTGCCCTGCATCTCTCTTCTGTGGATCTTCTTGTCGCTTGGTCTTTTCGGCTGGCAGTTGGCTGACGCCCAAACTGGATTTGCCTTCGCTTACCGCAGCCTGCATCTTTCCTCGGGCGCCTGCCCTGTACTGCCGCTGCTGTTGGTATCCATTGGCTTTCTGGTTGCCGCCGTCGTAAATCTTAACGCGCTCAGTATGGCGATAACGCGCAACCCGGAACTGCCCCTCATTCAGTGGCCCTACATTGATTTCGAGTCATGGCGAAAGAAGCTCACCGATTACACAGAACTCTGGTACGGACTTCCAGGCGCAGATGGTGAGGTGCTGGCAGCCTCTGTGTTTTTAGCCTTCCTGCTGCTGCATCCTCAACGCATTTTTGCGACGTTCGATACGCCTGCCATGGCATGGCTATATACCTTCAACTTTGTCCTCTCGATCTGGACCGTTCTGTGGCTCTGGATACGATTTATTCGCATCTGGGGCGTCTTGCGCGGAGGACTGGACTCGCTTGAGGGATCGCCGCTTCGTTTCGCATTTACGCGACTTCCGGCGATCTTCTCCATCGATCCCATCTGGTCCTATGCAGGATTGCGCCGCGTCGTCGTGCTGCCCATGCGCTGGTTTGAATACCTGAAAGTTGCTCCGGAAATTCCCGGTACAAAGCAGCCTGCAATTACCGCTAACCTGCAGGACCTGCGCGTCATTCTGCAGGAGGTGCACAATTCGCAATGGGTCGATAACCAAACGTATGCGAGCTTCAGCAATCTGCAAAACCAATATGCGCTCAGGCTTTCTCAGGAAAAAGCCATCCAGGACAGTTGGGATCGTGGCGGTCCGGATTGCAACCGATCAGGCTCGTCTGCGGCAAAGGTTACGCAATCGGGTGAGGACTCCAGCGAAGAAGCGAGCGTGACATGCCCGCAGTCGCGAGCCGATCTGCCATCGCCCTGCGGCACGACCTTCGGTGCCGACAATTGTCTGGTCGAGCTCGGCAATGAATACATTGCGATGCGCATCGCAGCATACGTTCGCTATGTCACCTTGCACATGAAAAATCTGATGACGTTCATGTCCATGGGTTTTCTGCTGACGCTTCTGGCTGCGATCAGCTATCCGTTTGACCGCCCGCAGAGAATTGCATGGTCTTCAACCCTCCTCCTGGCGGCGCTGCTTTTTACCGTCGGGACCGTGCTGGCGCAAATGGATCGTGACGCAATTCTCAGCCGGATGAGCGATACAAAGCCCGGCCATGTGCGCTATATGGCGTTCCTGAAACACATGCTCGCCATTGGAGGGTTGCCGCTCATTACCGTTCTTGCCACGCTCTTTCCTGCGATCGGTTCATTCCTTTTCTCCTGGGCGGCTCCGGTTATGGAGAGCTTGCATTAGAGCCTCTTAGGCCTGTTATGAAGCATGGCGCTATGATTCTCTGGTGGACGCCTTGCTCGAACTCGATCATCTTTCCATCTCCTTCCAGGATCGCCCCGCGGTGGATCGTCTGACGCTCCGCGTCGTACCTGGAGAAGTGCTCGGCCTTGTCGGGGAATCGGGCTCCGGAAAATCGGTCACCGCACTCGCAATTCTTCGCCTTCTCGACCCGGCCGCGCGCGTGAGCGGCGCAATTCGCTTTGAGGGCCGCGATCTGCTCTCTCTGCCGATGAAAGAGATGCGCCAGCTGCGCGGTCGTGAGATTTCGATGATCTTTCAGGAGCCGATGACTGCGCTCAACCCCGTCATGCCGGTGGGCGAACAAATTGCCGAGGCGATCCGCACTCACCAGCCCGAACGAAATCGCCGCCAGATTCGCGAAGCCGTGGTCGAGGCGATGCAGGCCGTCGCGCTGCCTGAACCGGAGCGCCGCATGAACGACTATCCGCATCAATTCTCCGGCGGGCAGCGCCAGCGCGTACTGATCGCCATGGCGATCGTAAATCGCCCGCGTCTGCTCATTGCAGATGAGCCGACGACAGCACTCGATGTCACCGTGCAGGCGCAAATTCTTGAGCTGCTTGCCGACTTGCGAGAGCGTTATTCTCTCGCCATGCTTTTCATTTCACACGATCTCGCTGTCGTTTCGCAGGTGGCGGATCGAGTTGCCGTCATGCGGCATGGCCTCCTTTTGGAAGAAGGCCCGCAGGCAGCGATTTTTCAGGCTCCCCGGCACGCCTACACGCGTAGCCTGCTGGGTGCGATTCCAAACCTTGAGACCGATACTTCCCGCCCCCTGGTAACCCTCCCCGCCGAGTTTCCATCTGGCGCGGGCGAACTGCGCGAGTCTGCGCCGGGGCATTGGGTGCGCGGCTAGAACCTCTTGGAATCCAGGCGCGTTGGGAATAGATTGGGGATTGGCCCTATAACTATGCGCGCGCTTGTTCTATCCGATATTCATGCCAACCTGGAGGCACTTGACGCCGTCATGGCTGCCGCTCCCGCGCATGACGTGGTCTGGAACCTGGGCGATGTTGTGGGCTACGGAGCCAACCCGAATGAAGTGATCGATCGCGTACGCGCAGTAGGCAGCGTTTTCGTGCGCGGCAATCATGACCGGGTCTGTAGCGGCCTCAGCAGCATGGAAGACTTCAATCCCATCGCCAGTCGAGCCGCGAAGTGGACACAGTGCGTGCTCTCGGCCGAGCATATTGCATGGCTCAGGCATATGGCGACCGGGCCGATTATGCCGGACGGGCCGCAGGTCAGCTGCACGCATGGCTCGCCCCTCGATGAGGATGAATACATCCTCTCCATGCGCGATGCCTGGCAACCATTGCAAAGAGTCACCACAGCGATCAACTTCTTCGGCCATACGCACCTTCAGGGAGGTTTCGCCACCAACGGAGACGACTGGTTCAAACTGGTTCCCGATTACACCACGCACGATGAGCCCGAGGAATATGAAGTCGAGCTGCGGGAAGGCGTTCGCTATCTGCTCAATCCCGGATCAGTGGGCCAGCCCCGCGATGGCGACTGGCGCTCCGCATTTGCGATCTATGACGATGTGAAACGGATCGTGACGTTTTATCGTGTTCCCTACGATGTGCGGTTGGCGCAGATGCGGATTATTCGCGCCGGATTGCCGGATCGTTTGGCAACGCGTTTGCGGGATGGTCGTTGACCAGAGCTGTCATTCTGACCCGAACGCCGTGAAGAGGAAGAATCCATACGACAGCTTCAGTTAGCGTAAAAGTCGGTTATTCAGCGCCTAAAACTCCTGGCAGAAGCTGTGCGCATGGATGGCTCTCGCAATTCTGCATGGATTCTTCGCGCGGATTGCGCGCTCAGAATGACAGCCTATTGGACTTGCATTACCTGAGCAGCAAAACGTTCCATCTCCTCAAGCTGAGGACTACTTTGCAGTAGCACCAGGTCAACGCCGACTGCGGCGAACTCTTCAAGATGTTCGGAGATTTTCTCGGGCGTGCCGACGAGACCGCTTCTCAACCCGCGGTTGGAAACTGAGTAGTCTTCCAGTGAAATCTTCTGTTCCAGGTTCGATCCGGTAATCCATTGCTGGTAGTTGGCGTAGCCGCGTGCGGACTGCTGCACGTCAGTGATCCGAGCGACTTCCTTCTTTGCTTCCGCCTCGGAGTCGCGCACGATCGCATATCCGGCGATGCCGAAGGTCATCGGAGACAGCCCGGCAGCCTCGCGGCGCTTCCGCATGTCGGCGATCTTCTTGCCGACGATCTCCGGCGGATCGCCGTGCATGAGATAGGCATCGCATTTGGTGGCGATAAGGTTCTTTGCCGTCTCCGACTCGCCGCCTGCGTAGAGCGTTGGGCGCGGCCTGCTCACTGGCTTGGGTGAGAGCACGTTGTCCTCGACGCGATAGTACTTGCCTTGATAGGAGAACCCCTGCTGGTTCCAGCAGCCGTTCAATACTTCCAGCCACTCAGAGGTGCGCGCGTAGCGGTCGTCGTGCTCGTCGAACAGGATGCCGTACTTCGTCGCTTCGTCGGCCCACCAGCTCGAAACTACGTTGAGCGTGAGACGGCCGTTCGAGATGTGGTCAATGTTCGCGGCCTGCTTGGCGAGGAGTGCTGGGTTGTGGAAGGTCGGCCTTACCGCGACCATCAGCTCCAGCTTCTTCGTCACGGCGGCGAGCGCGGCGGTCGTGGACCAGGCATCGAGCGAAGGCGCTTCCACTCCCTTGATGTCGTTCAGGTTTAGTTCGGCGATGAGCGTGAGGTCGTAACCGATCTCTTCGGCGCGCTGGGCAAGCTTGCTTACGTACTCCCAGCTGGTTTCCATCTGCTCGTCTTCTACGTTGCGCAGCCATCCGCCGAAGACGGGCAGCCAGAAGCCGTAGCGCATCAGCGAACTCCTACTGCTTCTGTTTCGTTTACCTTTGCGGCTTCTGCTTCGAGCCAGTCGACCAGCTTCGCGAAGGGATCGAAGCCGATGACGCGCGGTCCGTCGGCGACGAAGTTCGAGAGGGCGTTGATGTCGTAGTAGAGACGCTGACCGTCGCGGTTGTCGGTGATGTACTCGATGCCGCCGAGTTCGATGCCTGATTCACGCATGATGCGTTCCACGTCCGTGATCACTTCGCGTGGCGGGTCGTAGCCTTCGACGCTGATGCCGGACTTGGGTGCGTCGACGGGGCAGGCGGCGCGGTTCAGCTCGACTCCGGTGGGTGTGCGGCAGATGTCGGCGGGGCAGAGGTCGAAGGTTTCGCCGGTGATGTGGACCTTGATGGCGTAGAGGAACTTTCCGTTCAGCACTTCGCAGCGGACGATATGCGAATCGCGCGCGGGAATGAACTCCTGGACTAATGCCGTGGAATCGAGGCCGAAGGCCAGCTCGCCTGCTTCGGCGGCGGTCTGCAGCGCTTCGGGCGTGTCGAAGCGCTTGACGCCTGCGCCCGAGCCGCCGATGTTCGGCTTGACCACGATGGGCCAGCGAAGGCCTTCCGTCGCTGGTAAGGCCTGGGATGCGCGGTGGATCA
>DATHQH010000103.1:0-30324 GCA_035482895.1 Alloacidobacterium sp. | reverse complement strand
ACCCCGGTGGGCGCAGCCCATGCCATGAGCGTGGACGTGCGCGTCATCGCCGCCACCAACAAAAACCTTGAAGAAGAAATTGCCAAGGGAAATTTCCGTGAAGACCTTTTCTACCGGCTGAACGTCATTCCTTTCTACGTTCCACCTCTGCGCGACCGCAAAGAAGATATCGCGCTGCTCTCGCGCGATTTCCTTCGCATCTTCGGACGCGAGTATGGCCGCCCGCGCGTCGAAATCACGGAAGACGCCATCGAGTTGCTCAAGCAATACCACTGGCCCGGCAATGTGCGTGAGTTGAAGAACCTCATCGAGCGCATTCTCATCCTCAATCCGCAGGCGCCCCGCATCGAACGCAAGCATCTGCCGATGCTTGTGCATCGCGGCACCAGCAAACACGGCGAGGACTTCAGCACGCTGCACCAGGCGCGGGAAGCCTACGAACGCGACTACATCCTGAAGAAAATCGATGAATGCCACGGCAACATAAGCCGGGCAGCGGAATCGCTCGGCCTCGAACGCAGCCACTTGTACAGGAAAATGCGCACGCTCGGCATCAGCGTGCGCGAATAGCAGGATTACTTCTCGTCTTCGGGCTTCCCCAGCCCCTCGAGCTGCTTGCGCCAGTCCAGTGACTCCACAAACCCGCGTCGCTCGCGCCAGTTCTCTTCCACAATCACATGCAGCTCAAGAAAAACGCGCGTTCCCAATAGCGACTCAATCTCCTTACGAGCATTTGTGCCGATGCTCTTCAACTTGCTGCCGCCCTTGCCAATCAAAATGGCCTTTTGCCCATCGCGCTCGCAATAGATCGCTGCCGCAATCCGTGTTAATGGACTCTTCTCATGTGGCTGTGGCTCTTCAAACCGCTCAATCGCCACAGCAGACGCATAGGGAACCTCTTCGCCTGTCTCCTGCAGAATGCGCTCGCGAATCAACTCCGCAACCAGAAAGCGCTCTGGTTGGTCCGTATACTGGTCTTTCGGAAAATACCGCTGCCCTTCCGGCAAATATTCCACGAGCTTAGCCGTCAGCCGTTCCAGTCCATCTCCCTTTCGCGCCGAAATAGGAAATACTTCAGCGAAGGGATGCAGCGCGCTCAACTGCGCAATCAAGGGCGCCAGCGTTTCTCTTGTAACCAGATCGATCTTGTTGATCACGAGAAACACGGGGCAGTCGAGCTTGCCGATCAGCTCGAAAACAAAAGCATCTTCGCTGCCGCCCGGCTTCTTTTTTTGCTTCCCGGCCGAGTCTTCTTTATGTAACTCCAACTGTGGCAAATCTAAATGCCGTGTCGCATCCACCATCAGCAATACAACGTCGCGGCTTTCCAATGCGTCGTGTACTTCCTGCATCATGCGCCTGTCCAGCCATGATCCCGGCTTGTGCACACCTGGCGTGTCGACGAACACGATCTGCGCAGCCGGATGCTTGCCTTTCCGTGCGCCGACCTCGACCACGCCATGAATCCGCGTGCGCGTGGTCTGCGGCTTGCTTGTTACGATGGCCACCTTCTCGCCCACCAGCGCATTCAGCAGCGTGGACTTGCCGGAATTCGGCCGCCCGAGTATCGATACAAACCCTGATCGCAGCACTTACTTCCTCGCCTGCTTCGCGCCGCTTGTCTCAGCCACTGCCTCATCCAGCATTGAATACAGTTTGCTGAAGTCCGACACTTGCGTCGCATTCGTCACACCATGCTTATCGGTCACAATCCAGACTGTCGGCGTCTGATGGACCCCCAGCCGCGTGCCAAGCTCATAGTCGGCTTTCACCGCGTCCGCCAGCTTGCCCTGCGGATCAACAACAAATGGCATCGCAATGCCGTGCTCCTTCGCAAATTTGTCGGTAAACGTTCGCAAGTCATCCGGAGTTTCAATGCTCATCTGGTTGGCGAACACCGCGTCGCGATAGTCGTCCCCAAGCTTCTGCGACTTCGTGTCGAACCACCGAGCATTCACCGCCGCCTGTGAGCTCCAGTGGTGATATTGAATGGGAAAGTCGTGCCGTGCCCACGGAATGTGGTATTTCGCCACCGCATCCTTCAGCAGAGGATTCTCATGCGCGCAGCTCGGACACTCGAGATCGGCAAATTCGACCAGTGCCACCTTCGCTCCCGGTGGCGGCTTCAACACGTTTTGGCTGGCAGTTTGTCCTTGGGATACGGAAGCCAGCGATAGTCCGGCGGCTCCAACGAGCGAAACAAAAGCGAGTGAAAGAAAAGTTCGTGACATCATGCCTCTCTTTAAATTCTATCGCGCGGCCGCAATATGGCCCCTATAGCCATTAGACTAGGGACAACTCTATGCGTTACGTTATCGCTTTGCTTGCCATCGCCGGAATCGTCGCTTCGACGCTCGCACTGCGCATCCACTACTCTATGGATGCTCCCCCCTGCGATATCAACGCGCACTGGGACTGCGGCATCGTCAACCATAGCCGCTATTCCGTCATGCATGGAGTTCCCGTGGCTGCCATCGGCATGGCTGGCTACGCCATCATCGCGATTCTAGCGCTTGCCCGGCGCTATCGTCTGCTCCTGGCGGCGTCCGTCGCAGGGTTGGCCTTCGCTCTCTATCTCACCAGCATTGAAGCGCGCATTTTGCAGATCTGGTGCCTCTACTGCGTCATCTCGCAGACCATCATCGCACTGATCACCCTGCTCTCCATCGCCGCGGCCATCCGCTCGCGAGCATCTACTTCGTAAGGCTTCCATCAAGCCTGCGCGAGACTCGCACTCGCTCGATGCGCCGGTCGGTCGACGCCAGCACTTCAAAGCGCAGGCCGTCTTCTTCTACCACTTCGCCGGAGAGCGGAATCCGCCCGGCAACTTCACTCACCAGTCCGGCGACCGTCGTTGCTTCATATCCCTCCGGCATCTCCCACTGGTCGCCAAATAAATCCTCAAGGCGGGCAACCTCCAGACTTCCCGGCACAAACCACGATCCGTCCGTGTCGCGCCTCGGCGATTCCAGTTCATCTTCTTCGTGCTCATCGGCAATGGAGCCTACAATTTCCTCCAGCAGGTCCTCGATCGTGACCAGTCCGGCGACACCGCCATACTCATCAATCACGATGCGCATATGCTGCTTTTCCCGCTGCATTTCACGCAGCAGCTCGTTTACTTTCTTTGTCTCCGGCACAAACACGGCAGACCGCTGAATACTTGATACCTTGCGCGTGCGCGCCGCCTCATCACTCACTCGCAGCAGATCATGCGCAAATGCGATGCCGGTAATCTGGTCGAGTGTTCCTTCATACACGGGCACACGTGAGACCGGGTGTTTATCAATCAACTGAAGCAGCTCTTCGAGCGTCGCCGAGCCGGGAATTGCAATCATCTCCGGGCGTGGCGTCATCACCTCACGCACAACCTTGTCCCCGAACTCCACCGCCGAGCGCACCAGCTCACGATCGCCTTCTTCGATAATCCCCTCTTCTTCGCCCGCCTCAATCAGCGCGTCCACAGCTTCCGACGCGTCATCTTCCTCCTCATGCTTCGGAGTCTCAGCCAATGCGGCAATCGAGAGCAGAAAGCTGAGAAATACCGTGACCGGCAGCACCAGGTAGAACAACAGGCGCAACAGCCACCGCACGCGCACCACCCACAGCCCGCGGGTTCGCGTAAAGAAAATAAAGGGCAGCAAGCGGTTGAAGAGCACAATCACCAGCACTACACCCAGCACCGCTTGCGCAATTTCAGCAATCGTCGGCCGATCCGCAATCGAGGTGCGATCGAACAGCAACATGCCGAAGATCAGCGTCAGGCAGGCCAGCGACAGCTGCGACAACACCGCCGCCGAAAGCATCAGGTACTCGCGGTTCAGCCCCAACTTCGGCTCCACGCGCTGTTCCCACGCGTCAATATTTTCCTGAAATTCACGGGAGAGAAACTTCCCCATCTCGGAATAGAGCCGGTCCACATACGACCCTAGCGTAAGCACGACCAGCAGGACAAAAATCAGGATGGAAGCTTCCACGTTCATCGCGCGTGGCCTTTGCCCTTCAGACCTGTGGTCTTCATTCCTGCGTCTTTCTTGGCTGCAGGCCGGGCAGCTTTTTTCGCCTCGCCACTCCGCTGGATCAGGCCCCCAGGCAAATCAAGCTTTTTCCGCAATGCGCTTTCCTTTCGCGCCATCTGCCCCTTGTCCGTTTCATGATCGTACCCGGCAAGATGCAGAAGTCCATGCAGCAGCAGAATCTTCACCTCAACCTGTAGAGTGTGCCCATGCTCTTCGGCTTGCTTCCGGGCCGTATCGAGCGAAATGGCAAGATCTCCCGCTTGCTTCGGCGCCTCCCTCACATGTTCTTCCTCCACCGGAAAAGACAGGACATCTGTGGCTTTATCTTTCTTGCGGAATTCACGGTTCAGCTTGCGAATCGTCGCATCCGTCGCTAGAAAAATGGAGACCTCTCCATGCAAGCCAACCCCGGATTTAGCTTGGGACAGGAAACCGCGCAGCTCGCGCATTTTGAGTGCGGAGCGATTCGATGCGGTCGCCGCGTCTGGCTCAATGAGGATCATGCAAGGCGAGGAGGGCTTGCCGGCCCTCCTCTATGTTGATGGTATCGCAACGGGTTTTCTACTGCGGTTTTGCAGGGACACGCGGCTCGCTTGTTTCCGGTATCGTGAGCGGAAGTTCCTGTTGTGCGCGACCGAAGTTGTCGTAGGCGCGAATGATGCGCTGCACCAGATGGTGCCGCACCACATCTCCATCCTCAAAGCGGATAAAGCGAATCCCATCCACACCATCGAGAATGTTCGTCGCCTCAATCAACCCCGACTTGCGTGGATTCGGCAGATCGATCTGCGTGATGTCGCCTGTGATGACGGCCTTCGCATTGTTGCCCAGCCGCGTCAGGAACATCTTCATCTGCTCGCTGGTCGTATTCTGCGCCTCGTCCATGATGATGAACGCATCGTTCAGCGTGCGCCCGCGCATAAACGCCAGCGGGGCGACCTCAATCACGTTGCGCTCCAGCATCTTGTCCACACGCTCCGGCTCCAGCAGATCGTAAAGAGCGTCGTACAAAGGACGCAGATACGGGTCGACCTTCTCCTGCAAACTGCCCGGCAGAAAACCGAGCCGCTCGCCCGCTTCCACCGCAGGACGCACCAGCACGATACGGCTGACCTTCTTCGCCAGCAGCGCCGAGGCAGCCATCGCGACCGCAAGATACGTCTTGCCCGTACCTGCGGGTCCAATGCCGAAAACCATGTCCGTCTGCTCAATCGCTTCAACATACAGCCGTTGGTTGAGCGAGCGAGGCTGCACCATGCGCTTTATGCCAGCCGATCGCTGCTTTCCGCTCTCGACCAGACTGCGCAAAGTCACTGCAGGATCGGCAACCACCAGCTTCAGCATGCCATGGAGTTCGCCGTTCTGCAGGTTCACTCCATTGCGGCGCAGTTGCTCATAATCGCCAAAGATGCGTTCCACGCGGGCAAGGCCCTCCTGTGAACCTTCCACGTGCAAAGCATCCGATTTCAGATCGATACGCACATGGAGAGAATCCTCCATGAGTCTCAGATTTTCATCGCGGGTCCCAAACAGGGGCTCAATATTCGGCGTGATTTCCAGCGCTTTTTTCATCAAGCGGAGAAATAACCTCCCAGGTCGGCTGTGGACACAGTCACCATGTGTAAGTTAGTTGTCGGAAATTGGGGGGCGGGATACAGCGTAGTTGGCACCACACATTTTAGATGCGGTAATCGGAGCTTCGAATTGGCAATTGTCACCAAATCTTTGCTGTGAATGCGCTCAGAGTAGCGCCGCTCCGGTCCCGCGTCAATGGGGAATCCATGAAAAGATCGCAAAGCTGTATCGAATTGGTTTCCTGGTAGGCGAGCCACGACCTTCAGACAGGCACACACTGGCCGGTGCATCGGCGCGGACTTTCAGTCCGCGCCCATTCCAGCCGATCCATCGCGGCTTTAGCCACCAGGGTTTGTTTTTCCGCCGATTTCCCCATGAAACCTCTACCGTGCTGCCCCAACTGACTGCTCTTTCGCAGCCAGATGCGTCTCCAGCACTGTCAAATACTTCCTCAGCCATGCCGGATGCGCTGGCCATGCTGGCCCGGTCACCAGATTGCCGTCCACAACCGCGTCCGTCATCTCCACCGCGATGTACTTGCCACCCGCCAGCTCCACTTCAGGCGCACACGCCGGATATGCGCTCACCTTCCTTCCCTGGATCACGTCCGCGGCGGCCAGCAGCTGCGCCGCATGGCAAATTGCCGCAATCGGCTTCTTCTCATCGGCAAAGTGACGCACAATCTCCAGCACCTTCTTGTTCAGGCGCAGATATTCTGGCGCGCGTCCGCCCGGAATTACCAGCCCGTCGTAATCCTCAGCTTTCACATCGGCAAAGGTCGCATTGAGCGCGAAGTTGTGACCGCGCTTCTCCGAATAGGTCTGGTCGCCCTCGAAGTCGTGGATCGCCGTCCGCACCACCTGGCCGGCCTTCTTATCCGGACAGACTGCGTCGACTGTATGTCCTACCATTTGCAGTGCCTGAAACGGCACCATGATTTCGTAATCCTCAACGTAATCACCCGCCAGCAGCAACAATTTCCCAGCGCTCATAACCACTCCTTCCATGCCTCGTATTCCTCCATCTTAAGATGGGAGGTCGAAGCCGAACGACTTATGAAAAGCTGGTCAATCCACGCATTCTTTCCAATGTTTCTCTCATCCAACTGAACAAGCACAAGAGGAGCGATTTTCCATGACCCAGACCCAAGCCATCACCGCCGCATCCGCCGGAACCCTCACTCTAGGTGGCGACCTCACCGTCAACCGCCTTGGCTATGGGGCCATGCGCATCACCGGCCCCGGCATCTGGGGGCCGCCTAAGGACAAGGCTGCCGCGATTGCCACCCTCCGCCGGACCGTCGAGCTAGGCGTCAACTTCGTCGATACGGCGGACTCTTACGGCCCCGGCACCTCCGAGGAGCTGATCGCCGAGGCGCTCTATCCGTATCCTGCGGGATTCGTCGTCGCCACCAAGGGCGGGTGGGAGCGTCCTGGCCCCGGCCAGTGGACTCACAATGCAAGCCCCAAGCACCTTACCGAAGCGCTCGAAGGCAGCCTCAAGCGCCTTCGCCTTGACCGCATCGACGTTCACCAGCTCCACACTCCCGACAGCGCGGTCTCCTTCGAAGCCTCGATCGAGACGCTGGCCAAGCTACGCGAGCAGGGCAAGATCCGCCATGTCGGCCTCTCGAACGTCACCAAGGAACATATCGAGCGCGCCCGCAAGATCGTGCCTATTGTCTCAGTACAGAACCGCTACAGCTTTGCAGACCGCGAATCCGACTACATTGTCGATTACTGCGAGCAGAATGGCATCGCCTTTCTGCCGTGGGCTCCTTTAGGCCAGGCGAAGAAAGCGCTCGATGTTGTCGAGAAGGTTGCTAAGGAATTGCGTGCGACGCCGCTCCAGGTCGCTCTCGCGTGGCTGCTCAAACGGTCGAAGGTCATGCTGCCAATCCCGGGAACTTCCTCGCCAACGCATCTTGAAGAGAATGTCGCAGCTGCAGGACTGGAGCTGCCCGATGCAGCGTACAAGGAGCTATCGGCGGTCGAACCGCCTCCGGCCATTCTGCGCGGGTAGGATGGGGACCCCTCCCCCTACTTTTTTGAGTGTTTCCTTTATTTTCAGTCACTTACGAGGGGATGATCCCCTCGTAAGTGACTGATTTTACAATTGGTTAGGCTCGATTAAGTGTTTTCAATGATTTAGCTGGGGATTGACTATCTGGTACACAGCCGACCGGACTTTTGACAGAGGATTTTCACCCCTTATATTCAGGATAGCAATTTCCGCGAAATAATCTGCCATTTTGGGCGCGTTCTAAGTGATTGAACATACACGGCTTCAGGGCTGACTTTCATTTTTCCCTCTTGACAAGGTTTCAACCGGCGATCACTTCTGCCCGGGAAACAACTCCGTCCACGACTCCCCGCGCCGACCTACATACACCGCTTTTTTACCCGTCAGATAGACCCAGTAATGGGCCACACCCGCCCGGGCGATCTGGTCCATAAATTCGATGTAGTTTACTTCCACCTTCTGCACACGATGAATGGCCTCCCTTACACCGTCTACATCGAAGGTGTCTGCCACCGGAAACAGGGGCAGCTTCGTCTCCCTTTCCACATGCGAGTCGCCACTCGGCATGTAATACGTCTTCTCATGCCGGTAGAGATCGGCGTGATACGACTCGACCCCCAGCTCGACTAGTTTCTCCACCACATCAGGAAATCGCAGTGTCCCATTCACCGATCCCACACTGCATGCCCGCATTGTCGCGATTATTTCTTCCGGGAGCATTTATTTTCCTTCTCCTTTTCTCATGGATGAAGCACTCCGTTTTAGAAGTCTGAGCATTAGATTGTTACTCAGCGGCTAAAGCCGCTTTCCCATACGCCTCTTTGGGCTCGGGTTAAAACCCGCGCCTACCTGCTCCTACTCCACGATGCATTGCCTTCGGCCGGTAAATCCCACAAGATGCATATAGAGGTTACCGATGATTCGACTGCTCAGCTTGCTTTGCCTGGCAAGCTTGATTCCCTTCGCCGCTCACGCACAGCAGACGCAAACGGCCCCCCTATCCTACGACGTTTACCGCACAACCACGCCCATTGTCATTGACGGAAAGCTCGACGACCCCGCCTGGAGCAAGGCCTCATGGACCTCCGATTTCGTCGACATCGAAGGAGCGATCAAACCAACTCCGCGCTTTCGCACGCGGATAAAGATGCTGTACGACGACAAATATCTCTACATCGCGGCCGAATTGCAGGAACCGAACGTAACGGCCACGCTGCGCGAACATGACTCCGTCATTTTTCACGACAACGACTTCGAGGTCTTCATCAAACCGCTTCCCGAGACGGAAAGCTATTACGAGTTTGAGATCAACGCATTCAACACTGGATGGGATCTCTTCCTGAACAAGCCTTACAACGAAAACGGCAAGGCTGATAACAGCTGGGACATCGCCGGCCTGAAGACAGCCGTCGCGGTACAGGGGACGCTCAATGACCCGAAGGATACGGATAAGGGATGGACGCTTGAGATTGCCTATCCCCTGACCGCCTTCAACTCTCGCCAGACTGTGCCGCCGCCGCAAGCGGGGACTGTATGGCGCATCAACTTCAGCCGCGTCGAGTGGAAGGCGGGCCAGAAGAAGGAAGACAACTGGGTCTGGTCGCCGCAAGGCGTCGTCAATATGCATGTTCCCGATCGCTGGGGCTACCTGCATTTTCGCTAGAGCCTGTTGCACCAAATTAAGTGCAACTGATACAGTTACAAATTTTCCACAAAATGTCCTCCATTTCCACAGCACAAAATTCGCTAGACCCCCTTGCATTCATCGAGATCAGGAGTATCTTCAATTCAACGGAAGAGAGATCTTCCAGAAGGAGAGAGTTGACAAGGCGCTATCAGGAGAACCGGAAACGGATCTCGCGAAGTAACCGGGCAACCGGAGGCTTTGGATGGAACCGAGAAAGCTCTTACAACGAGATGGAACGAAGGAAGGGTATGGGCAGCGCGAGCTGAAAGGTTCGCATCAACCAAACCACTCCGAAGTGACAGACGTTGTGATCTGGTTCCCGAACCAGGTCTTCGAAAAAATCGGAAAAGGAGGGGCGAAATTCCGCAAGGGAGATCGCCCCTTCGCTTTTCTGCGCTAACTATTCTCAGCGCCACTCTCAGCCCCATCAATCTGCGACCCTGACCAGAGCGAAAGTAGAGAGTGCAGTCAAAGTACTGCGGTGCTTTCTCGGCGGCACCGCAGCGCCTAAAAGATCAATGAAGGAAGTTAAACGTGTTCGAGGCGTCATCCACAAAATAAACGCCATCGGAAGCTGCGATGAGGCCAAATAATGCGCCTGCTCCTGGCGGTGGGCCTCCTGTGTTGTCGACCAGCTTGACCGCAACCTGCTTGCCTGTGAATGGATTCACCTCGACAATATTGCCGTCATCTCCATTGGCCGCGAGGAGGTGATGGTCCGGCGCGGTGGCGAGGCCGAGCGGGTCATTCAGCGCTCCACCCTGGGACACCGTAAAGCCAGTGCCAGCCGAGCGCCACCGGAAGAGCGCATCAGGAATTGCCGCGATCCGATTGTCCAGGCTGTCTGCGACATACAATCTTCCCGTCTCGTCATCAAATACGACGCCTGTCGGGCCAATGACCAACGCTGCCGGGTCAGTGCGCTCCGGGAAGCCCGAAGCAACAACTGTGCTATCAAACAACTGAGGCGGCCGGCCATTGGGAGTGAACAGCAGCAAACGGACAACTGTACCGCCATTCACTACGCTGCCACCGGCATCGGCGGTGCCATTGAGCACGTTTGTCACAAACAGTGCGGCGAGCAAGCCGCCGTCTACGGCAGTCATGTCCCATGGACCGTTGATGTGATGACCGGAAAATGTCTCAACTACATTGCCATTGCTGTCGAGGACGATAAGGCAACCAGCCCCAGACAAGACCGCGCCGTTGTTTGTGGTGGGCAGGCTGCCGACCACGACGAAGCCGCTGCGCAATGCCACCAGCGCGGTTGTCAGTCCGATGCCACCGGGACAAGACACTTTACTGGGATCGATCTGGGCAAAGAGGCTGAAGGTTCCATCGGGCGCGATTTGCACGATGGTGGTACCGGTTCCCTGAAAGTTCCCTCCATTATTGAAGTTGCTGATCAGGAATCGGCCCGCGACCAGGCTCCCTGTAGTCCTGGGCACGCGCGCGACCCCGTAGGGATTGACGTCGCCGTTTGACGGTACGGTGGTACTCACGGTGCTGACGTTGTTGAGGTTGCCGATGAAGGATTTATCGGCAGCACGAGCGGCGGTAGCCATGGTGACGATCATCAAGGCCAAACCGCAGGCTTGAAGCGAGAGTGACTGGTGATGTTTCATTTTTGTACTCCGTAGGGGGGCGAACGATATTGCGCAACCAGAGCGGGTCGTTCCCAGTGCAGCGCATCTACGCTAGGCGCCTCACGAGGGAGCGTTGTCACGGAATTGTCAGAATGTTGTCACTTCTTTCGCAGGCTCGATTGCCAGTGCATGACCGGAGGAACAGTACAATTTCTCAACCCACCCAAGGATTTGTCCTTAAGCCGATGGCTGCGCTTATTGCGGCGCCTCAAGTCTGCTGCGGTAGCGAACTTCGTCGACCGTTACGCCCCACACCGTGTCTCTTCGGCGCAGGCCGTCCGGTGCCCACCCATCCATTTGATAAAAGCGCTCCGCGCGAACATTCCCCGCCAGCACCCACAGAAGCGCATTGCGAAATCCGAGCCCGTAGAGGTGTTCACGCGCAGCCGACACAAGGGCAACGCCAATTCCCCGTCCCCAGTGTTCGGGATCCACATAGAGCGCACACAACTCTCCATCGTCCGGAAGATCTGCGTCACGCGACGGCAATGTGGTAGCAAAGCCATAGATCCCCTCTTCCACCGCCACAATCGTCCGCGGCTTTCCGGGGTCAAGACTCGCGAAATCATAGGTCTGCGCTCGATCTTCGGGGCGAAGTTGATCGAGGTAGTCGTCGGGAAGGAGCGTCCGGTAAGCCGCTTGCCATGAGCGAACATGCACACGAGCCACATCCAGCGCATCCTCTGGTTCGGCCGGTCGCAGCAGCATGTCCTAAGTATGGCATTTCCACCCTGCGACCAATGCGGATTTGTCATCCTGGGTGCAAGGCGTTGAAAGGGCGTGCAAAGTTCTAAGTCCCTTGACCCAACCCTAAAAATCCCATAGACTTATACTTTGCGGGGGATGTGGCATGTGCGTCTCTTCTGCCTGCATCCTATTCCAGAAGGAAAGTTAAGGAAACCCATGGCAAACCATGTTTCGTCGTTGAAGCGCGCCCGTCAGACCGAGAGAAAGACTGCGGTGAACCGCGCCAACAAGAGCCGCGTCCGCGGCAGCCTGCGCCTCCTGCGTGAAGCCATCGCCAAGGGCGATGTTACCGCCATCAACGAGCAGTTCAAGCAGACCGTCTCCGCGCTCGACAAGAGCGTGCAGAAGGGCATCCTTCATGACAACACCGCCTCCCGCTACAAGAGCCGCCTCGCTGCTCGCGTCAAGGCTGTGTCCCTCAAGAAGACTGCATAAGTCCCTCACCCCAGAACGAAAAAAGGCCGGGATTCGTCCCGGTCTTTTCCATTTTTATTCCAACCCATTTCCTCCTTGCACGGAGTGCAATCGAGTGCAATCATGGCATCCCCCCCAAGATGAAGGGATTCCCATGAGTCCTGCTTTCAAGCGAAAGGCCACCCTGGCCCCTATGCTTTCTGTCCGAAACGGCGTGAAGGCGCTCGAGTTCTATCAAGCTGCTTTCGGAGCCGAGATCTCGTTCCTGCTGAACGACGGTGGCGCGGTCGTCGCTCAACTCACCGTGCAGGGAGCCGAATTCTGGCTTGCCGACGAGTCTCCCGAGCATTTCAACTTCAGCCCGGAATCTCTCGGCGGTGGCTCCGTGCGAATCATCCTAACGGTCGACAATCCCGATGCGGTCTTCGAGCAGGCCGTCACGGCTGGAGCCACCGTGGTTTGGCCCATTGCCGATCAGCCCTATCATTGGCGCGTAGGACGCATCGCCGATCCGTTTGGCCACCACTGGGAGATCGGCAAGCCCATGTAATATAAGGACTTCAGCGGCTGGCGGCCGTTCTAGGAAATCTCGAAGACATTCTCCGCCTTGGCCGACTGCTCCTGTGCCAGCTTCGCCACCTTTCGGGCTACCGAATAGAAGTCTTTCGCTTTGGCCGAAGTCTCACCCAGCAGAGCGACCGGCAATCCCTTGTCGCCGCCCTGGCGAATCTCGGGGTCGAGTTCGATTGATCCGAGAAACTGCAGGTTGAACTGCTTCGCCGTCCGCTCCGCGCCGCCTTTCGAGAAGATATCGATCTCCTGGTGACAATGCGGGCAGGTGAAGTGGCTCATATTTTCGACAATGCCCAGCACCTCAACGTTGACCTGGTGGAACATCTCCAGCGCCTTGCGCGCGTCCTGCAACGACACATCGGAAGGCGTCGAAACTACGACTGCACCGGTCAGCGGAACCGTCTGCACGAGCGAGATGACGACATCGCCCGTACCCGGAGGCAGATCGACCAGCAGGAAGTCCAGCTCGCCCCATTCCACCTGTTGCAGAAACTGGCGGATGATCTGGTGCAGCATCGGCCCGCGCATGACCAGCGGCTTGTCGCCCGGCGAAATAAAGCCGACGGAGATGACCTTGATTCCATGCGCTACGTTCGGCTCAATCTGGTTGTTTGCCAGAACACGCGGCTGCTGGCTCGATCCCAGCATCAGCGGCACGTTCGGCCCATAGATGTCGGCGTCGATCAAGCCAACCTTGTATCCAAGCTTCGCCAGCGCTACGGCGAGATTTACTGCGAGCGTCGTTTTTCCTACGCCACCCTTGCCCGACCCGATTGCAACAATATTTGCCACCCCTGGCAGGGGCGTCGGTGCCGGTGGCTGCGGTGCATGTCCATGTGCCATAAAAACTCCTGAACTCTAGTGCTTTAGCGGCGGAAGCCGCCATGATTTAAAACTTCCGGCACGGCTGAAGCCGTGCGCCTTCCGGCGCCTTTTACACGCTGCCTTGCGCGACCGCTGCTTTACCGGAGCGTTTGTGCCCCAGCTCTTTCTGGCGCAGCTCGCGGCGCCGCCCAGCCTCGTCATAGCGTCGCTTGTCTTCCTCGGTCACGGGCTCCAATCCAGCTACCGGAACGCGCCGTCCCTGCGAATCGACAGCTACAAAGGTTAGATACGCCGAGGCCACGTGCCGGTGCGTCCCCGCTATCGTGTTCTCGACCCAGACCTTGACGCCCACTTCCATCGACGTGTTGAACGCGCGATTCATCGACGATTTGAGGATCAGCAGATCGCCCACATGCACGGGTGCGATAAAGTCGATGTGGTCCATCGACGCCGTCACCACATGCGTGCGCGAATGCCGGTAGGCGGCCATGGCCCCCACCAGATCGATAAAGTGCATCAGCCGTCCACCCAACAGGTTCCCCAGAGTATTCGTATCGTTCGGCAGAATCAGCTCGGTCATCTCCGACTGCGACTCAGCAACCGTACGCACGGGGAGTGCGTGCCCGGAAAAATTCATCAATGCTCGCCTTTCCAACCCCGTCGGCACATCAGATACACGCAGACAGCGCTACAATTTTCTTTTGGCTGCGCTCGAAGGGGCTTATCTACCAGTTTCAGCAATCGCAGCCCATAACGCAAGGACTCGCAGTCCAGGCACGCGCCTTCAATGCAAACCATACACAGATCCCGAGGAACAAAGACAGTCGATGGATAAACTTGCAACGCTGACCGAAATACTGACCCAAGACCCAACAAACGCCTTCGCTCGCTACGGGCTCGCAATGGAGCACGCCAGCCAGGGCAATGTGGATACAGCTCTCACCGAATTCCGGAAGCTCCTGAGCGATCATCCGGACTACACCGCAGGATATTTTATGGCAGCGCAGACACTTGCAAAGGCCGGACGAGCCGATGAGGCCAAGTCGCAACTGACAGAAGGCATTGCGAGTGCCCGGCGCACCGGCAATCAACACGCGCTGAGCGAAATGCAGGCGATGCTCGATGAGCTGGAACTGGGGCTGTAGCAACCCATTTCTTTCCGTGGGCCGAACAGCGCTGCAAACGAGTAGCGGCCAATCAAAACGAATCGACTCAGACGTATTCCTCCACGGAATAAACGCGCATAATGAGCAAGATCATGAAAGTCCCCCTCTTTCCGCTGGATATCGTGCTGTTTCCGGAAACTCCTTTGCCTCTGCACGTCTTTGAGGAACGCTACAAGGAGATGATCGACGAATGCCTCGCCGAACGCACTGGCTTCGGAGTAGTGCGGGCGCAACAAGACGGGCTCGCCGTGATCGGCTGCATGGCGCAGATCGTAAGTGTTCTGCAGAAGTACGACGATGGCCGTCTCGATATTCTGTGCGAGGGCCGAGAGCGTTTCGAAATAGAGATGCTCGACAACTCACGCGATTTTCTGCAGGCCGAAGTGGACTTCTTCGGCGACGACGGCGCCGTATCGACGCGGCAATCGCGCGAAGAATGTCTGGCATTGCACATGGAAGTTCTCGAACTTGCGGGCATTGACCATCAGCCGTCGCACCTCGATCTGAATGCGCCGATTGCGTTTCAACTCGCGTGGGCCCTCCCCTCCGACCTTGGATTCAAGCAGCAGCTTCTCAGTATCCGTTCCGATGCTGAACGCACACGACGGCTCTGTGAGTTTTACAACACGATGCTGCCCAAACTGCGCATAGGGGCGCACACCAGCAGAGTCGCTCACAGCAACGGGCATGTAATGTAGCCGGCTCCGGCCCCGGGCGTTGCCAGACTGCTCATCAAAAAACAAGTCATACTAACAGCAGGAGTCACGATGCCGACAAACCGCCAGTTGCCACAGACACTCGGGGAGCTTCGCAAAAGCTCTGAATTTTCAGAAGCACGTCTCCAATCGCGCAGCATAAAAGATGAGTTGCGTGAGAACCTCATCGCCAGGCTCAAGACACACGAAACGATCTTTCCCGGCATCGTGGGCTATGAAGACACAGTCGTTCCGCAAATCGTGAATGCTGTGCTGTCAAAACAGAACTTTATTCTGCTAGGGCTGCGCGGACAGGCCAAAAGCCGCATCCTGCGCGCTCTCACCGCATTGCTTGACGAACAGACGCCTTATGTTGCCGGATGCGAAATTCGCGACAACCCGTATCACCCGCTTTGCAAGCGCTGCCGCGATCTGGTCGCAAAAGAGGGCGATGCTATGCCCATTGCTTACATGAGACGCGAAGAACGTTACGTGGAAAAGCTGGCCACTCCCGATGTAACCGTCGCCGATCTGATCGGCGACCTCGATCCCATCAAGGCGGCACGCGGCGGACAAGACCTATCGAGCGAGTTGACGATGCACTACGGCCTTCTGCCGCGCGCCAATCGTGGCATTTTTGCCATTAACGAGCTGCCAGATCTTGCCGGAAAAATTCAGGTCGCGCTTTTCAACATCATGCAGGAAGGCGACGTGCAGATTAAGGGCTATCCCGTGCGCCTCGCCCTCGATGTAGCGCTCGTCTTCAGCGCCAATCCTGAGGACTACACGGCTCGCGGCAAGATCGTCACGCCGCTTAAGGACCGCATCGGATCGGAGATTCGCACGCACTATCCCGACACCCTGGAAGAAGGTATTGCCATTACGGCGCAGGAGACCTGGAAAGAGCGTGGCCTCGGGACGCTGGAAATTCCGCAGTACATGCGCGAGATTGTTGAGCAAATCGCATTCTCCGCGCGCGAAGACAAGAAGGTCGACAAACGCAGCGGCGTGAGCCAGCGGCTGCCTATTGCGACCATGGACCTCGTGATCTCGAACGCCGAACGGCGCGCGCTGATGCACGATGAGACACTGGTGCTTCCCCGCATCAGCGATCTTTATGCAGCCATGCCGGGCATCACCGGCAAATTGGAGCTTGAGTACGAAGGCGAGATGCGCGGCGCCGACACGGTTGTGCGCGAAATTCTGCGCGTCGCCATCGGTAAAATCTTTGACAAGTATTTCGGCGAGACCAACACGCAGCAGATCGAACAATGGTTCAATCTGGGCGGAACGATCAAATTCGACGACGACCAGGCATCGAAGACCATCGCCGCCCAGCTTAAACAGATTCAGGGGCTGGTAGAAATGCTCTCGCCGCTCAAAGTCAAAGCCAGTTCCGACGCGGAGCACCTGGTCGCAGCCGCAGAGTTTCTGCTCGAAGGCATGTATGCGCATCATCGCGTAAGCCGGACCGAGGAGCGCGGCTTCGCGGCACAGGAGAAAGCACGCAACACATCACGCGAACGCGAGCCGGAACGAGAGATCGACGACTGGTCCCAGCGCAAAACACGCCGCGGATTTAACTAGAGCCTGTTATGGTCGGGGTCAAAAATGGCGGCCGGTTTCCAGTTATGGCAAAACTGCTCTAATCCGATACCTTAATCTTCGCCGTCATCGTGTGCTGTTCTCCGGGTGCGAGAGGCACGGCAAAATCCAGAATATTGCTCGCTTCCGCGCAGGCCATCGATTGCCACTCACTGTCGCCTAAATCTGCCAGAGCTTTGGCTCCGTTCTCCCATGGATTCCAGACAACCGTTGTGAGCGAGTTTTCCTTTGCGATCTGAATGCGCCGGTTGAGGACCGGATCGATCAGTGTAAGGGCTTCTCCGGTGTTGAGATACGCGTTGTCTATCGGTCCGGTCATGACCACATCGCCCCGCTGGGTTTTCTCGCGATTCGCATCCGTATTGTCGAGGAAGGCTGTTCCATCCAGTCCGGCCACGCGAATCTTTCTCGCATCTCCAACGCTGTGATATGTATGCAGAGCCTCTTCAAAGCGAAATAAAGTGGATCCGGTGTTCATCACAACGAGTTCCAGTTTCAGCTCAGCACCGACGGTGATGCGGTGTACGAGGCGGAACTCATGGGGCCACCAGCGCCGGGTACCTGGGTCGCTCTCTGTCGAAAGCGAGACGGTAACCGCATCCTGCGCGTGCGTCAGAGATTCAAGCTGCCAGGTTTTTGTCCTCGCAAATCCATGCGCGGGGGCCTGCGGGTCATCGGACTTTGCGCGAAACCAGGGAAAACAGACTGGTATGCCGCCGCGAATCGCACGCCCGTCTTCCCACCGCGAATGCTCGCTGAGAAAGATCACGTCTTCAGCACCAGCAGGATGCCAGGAGGTCACATGCGCGCCATGCAGATAGATATCAGCCTCGGCTGCCGGGGTGCTGATGTGTACCTTAGGGAGACTACCCTGACCCGCTACGATCTTTGCCACTCCCTGGATCGCAAAACGGGCATTCAGTTCTTCCACTGAGAATGATTGCATGCTTCGATTGTAAGTCTGTTCCGCCATCACTCATTGACTCCGCACTTTTTGAAACGCGCATCCGCGTGCCAGCACTACACAGTTGACGCACGAAAACAGTTGTCGTGTTTTTCTTGCGAGTGTTAATGTTCCTTGCATTCGATCGCCTGCCTGGTTCTTCCCTTTCTCTTTTTACAGCCCGTGGACGCGAGGCGGGTGAATATCACGTTTTTCACTTGATCCGCCGAGGAGGTTCATGATGTCTCTCATCCAAGTTGGGCTGGTTGATACAACCGGAAGTCTCGACGCTGAGCTGGTACAGTCAGTGGCCGCTGCCCTCAACATTCAAGTAACGCGCGACCTGCCACAGTTCTGGAGCGTTTCCGCAACCGTGCTCTATCTACCGAGTCCTAAGAAAGTCCCTGCGGGCGTATGGCCCGTGCAACTTGTCAAGACTCTTCCGCCCGGCGAAGGTGGATATCATCTCGACAAGCACAAACAACCTTACTCCAAAGTCATTGCCAGCCCCAAGAACGATGGCTGGACCATTGCGGCCAGTCACGAAGTACTGGAGATGCTGGTCGATCCATACGGCAACCGGCTGCAATCCTCGGTTGCTATCGAAATTAAAGGGAAGAAAATCGTCGATGGCACCGGACAGTTTGGTTATCTGATGGAGGCCTGCGACCCATGCGAAGACGACAAGTATGGATACACGATTAACGGCGTCGTGGTCTCCGATTTCATCACGCCGCACTACTACGATCCACTGGTGACCCCGGGAACACGCTATAGCTTTACAGGAGCCATCAAGGCTCCACGGCAGATTCTTCCCGGCGGCTATATTTCCTGGGTAGACCACGAGGCGGACGAGTGGAAGCAGTTGCAGTTTCTCAGCGCTACGCCCAAGATCGTCAACCTCGGCAAAGCGGCGGCGGACAAGAGCCTGCGCGAGTGGATCGACGGCGAGATGCAAACCACCAACGCAATCGCCGAAAAACCAACGAACAAAGCCCTGCACAAATATGGGAGGGAACGGCGGCTCGCTCTCAATGAGCTGGCGGTTGCTAAAGCGCGCCTCTACACATAATCACGATTACTGGGCTATGGCTACTGGAAACGTCTCGGTCTGCATGCAGACCGGGACGTTTCAGAGGCAGCGGGATCAGGGCTATTCCACAGGCCGCGCTTTGCCATTCTTTACCGCGCTGTCGATGAGTGCCTTCATCTTCTGCGTAGCAACCTGCGAAAGTTGCTCCTGCTGCGCACCCAATGCGGCCTGTTGTTGCCCTAACCTGGCTTGTTGCTCGCCAAGCTTTGCCTGCTGGTTGCCGAATTCGGCCTGCTTCTCGCCGATTCTCGCCTGCACGTCGCCAAACTTGCCCTGGATCTCGGCCAGCTTGCCCTGCACGTTGGCGAGGCTCTCTTGCATACCGCTTAAATCATCTTGTTTCACGTCTTTCAGGAGCTTTTGATCCTGCAGCTTCTTCAAAGCTGCCTGCAGGTCTGCCATCTCTTTTGAAAGGTCAGGAGAGGGAGCGGTAGCCTTCTCCTGCAATTCGCCAAGCCGCCCTTGTTCCTCTCCCAAGCGGCCCTGCTCTTCTCCCAACTCTCCCTGACGCCGTCCAAGTTCCTGCATCGGCTTGAAATACTCCTGGGCCTGCGCAACCAGCGCCGGATCGTCAATTACATAAGACTTGCCGTTGCGCTCAAACCAGATGTAGTTGCCGTGCATCTTGCTCTTTACCTTGTCGAAAGCACTCCCCGAATGCCACGAGCCGGATATGTTGCTCGCATTGCCGGTCACAATCGCATAGGAGTTCGAATCATCATCTTGCGACTCGTGAATCTGAATAGAGTCCTGCGACGTTTTTGCTTGCGCGAGCATCGGAAGTGCCGGCGCCGGAGTAACGGCCCGCACGATGGCAGCCGGTATCGCAACAGTTGGAGTGCGTAAGGCGAGCGTCGGAATTGCAACGATCGCATGCGCGATGGGAGCAACCTGCGGCAGGGCAGCATTCGGTATCTGCATGGCCTCCGCTGCCTGTACGCGCACCAGCGCTATGGCCGCAACCAGCGCAACGGGAACAAGCAGAGACGCAGCTGCCAGATGCCACCTGCACGTTGTAAATGCGCTGCGAAACTTCTGTTCCACCAGCAAGCGGTCGACACGCCGCCGGAGATTGCTGGACCGCGCCATCGCGACTCCGGCGAGAGGCCGCTGTCGCTCGGCTGCAAATTCCACCAGCACCTCGGCATAGCTGGTGGGACTCTGCGCGTCTGTGAGCGCTGCTCCATCGCTGATCGCTTCTCCCAGGTCGGAAATCTCTTTCTGCAGCCACCAGCTCAAGGGACTGAACCAGAAGATTGCGGCATGCAATCCGGCAAGCAACTGCCAGTAGAAATCTCCCTGGCGCACGTGCGAGCGCTCATGCGCAAGCACCACACGAAGCTTGTGCAGCTCCCACTCGGAGTATGACTCGGGCAAAACGACAGAAGAACCAATCGTCACCGGCGTTTGCAGATCGTCACTGATGCGGACTGAGGCGCGTGGCTCCAGTAGTACGGAAGCAGGCTCGGCACGATGCCAGATGCGAAACGCCATCGCTAATCCCACCATGAGACGAAGCAGGAGCAGGATGCAAATCGCCAGATAGATTGGCGCGACGAGGCTTCTCCATTCGCTCAACCTCCAGCGCTCGGTCTGCACCGGCGTCTCTGCCGCCGGGAAGACGGTGACCGTCGTTGTGCTTGCAACTGGCGTGTCTACGACTTTCGGCATCCACTGCTGTACAGGCACAACGACCGCGGTCTTCGGTTGCAGCACCTTCCAATGCATCAGGACTGGCCAGCGCATCAGCCCTGGCATGGCAAGCGAAGCGATCAGCACAAGGGTCCACGCCGTCTTCTGCACGGCAACGCTGCTCACCCGCAGCATCCTGATCCCGGCCCAAACGAGCATCGCCATCATCAAGGAACGAAAAGCAGATTCCAACATCCATGCCGTCATCATTTCTTCCCTTTCTTAGCCGTCGCAATTCTGTCTGCAAGGCGGTGCAATTCCTTCTGATCCAGAACGTCCGAATCCACCATGCCTACCAGCAGCGCCTCCACTGATCCGTCACAGAACCAGTCGATGATGCGCTTCACCGCACGGCCTGCGACTTTCTGCCGTGCCTCGGCGGGACGATAGAGGTAGGTGCGGCCCTCAACGGTATGCGTAAGGTAGCCCTTTTCCTCCAGGCGGCGAAGAACGGTGCGGATCGTCGAGTCTTTCAACGGACGCCCCAGTGCTTCGCGTACCTGCTCGGCGCTGATCCCCGCAGCCCCGGCGCGGTGCTGCCAGATACTCTGCATGATGCCGAGCTCCAATTCGCCAAGCTCTGCCGGATCGTGACCGGCTGTAGTGTTACTCTCCATAATGTTACGCAGCGTAGCACATTAAATTTGAAGAGTGCAAGATATTTTTTGCCTCTCACCGAAAATTACTTTTATCGAATGCCCTGCTATCAAATCGGGCTGTCCCAGGGTAAACGTCTACAGGCAGCGGAGCTATAATCGTGGCCAGATGTGGCAGCGAGTTTCCATCAAGAAAAAGCGGCGCGGCGATGGCGGCGCGTATTCATCCGGTAGCTGCCTCCTTACACTTTGTCTGATCTTCGCTGCGGCCTCATGGGACTACGCGACCTGCGCACCAATGCTCCAGAATCTTCCAGCGATGTTTTGCCGGCAGCTTGGGCATCACTCCGGTCGGGCGCCTGCAGGAATGCCATGTTGTCCTTCACCTGCTTCCCTTCCCGTACGACATACTTCACAGGATAGTTGCTGTGAGGTATCCGCTCCTTCGCAGGATGCGATCCCATCGGCGAGGCAGGACGGCTCCGACAATACCGCCTGCTGCGTGCAGGCGGTTGCTCCAGCAACTCTTCAGCAGACTGCTTATTTGGCTCTTCAGCCCTATTGCGAGAGCCGTTACGGGCGCGCCGTCTTTGACCTGAAGATGGATATGCGGATTTAGAAACCACTCTCAAGCAAGGTTGTTAACACCATGCGCTCCTACGCGCGTGCGAACTTGTGGCTTATTTCAACTTGAGAGGACCTTTATGAAAACGAAAGTGTGGATGCTGGCGGCGATGCTCGTCGCCTCGATGTGGACGATGACTGCTGCTGCAATGACCACATCCGATCGCGGATGTTGTGCGATATGCTCGTCCGGCAGCTGTGATACTTGTTGTGCCAGCACCTGCTGCGCAGACAGGTCATGCTGCAGCGACAATTGCTGCTAAAACCACGGGGCCCCGGAAGCGCATGCTTCCGGGCCCTCTGATCTCTGATTTCTAGTTCAGCACCGCCTAACAGCCTCCCTGTACTGCAGCCCTTAAATATTTTCTTGCCGCCCGTAACGGATTGTTCACTGCCTTCACTACTTGCTGGTAACACTTCTCTCTCAAGGCCTCGGGCCAAAACCCCCACAACTTAAGCAAGAAAGAAGCAGAAACGATGAATCAGCGTATGATCTCTCTCGTTTCGGCTCTGCTGCTTGCTGCGCCTCTGGCAGGCACGGCGCAGCAGCTGAAGCCGAATGAACTCCCAACCAACATCCCGGGAGCAACCACAATCGCAGCTCCTCCCGAAGGTTTCAACCCATTGAACGCCTCCGATCAGGACCTTGAATACTATGGCTTTCCACCCCGGCCGGATGAAATCAGGGCGCCGAAGGCATTTGCAAGCTGGCGGAAGGCCATGACCGCCTCCAAGAAGAGAGTTGCGCCGCAGCTCGAAATCACCAAGAACGTCGCCGGGCCGGCGAAGCTGAAGGCTGGCGCAACCGCGGGTACACCGGCGACCGGCACTGCCGCCACCTCCTACAACTGGAGCGGCTACGTCAATACAAATGGAGTTACCAAGTACGGCAGCACCTCGTTCTACTACATCATTGGCGATTATGTTGTGCCTGTTGCCCGTCAGGCCTACAGCAAGTGCGATGGGGCCTGGGACTACTCCGTAACGTGGGTCGGTATTGACGGTTGGGGATCGAACGACGTGCTCCAAGCCGGTAATGAAGCCGACGCCTATTGCAGCGGATCGACGACCTCAACCTATTACTCCGCATGGTATGAGTGGTATCCCTATGGCTGGACACGCATCACAAGCCTGCCTATCGTTCCGGGCGACGATCTTTTCGTCGAAGTCTGGAGCACCTCTTCGACCGCGGGCCATGCTTATCTGGTCAACTACAACACCAATCAATACGCGATCATCAACTTCTCCGCGCCTCCGGGAACTCAGCTGGTGGGAAATAGTGCGGAGTGGGTCGTGGAGCGCCCGGGTGTGGGCGGCGGTCTGGCAACGCTGGCGAACTACATCTCGGATTACTTCTCCGATGCCTATGCCTATAACTTCGGCTACAGCGCAGTCGATCCGGGCAGTGCGGGATCGTTCCCGGTCACGATGTTGGATAACAGCGGCAACCCGATATCGTATCCGACCCCACTGGGTGTGAATGCGATCTGGCTGCAGGACGAAGGCACGGCCCGGTACTGATTTTCTAAATATTCAAAAGATTTCTGCCTTGCGAATGGCGATGCGCTCCCGCGTGTCGTCATTCGTTTTTTAGACCCAATGTAATGGCAACCGACGCGAACAACAGATCCTTCGACTCCGCTTCGCTCAGGATGACAATATTGGAACCATAGGAACTGAGCTACAAGTCGATGGCGTATTGCGTGGAGACTGCGCCTGGCTGTGTTGGCTTCGGCTCGCTGGCTAGATCCATGACCAGCCGTTCGAGCACGAGCTTCTTGTCTGGTGGCTGGGAGCGCAATTCCAAGTCAGCTCGCGCAATGAGGCGCAGGGCGCGGGTGAGTTCTCGCTTCGATTTATAGCGGCGTGCCTGGCGGATCAGGTCTTCGGCAGCGAAAGGCGGCATGCGGAAGCCCTGCCACAATGCCTGCCAGATGGCACGCGGATCGCGGACGTTCTTTTCGAGGATCACCAGCATCTGACGGAAGGTGCGGGCCAGCATGTAGAGATGGCCGATGGCTGAGTCCTCACCACCATCCGATGCGTTGAGTAGTCCTTCCAATAGAAGCAGCGAGCGCTGCTTGTCTTTGGCGGAGATGGCATCAGTCAGCTCGTAAAGCGAGCGCTGCTTCGCGGCTAAGACCAGCGTTTCCACATCGCCGAGGGTAATGTGCTTTTTCGCGCCGGCGTAGAGCGAGAGTTTTTCGAATTCGCTGGCAATGAGCATCATGTCCGCGCCGAGTGCGTCTACTAATTCGCGGGCGGCATCCTGTTCGAGCCTGATCTGTTGCTTCTCAGCTTCTGTCAGCAGCCAGCGGAGAGCGTCCGTCTCCTCGACACGGGCCAGTTCCACGATGCCGCAGTGGTCGCCGAGGGTTTCGCGGATGCGGTTGTAGCGGTCCTTGTCCGTCATATCCATACGGCGCGTGTCTGAGGGGATGCGGATGTGATCGGCGACAAAAATGAGTACCGCCTGCGGATTGGGCGAGCGGAAATATCCGTCGATGGCGGCGAACTCCTCTTTCTTGGCGCCGCGGGTGTAGAGCTGTTTCAGATTGCGGATAAAGAGCACCTGAAACGGAGCCATGAGCGAGGGTGTCTGCGCGCGGTCGAGCGCTTCGAAGATGCTGATTTCGGCCAGATCGATATCGGAGAGGCAGAAATCGCGCAGGTCAGTGGGGACAAGGGCTTCGAGCACAGCGCGACGGCAACGCTCGTAGAGAAAGATCTCGTCGCCGATGAGGACGTAGCCCGGACGCAGTTTATTACTGCGGACTTCAGCAACAAAGCGGTCGGTAGAGGCAAAACCTGCGCCCATTTAGAAGGTCTCCTGTTGGAGAAAAAGATTTTCACCACAGAGGACACAGAGGTTTCGCAGAGGATTGTTACCGTATCGATTCTTCGCTTTTGGCTCAGAATAGCGGCGGGGTGTTGGGCGTGCGCAGTCCATCAGAAGGACTCCAGAATATCTGACACGAGGGCCTGCGCAAAGTCACGAGAGAGGCGCTGGACAGCAGCCGGGTCCTCCTGGATGAAGCTGACCAGGTCCTGCGTGGTCTGGTACTGCTGGCGAAAGGTGTAGTTCTTGTTTTCGTACAGGACGCGCTTGTCGCGATCGAGCAGCCTTACTCCCGCGTTGATGGTGATGAGGTAGCTGGACGACTGGCCCGTCTGGATATTGTAGGTGAGCGGAATGACATCAAATTTATTGATCGAGCCTACGAGAACCGCATCAGCCGCGTCCGGCTTGTCCGTTGCGAAGACTTTATAGGGCGTGCGGCTGGTGAACTCGCGGATGACGGCGTTCGTAAAGGAAATTTCCGCATGGTAGGACTGCGAGTGATTGGAAAAGGTCGGAACGGCCAGCGTGTGGACCGTATTCGGCAGATGCACGGAGGAGTTGACCGAGTGATATCCGCAACCGGTAACGAGAAACGCGCCAAGCAACAAAAGCACTGCAAGAGTCGAACGGGACATGCTGGAATTATTCTCTCATCCTGTTCACTCACTCGCCCTGTTGTCCGCTCACTCCATTCTCTTCTTTCCAGAATGGCATTTTCTTAAAGAGAAACCCCCTGACCGAAGACATTATCAATCTGACAACATCTTGTTTCTAAACATGTTATTTATCCCAACGTACAGCGCGGGCCATGTATCATGACAAACGTTCGGAGGCCCTACATTGTCGTTGAAACGCTTTTTTTTTGCTGTTTTGCTTTTCTTCATAAGCTGCCCGGGCCTGCATGCTGACGATAGGATCCCGCAAGCTGCGTGGCGCATCCCGATCGGACGACCGCCCCTGAACCCAGGAGGGCGGAAACCGTCGCTTCCCTCGAATATTGACGACGGCTACTGGCAGGGTGCTCCCGTTGGCGGATTTGGCGCCGGCACCTTTTCGCGTAGCTATCGGGGAAACTTCGAGCGCTGGCATATAAAAGCGGGCGTCCACAAATATGAGAGCGTGCCTGCCAATCAGTTTGCGGTATTCGTGCAGCCGGAGGATGGTCCCTCGAAGGCCGTGGCGCTTTCGACTGGCAAGCCGCTGCATGGCGAGCTCTCCAGTTGGAACTGGTCCTATCAGCCTGGAACAGGCGAACCGGGGAGCGGCGAATATGCGGCGCTTTATCCGAAATCCTGGTTTGCATATGACGCGCAGCAACTGGGCGTAAAGCTGACGGTCGAGCAGTTCTCCCCGCTGCTGCCGGATAACTATAAGGAATCGAGCTACCCGGTGGCGCTTTACAACTGGTATGCGGAGAACCCATCGGACAAGCCACTCACCGTGTCGCTGCTTTTTTCGTGGGCAAACATGGTGGGGTGGTTCCGCGATTTTTCCAGTGGATTTGGCACGGCACTGAGCAACCAGAATAAGAACCGCTATGTCTCCGAAAATATCGGCGACGGTTCGATGGATGGCATTGTTTTTGACCGGCTGCGTTCCGGGGCAGTGCGCGACGAGTGGGATGGACAATTTGTCATCGCGGCAAAAACCGGGCCGGGCGTGGAAGTGACCTATCTGACGACTTTCTATCCGCAGGGAACGGGCGATGAGGTGTGGAAGCCATTTTCAACGGATGGACGGCTTCCCAATTCCAGCTCTGACGCGGCCAGCAGCGGAGAACAGATTGCGGGCGCAATTGCCGTGCGTTTCACGCTTGCTCCGCATGAGAAAAGGATGGTGCCGATGGCGCTTTCCTGGGACCTGCCGCTGATCCAGTTTGGCGGCGGCCGCAAATGGGTGCGGCGCTATACGAAGTTTTTCGGCGCCGAGGGCGAGCATGCCTGGCAGATTGCGAAAACTGCGCTCAACGAAGGTGATACCTGGAGCAAAGCAATCGACGCGTGGCAGAAGCCTTATATCGAAGACGAATCCAAGCCGCTGTGGTACCGCGGAGAGCTGTTCAATGAGATGTACATCCTCGCCGATGGGGGAACGGTGTGGGCACATGAGCTGGATGGCCTCGGCAATGCGAACCATGCTTCGGCGAAGGACGATGACACTTTCGGTTATCTCGAATGCTTCGACTATGTGTACTACAGCACATTGGATGTTCGCTTCTATGGCTCGTTCCCGATGATTCGTTTCTGGCCGGAGATTGAGAAGCAGGTGATGCGCCAATATGCAGACACGATTGCAGAGGGCAATCCGCAGAAATATCTGTGGAGCTGGAAGGCGCAGCACGATCACCAGCTTGTAACCATGGAGCGGAAGACGGCAGGCTCGGCGCCGCACGATCTCGGCGCTCCGGCGGAAGACCCTTTTGTGAATGTGAATCAGTACAACTATCAGGACGTGTCAAATTGGCGCGACCTGAACAGCAAATATGTGCTGATGATCTGGCGGGACTATGTTTTTACCGGCAGCACGGACGTCACATTTCTGCATTACATATGGAACTCGGTGAAGGCGGCGATGGAGCATCTGCGACAGTACGACACCGATGGCGATGGCTTGATAGAAAATGGCGGCTTCCCCGACCAGACCTACGACGATTGGATCGCGTCGGGCGAAAGCGCCTACAGCGGCGGGCTCTACCTGGGCGCGCTGCGGGCGACTACGGAAATCGCGCTGAAGGTCGGCGACTCGAAGACGGCGACAGAATACGACGCGCTATTCAAGCAGGCACAGGCAGCCTATATCAAGAAGCTTTGGAATGGGACGTATTTCGACTACGACACTAAGAGCGAGTATCACTCGGACATCATGGCTGAACAGCTGGCCGGGCAGTGGTACGCCAACCTGACAGGTCTGGGCGATCTAGTTCCAAGAGAGATGCGCCTCTCGGCTCTGAAGCGCGTCTTCGACTACAACGTAATGCTTTTTGGCAACGGACAGATTGGCGCAGTCAACGGCATTGGTCCGAACGGCGAACTGCTCGACCAGAATCCACAGGTGACCGAGGTGTGGACAGGCACGACCTTCGGCGTGGCATCGCACATGCTGACCGAAGGCATGCGCGATGAGGCCTTCAAAACCGCGCAGGGCGTGTACAACGTGGTGTGGCGCGACCGCGGATATTTCTTCCGCACGCCCGAAGCCTATGACGAGGACGGGATGTATCGCGCCAGCATGTATATGCGTCCCGGATCGATCTGGTCGATGGAGTACGCGATGGAGTTGGGGAAGAAGTAGGTTGAGAGGCTTGATTGATGCTTTCCCATGTCTCAAAGGCGAGACATGGGGCACCCAGGCTTCGCTCGGGATGACAACCAGGTGTATGAGATATGCTCTGGCTAAACAGACGACAGTTGATTGGTTATTTAAGTTACCTGTGAAAGCGTTTTGTACCGCTCATATCGAAACCTACCGTGATAGCGTTTTGCTGATCCATAACACAAATCCATAGACACAAATCAAAAGTTCACCATTTTTGAGGGAGCATTCAAAATGGCAGTTGGTTTCGAATTTCAGACGGGTATCAAGATCTGGAGCATTCCCAAAGACACGGAGAAATCCATTTGCAGCCAGACGACCTACCGGGGGCGACTTCAGGCGATCAACCAGGCGACCGGGAACCGGGCTGAAACCAGTTATGACACCCCGTCGGGTCAGTTGGCCTATTTTGCCAAGAACACTACCTTGCATGAAACGAAGCATGCAAACTGGAAGATCGTAACGGACGGCAACGAACTGGAATTTGTTACAACGCAAATTTCCATCGGAGCCGAAGCTGCCGATCAGGAAATCGCTTTTCCCGATACGATTCGTTTTCAGGCGCAGACTCTTACGAACTATGTCGCTCTGCTGGATGACGTTCGTGCGGCGGTCAATGTCCAGCGCAAGTACGAGGGGGTTTCAGCCATATCCACGTGGATCTGCAGAAGAGACAGCCCTGCACTCTTCAACCAATACAAGCCGTTTCTTCTTCAATTCGTTCGCATGTCTCTCTACGACTACCGCGATAGCCCGATCGCGGGCTTTGCCCAGATTACGGGCGGCATTCGAATCACGCGCATCCGCAAACTGTTTCGTATCCTGGCAAAATCGCAACAGACCGCGCGCCAGTCGGGTAAGGCATTTTTAGGGAGCAGAGACGCCAACGCCTATGGCAGGCTGCTGAGCAAGACCGTCAATGACCTGACGACTGACAGGATTGTGGACAGCAACTGGAAAAACTATCCCGCATTGAAAGACCACAAGGCGTCTGCCGAGCTTCGTGGTTTGGTGACGCTTGTTACCATGTATGTTCTCAAGGGCGCCGATCAAAACAGTAAAGAAATCAATGTGGTGAAGAACCTGTTCTTCATCATGTCTCGAACCGACTTCGGGCAACTCTTTTCGATGATCAGCGAAAAGGAGCAACAGCATTACAAGAACCATCCGGATGACTGGGTGAGCTTTATCTGTAAGGACATGATGACAATCGTCTTCGGGCGGCCGGTGAACCCGAATAACAGGTTGATTAAACAGTCCGTTACGGACTACAAGAGCCTTGACACGCCAGCCAAAATTCCCGTAACCCGCCGTGATTGGCTGACTGCGATGGCCGTCCGGCAAAAGGATCTGCTGTCGACGGGAGCGTATGCAAAGCTGGGAGAAGGAGCCGCCAATACAGATTGGTGGATCGATGTGCATGGCGAACACCGTTTACGCGGCACCGGCGAGCTTGGAGACAAGACCGATCAGATCGTGATTGGAGATTTGGAGCGGTCGGTACCCATTTTCGAATTTCGCGGGCCTGGAAACGCCAATAACACGATGCAATATACGGCCTGGGAGCCTTATATGTTCAGCGCTTACAAGTTTCTGGCAACATTGAATATTCATGCAAAAAGCGAAGCAATCGATGAGAAGTCCATCTGGGCCGGCTGAGCCGGAACGATTGCTATCCTCGCAACCGCAGCAGCGCGCCAAACTGATACACTGGCGGTGTCGTGGTTGAGCTCGCTCCATCCATACTATCGGCGGATTTTGCCCATCTGGCAGATGAGGTTGCGGCTGCGGAACGCGGCGGCGGCACCGTCATCCATGTGGACGTGATGGACGGGCATTTTGTGCCCAACATTACGCTTGGACCGCCTGTCGTCAAGTCGCTGCGCAAGGTCACGAACCTGCCGCTCGACTGCCACCTGATGATCGAAAATCCCGACGAGTTTATTCCCGCATTTGCCGACGCGGGCGCGGACTGGGTGAGCGTGCACTATGAAGCCTGCCGCCACCTGCATCGCACTCTGGAACACATTGGCCAGCACGGCATGGAAGCCGCTGTAGTGATTAACCCGGCCACCCGGGTCGATTTTCTGATCGAAATCCTGCCTATGGTTCATCACGTGCTTGTAATGAGCGTGAACCCGGGCTTTGGTGGCCAAAAGTTCATTGAGTTCTCACTGGACAAAATTCGACAACTGGCGGGGCTCCGCGCTGAACTCGATCTCAACTACAGAATCGAGGTGGACGGAGG
>DATHQH010000102.1:0-7834 GCA_035482895.1 Alloacidobacterium sp. | reverse complement strand
AGCTGTGCAGAAAATTATCAGTACGAGCGAGAGAGCGAGGAGTTTGCAGCGCGGGTTCACTCTATAGAATACGCTGCTATGAATCAGAGCACGTGCTTGTGGTTGGCTTCGATTTGAGACGGTTTTCATTGGTTGCGAATTCGCTGGCTTATACAAAAACTAGACTCGTCGACTCCGCTTAGCATGGCGACCCCATTTGTGACGGGCGACACCCTTATCGTTCCTCGTGGTATTCCTGCTCGGTGTTGATTTCCCATAGGCAGCTCTTGTCCATCTTTCCGGCGATGATATTGTCTACCGCGGTCATGGCGGTGAGCATGGAGTGGTCCTGATTGTTGTACTTGTGCATGCCATTGCGCCCGACCAGAAACAGGTTTTCGAACCGGTCCATGTAGTGGACGATCTCATCGAAGCGGTCGTAGGTTCCGAAGTAGGCCGGATAGGTCTTCGGCACGCGCACGACGTGAGCATCGAGGACGTCAGACGCTTTCAGGATGCCGATTTTTTCGATTTCCGCGGTGGCGAACCTCTTGATCTCGTCATCCGGCATACGCCACAGGTCGTCCGTGTCGTAGCAGAAGTATTCGAGGCCGATCCAGATTTTGCTCGGATCTGCGACGAGGTAAGGGCTCCAGTTATTGAAGATTTGCAGGCGTCCTACCTGTACATCCGGCTCTTGAATGTAGATCCAGGTGTCTTTCAGCGGAGAGCCGTCGGGCTCCGTTACGGATAGCTTGTTAACGAGGAGGCCGACGGTGATGAAGTCGCGATAAACGAGGCCATCGCTGACGGTGCGGATCTCCTGAGGCACGGGCACATCGAGGCTGTTGATCAGTTCACGCACGGGCATCGTGGAGAAGACATAATCCGGTTCGATGCGGCGCGTTTCACCCGTCTTGTTGGCTGCTTCTACGGCGACAATACGATCGTTTTTGACATGCAATTTGTTGACGCACCAGCCGAGTTGAACGCAGCCGCCTTTTTCCTTAATCAGGTCAGCCACGTATTCCCACAACTGGCCAGGACCATATTTAGGGTAGAGAAATTTCTCGATGAGAGAAGTCTCGGTTTCCTTTTGCGAAATATCCGAGTTCTTCTTACGGCTGAATGTCTTCTTCAGGAAATGCGCAATAGCGGTGCGCAAAGAGAGGCCCTTGATGCGTTGCGCACCCCAGGCGGCGCTGATGTGGTTGCAGGGAACTCCCCACACTTTTTCGGTGTAGGACTTGAAAAATGTTTCATACAGCTCAGTCCCGAAGCGATTGATGAGGAAATCTTCAAGCGTGACCTCATCCTTGCGCGGGAAAAGTCGCGCGCGGAGATAGCCGATGCCGATCTTCAGCATGCGCCATGCCCCGAGCTGGTGCAGTGTTTTGCCGCTCAGACTGAGAGGATAGTCGAAAAAGCTGCGCAGAAAATAGATACGGCTCTTGCGCTCGCGGACGAGCATGACCAGATCGGGATGGGACTGCTCGCCGGACACCGAAACGATGCGCTCTTTGTTCTGGTAGCGGATGGAATGGTCGCCATTTTCTTCTGCGCTGATGGGCAGCAGTTCCGTCCACCAGTTCATGACCCGGTCAGATTTCGAAAAGAAACGATGCCCGCCGATATCCATGCGGTTGCCCTTGTAGCGCACTGTGCGGGAGATGCCACCGATCTCATCGCTGGCTTCGAGCACAAGGGGGCGAATGTTCGAGCGCCGTAGAAATTCCAGGGCGGCGGTGAGCCCTGCCGGACCTGCTCCTATGATGACTGCGGTTTTCTGGTCGCTCATCGGCACACTCCAGCATGTCGCCATAACGAGTGAATGGCGGAAGAAGAGAGAGCAGGCGGGTTCTGCGTGCGGTGGATTTGCGGGCAATCCAAGGATTGCAGTCGAGGAGAAAGGGAGAGACAATTCGTCATTCAGAGTCTGCTTGCAGGTGTACGCTCAGAGGTTCTGAGCAAAGACAACCTAACCTATTTATTTTAATAGACGCAGGGAATTGATTGTAGGCTACGCTGCAACCTCCCGAGCAGATCGGGTATCTCATTGCGGGTACGTCCTCATCAAGGAGCGAAATTATGTGTGCAGCGAAATATTGGGCGGTTTTTGCGATTGGCGTAGCAGCGGGAGCAGGAGTTGCACTGTTGTACGCGCCGCAAACCGGTGAAAAGACACGGCGTCAGGTGCGCCGTAAGCTTGAAGATGCTTCAGATTATGTGAGAGATACCGCCGACACCATCAGCGAACACGCGGGCAAAGCTTACAAAGTGAGCCGGAGCGCAGTCGAAGATGCAATTGATTCGGCGAGCACTGTTTACGATGCTGCATCGAAACGCGTGCAACAGATTGTTTAGCTTTACTCGTTACCGTTAATTCGCAGGTAGCGGCTTGAGCCTGACGGTCCGCCCGGTGCGGACCGACTCACGCGCCGCGTCCAGAATCTGCATCACGATCATGTTTGTATCGAGGGATGTTAGATCCCCCTCGGGCTTGAGTGAACCGTTCAGGACAGCAACGAGATAGTGCAGCGAGCTGTCCCGCGGCGGATCGAGCGGCTGTGCTGCGATTTCGTTCTCCTGCTTCTCACCGACAAAGCGAGTTCGCAGACGGTCCGGTCCAACAGTTATGACAAAGCCTTTGTTCCCGTAAATCTCGGAATCTTTCCGAGAGAAGGTCCAGTTCCATGAGGGCATGAGCACGGCTTGTGTGCCTGGATACTGGAGGATGATGGTTGCGTCATCATCTACGCGAGGATATGTTTCCGGTTTATCCGTCTGGGCGACAGCGGTGACACTGATGGGCGCTTTACCGTGCATCCACCACGTCATGAGATCGGCTCCATAGCAGCCGAAGTCGTAGAGCGAGCCCGCGCCATTCTGTGCCGGATCGGTGAGCCACTTCAGGAACTCCGGCTGCACGTTGATTTCCTTGGGGCCTTCGTGGCCGTCATGGACAACGACTTTGCGGACGTCCCCCAGCCTGCCTTCATGGATAAGGTCATAGACGGCTTGATTGCTGGCATACCATGTGGTTTCGTAGTTCACCAGCACTTGAATGTGATGTGCATTCGCCGCGCGGCGAATGGCGAGCGCATCGTCGAGCGAAATGGTGAGCGGCTTCTCAACCATGACGTTGATGCCGTGCTGCGCTGCCTGCTCGATAACCTGGCGGTGTCTGCCAACCGAGGTGTAGACAAGCAACGCCTGCGGATGGTGGGCAGCGACGACTTCGTCTAGCGTGGAATAAAACAGGCTCGGGTCAAGATGAAATTGCTGCTGATACCGGCTAGCTAATTCTTTGTCGGCTTCAACAATGCCGACGAGTTCGACTTCATGCTGGCGCGGAAACTGCTGGAGAAATCCACCAATATGGCCGTGTTCGAGGCCAAAGATGGCGACGCGGACGGGCGAAGATGTTGACTGGGCAAAACTAAAGGCTGACAACAAAAGGCAAGCGACGAGGGCTGGCAGAGTTTTGAGTAAGCGCATGTGGTATCGATTCCACAACGATTGTACTGGTTTCTATCAAGAAGCGACGGGAGGGTCCAAGAAAAAGGTGGATCTTCGACTTCGCGCCGCACTTTGCTCATAATGACAATTTTTTTAATGTGTTAATAGGATGGTCGAATTGCCACTCGTCTTGAGCGGATGGTAGCCTCAAGTGTAATCAATTCTTGTAGTCCTCATTTCTTATCTTGCTCGGAGATATCCAGATACATGCAGACAACGTATAACGGGAAGGCTTTGCCTAAGGATGGCGAGCCGATTCAGTATGCAGACGGGAAGTATCAGGTCCCGGATCACCCGATCGTTCCTTTTATTGAAGGCGACGGGACAGGGCGCGACATCTGGCGTGCATCGCAGCGCGTGTTCGATGCTGCGGTAGAGAAGGCTTACGGCGGCAAGCGCTCGGTGAAGTGGTTTGAGGTGTATGCCGGGGAGAAGGCATTTCGCGAATTCAAGACCTGGCTGCCGGACGACACGGTAAATGCTGCGCGCGATCTGCGTGTCTCGATCAAAGGCCCTCTGACGACGCCGGTGGGCGGCGGCATTCGGTCACTCAATGTGGCTCTGCGGCAAATTCTCGATCTGTATTCCTGCGTGCGTCCGGTGAAGTATTACCAGGGTGTGCCCAGCCCCGTGAAATATCCCGAGAAGCTGGATGTGGTGATCTTCCGCGAGAATACGGAAGACGTATACGCGGGCATCGAGTTCAAAGAGGGGAGTGCCGAGGCTAAAAAGCTCATCGATTTCCTGAACAATGACATGCTGAAGGGCGGCAAGAAAAAGGTTCGCGAAGACTCGGGTGTGGGCATCAAGCCGATCTCGATTACCGGTACCAAGCGGCTCGTGCGCTATGCCATCAAGTATGCGATTGAAAATCAGCGCAAGTCGGTCACGTTGGTGCATAAAGGCAATATCCAGAAATTTACCGAAGGCGCTTTCCGCGAGTGGGGTTATGAGGTTGCGGTCGACGAATTCCGCGATGCGGTTGTGACCGAGCGCGAGAGCTGGATCCTCGGCAATCAGGAAGCGAATCCGAAGCTTACGGTCGAAGAAAATGCAGCGTTGATTGAGCCGGGTCTTGAGTTTGGATCGGAAGAATTCCGGAAGGAACTCTATGCCGAGATCAAGAACGTGCTGGATTCAATCGGCAAAACGCACGGTAATGGTCAGTGGAAGAAGAAGGTGCTGATCAATGACCGCATCGCTGATTCGATCTTCCAGCAGGTAATCATTCGTCCCGATGAGTACAGCGTGCTGGCTTGCCCGAACTTGAACGGCGACTACATCTCCGATGCGTGCGCGGCACAGGTAGGCGGACTTGGAATTGCTCCAGGCGCCAATATTGGTGATGGCTTCGCAGTGTTTGAGGCAACGCATGGCACGGCTCCGAAATATGCCGATAAAGACGTAATCAATCCGGGATCGGTCATACTCTCCGGCGTCATGTTGTTTGAATTCCTCGGCTGGCATGAGGCGGCAAAGCTGGTGGAGTCTTCTATGGAGAAGACGATTCAGCAGAAATATGTGACCTACGACTTTGAGCGCCAGATGCAGGGCGCGACCAAAGTGAAGACGAGTGAGTTTGCATCGCGAATGATTGAGAATATGTAGTGGCAGGTTGTTAGAGTCATTGCGACGGAGTGAGAAAGTACGTCTTTAATTCCGCGCTTCATTCAAGATGACGGCTCTTAATATTTGATCAAGGAGTAGAAATGCGTAAGAAGGTAACAATTGTAGGGGCGGGAAATGTGGGCGCCACAGCTGCGCACTGGATCGCGTCGAAGGAATTGGCCGATGTGGTTCTGATCGACGTGGTGGAAGGCATCCCGCAGGGCAAGGGTCTGGATCTTTTGGAAGCCATGCCCATTGAAAAGCGGGATTGTCACATCGTCGGCACGAATGACTATGCTGATACCGCCAACTCTGACATTGTAGTGATTACCGCCGGCATTCCGCGTAAACCGGGAATGAGCCGTGATGATCTTTTGCAGACCAACTACAAGATCATGTCGGATGTGGTGAGTAAGGTAACGGCGGTATCGCCGAATTCCATTTTGATCATTGTTTCGAATCCACTGGATGCGATGGCGCAGGCGGCATTCAAGCAGGCGAAGTTCAACCGCGAGCGCGTGATTGGCATGGCTGGTGTTCTGGACTCGGCGCGCTTCCGTACCTTTATTGCAGAAGAACTGAAGGTATCAGTCGAAAACGTGACGGCGTTCGTGCTTGGTGGACATGGCGACACCATGGTTCCGCTGCCACGCTACTCGACGGTTGCCGGGATACCGATCACGGAGTTGATCGAGAAGACGAAGCTCGAAGCTCTTGTCCAGCGCACGCGTGACGGTGGCGCGGAGATCGTAAAGCACCTGAAGACAGGAAGCGCGTACTATGCGCCGTCTGCGGCAACGGTAGAGATGGTTGAAGCCATTCTGAAGGATAAGAAAAAGATTCTGCCATGCGCTGCTTATCTTGAAGGCGAATATGGCATCAACGGTCTCTATGTTGGCGTACCGTGCAAGCTGGGCGCACGCGGGCTTGAGCAGATCATCGAGATCAAGCTGACTCCGGAAGAGGATGTAGCCCTCAAGAAGAGTGCGGATGCGGTAAAGGAACTGTGTGCCGTGATTGGCGTGTAAATAACTTGTCTTAGAAGGTTGAGGCCCGCTGCAGAATGCGGGCCTTACTTTTGGTGTGAGACAGAACGCAGTTGCATCGTTGATTCTTAGTGCGCGTATGCTACTTTGAGCGTATGGCGAGAATTACTCTTCTGTCGGCTGATGATGATCTGCCCGAATACGACGAGCACAAACTTTTCGCGGTTACCGCTTTGCGAGCAAGCGCGGCCAAAGATCGATTTCAAAAGCATTTTCTTACCGAAGACCATGACGCGGCGGAGATCATTCTTTTTGTAGCCATGGGCACCTGCGGTGACTTCGCGGAAAGAGTTCGTGCTCATCCGCTTTACCGCAAATATCCGGAAAAGGTTTTTTTGTTTGATTCGGCGGACTTTCTCCGTCCGGTGCTGCCTGGCCTGTATGCATCACTGCACAAGAAACATTATTCGCCTGAGCATACACGAACCGGGTTCTATCTTGTGCCCGAAAATCCCCTGATCACCTATCGTCCGATTACTGGCGACGAAAAATACCTTGCAGCCTTCGTAGGTTCGGCAAATACCCATCCCGTGCGGGACGGATTGTTCCTATACAACCGCCCTGACATTCATGTGATGGATAGTTCCAAAGAGAGCTACAACATTCGTTATCACGGATCAGCCGACGAAAAACAATATTTCTGGAAGCGGTATGCAGATTCGATTGGTGACGCATTGTTCAGCTTGTGTCCGCGCGGCAGGGGACCCGGAAGTATCCGGCTTTATGAATCCATGAAGATGGGGAGAGCATGCATCATCCTTTCAGACGAATGGGTGCCGAACGAGGGCGTGGACTGGGATTCATTTGCCGTATTCGTGCAGGAGAAAGATGTTGCAGCAATTCCCGCATTGCTTGAGCGGTTAAAGCCTCGCGCAAAAGAGATGGGAGAACGGGCACGGGCTGAGTGGGAAAAGTGGTTTTCAGAAGAGGTGCGATTCCACCACGTTGTGGAACAGTGTCTGGAGATGAAGGCCAAACGAAACATGCATGGAGCGATTCGGCGTGTCTACCATTTGCGGCACATTGTTTCTTCGCCATCGAATTGGCGTCGCTACCTGATCAATAAGAAGAATCTATATAAGCTGTATGGCAGAGTGTTTTGGTAGCGCCAACCTTCGGCACAGTTTTTATGAGTGAAAGACCTTCAATGATGCACGCGCCGTGGCTGTGACAAGAAGCTAATCTCCGCCGAGTACGCTGTGAACGCAAAACTAGTGTGAGGGGTACCAAACAGATCGTTAGAAACGGCGGCAAGAGTCGGATCCCTCCTATTTCCCAGCGCCGTCCTGCATTTGCTTTTGGAGCTATGTTCATGTTTTCCTCGGGTACCCATAAGAAAGCCCGCCGAGGGCGGACTTATGTCTGAAATTCAGCCTGGAGGTCTACCGTGTACCATAGAGGGACAAGCCCTCAAATTTAAGGAACAGATGACGCCTGACAAGATCGACTCCTATTGCGCCTGTATAGGCATGACCACTCTTTCCATCGGCGAGGTTCTAATGGCAGTCAGTCTATGGAAAGACAGAAAGAGCAAGCGTTCAGGGAGAAGCCATCAGGGATGAAGCTTTTTCGCGGCCTGCTCCTACTCGGAATACTTTTCGTTTTGATCGACGGTGCGTTGCCTCAACTTCAAATGTTGCTTTTGGGCGGGCGAGTGATTATTGGCCTGTTGCCCCTAAAAG
>DATHQH010000101.1:0-12549 GCA_035482895.1 Alloacidobacterium sp. | reverse complement strand
CGGGAATTTTCTCGATTGCAATGAATGCAGACAAGACTATCGCTGTAGCCGTAGGAGGCGACTACACCAAGCCTAACGAGTCCGCCGGAACCGCCGCCTGGACCGCAGACGGAGGCCAGCACTGGACCGCGGCTACGAAGCCGCCGCACGGCTACCGCTCCTCCGTGGCCTGGGACGGGAACGCCAAGGCCTGGATTGCCGCCGGAACCAACGGGACCGACATCAGCTACGACGACGGCAAAACCTGGCAGCCCCTCGATAATGGCAACTGGAACGCCCTGAGCCTGCCCTGGATCGTCGGCCCAAAAGGGAGAATCGCCAAGCTGGGCGCTCTTCCAGCCCGAAAATGACACTCGGGTGCCCCATCCTTTGCGCAGCAAAGGGTGTGATACCACGGATCGGCATTCTATGAGCGAAGAGACCTGTTCCCACGTCTGATTCATTAGCAATTAAAAGAGAGAGAACGGCAGCGGGCCGGGTTTTGGGGATTCCCGGCCCGCAAACTGATATCGTGGAAAAGAATGGCAGAATTCGTCATCAAGCTGGCAGATGAGCGTGGGCGCGTGCAGGAGCAGGTACAATCCGCCGCCTCGGCCGAAGAACTGCGCCAGCGCTTTTCCCAGGCTGGCTACTACGTCTACTCGGTAAAGCCGCGCGGCATGTCCGGCGGACGCAAAAAGGCGAAACTCGAAACATTTCTTATCTTTAACCAGCAATTTTTGACGCTGATCCGCGCCGGACTTCCGATCTTAAGCTCGCTTGAAATGCTGGCCAAGAACCAGAAGAACCCCAATTTTTCCGCGCAATTGCTGAACGTCGCGGCACGTGTGCGCACCGGCGAATCTATCTCCTCTGCCTTTGAGGCGCAGGGCGGGTTCCCGCTCATCTACACCACAACGCTGCTCGCCGGTGAGCGAAGCGGCAATCTGGAAGAGGTCCTCGGACGCTATTTGTCATTCCAGCGCGTCTCGCTTACCTTCCGCAAGAAGCTGCAGGCCTCTCTCGTCTACCCCGCGCTGTTGATTACACTGGTCTTCGGCCTCTTCGTCTTCCTGATTACCTTCGTCGTCCCCCGTTTTGCCCTGCTCTACGACCAAATCGGCAGCAAACTGCCCACGATTACCCTGTTTCTCCTCGCACTGGGCAACGGCGCGCAGAAATACCTTCTCTATATCCTGCCCTGCGCGGCGGTGATCGGCTACCTGCTCTTTCGCTGGAGCAAGACCGAGTCTGGCGCTGACCGCATCGACGGCATCCGCATCAAGCTGCCTCTCTTCGGCAAGATTTGGCTCAAGTACCAGGTGGCTCTGTTTTCGCGCACCCTCTCGACGCTGCTTTCCGGCGGCCTGCCCCTGGTGCCATCCCTGGAGACCGCAGCCCGCTCCATCGCCAGCAAACGTATTGCGAAGGCGGTATTCTCGTCAGTAGGCAGTGTGCGCGAAGGCAAGAGCCTCGCGCGCAGCCTGGAAAACACAAAGGTCTTCCCGGAGCTTTCAACCGAGATGATCGAGGTCGGCGAATCGACAGGTGCGTTGCCGCAGATGCTGAATTCCGTCGCCGAGTTTTTTGAAGAGGATGTGCAGACAGCTCTGACCGCATCCCTTGCGTTGATTGAGCCAGCCATTTTGATCGTGATGGGCGTCGTAGTCGTGGTCATTCTCATTGCGCTCTATCTCCCGATCTTCTCCCTCAGTCAGTCCGGAAGTTTTTCGAGATGAAACGCCTTCATAGAAGTTAGTCACTAAGGAATTGTCATGGCACAGGCAGCACCCGCATTTATACCGATCGAGCAGGACGAGACAGCCCGCGCGCAGGCGCTCGCGATACGCTATCGGAGCGAATTCGTCGACCTGAAAAACTTCCGCATCCAGCACGATCTCTTCCGCACTGTTCCGGTGGACATGATGTTCCGCTACAATTTCGTTCCGCTGGAGCAGTACGAAGACCGGCTCGTGATCGCCGTCAGCGACCCCAGCCGCCTCATGATGATCGACGAGATATCTAGCCTGCTCGGACAGCGCATCGTCGCCCGCGTGGCCACGCTCTCGCAGATTACCGACCTGCTCAAGAAGACGGAGCAGTCGCAGCGTGTCCTCGATGAGGCGTCGGAAGGTCTTACATTCGACGTCATCTCCAGTGAGGATAACGCCGAAGAAAATATCTCCATCGAGAAGCTGACGTCGGAAGAAGATATCAGCCCAATTATCCGCCTCGTCGATACCACGATCTTCACCGCGCTCGAACGGCGCGCCTCGGACATCCACATCGAGACTTACGATGACAGCGTGCTGGTCAAGTACCGCATCGACGGCGTGCTGCAACAGGCGATGGCGCCCATCGCCCGCGAGCATCATTCGACGATCCTTTCGCGTATCAAGATCATGAGCGAACTCGATATCGCCGAGCGCCGCGTGCCGCAGGACGGACGCTTCCGCGTTCGCTACAAGGGGCGGTTGATCGACTTCCGCGTTTCCGTCATGCCCACCGTGCATGGCGAAAATGCTGTGCTCCGCGTGCTCGATAAAGAATCGATGAGCGAGAAGTTCAGCAAGCTCACGCTCGATGTCGTTGGATTCGCCGATGATGATCTCCGGCGCTTCCGGCGCTATATCCGTGAACCCTACGGGATGGTGCTGGTCACCGGGCCAACCGGTTCGGGCAAGACAACCTCACTCTATGCTGCATTAAATGAGATCAAAAGCGACGAAGACAAGATCATCACGATTGAAGATCCGGTCGAATATCAGATTCGCGGCATCACGCAGATTCCCGTCAACGAGAAAAAGGGGCTGACCTTCGCTCGCGGGCTGCGCTCCATTCTGCGCCACGACCCAGACAAGATTCTGGTCGGCGAAATCCGCGACCAGGAAACGGCGCAGATTGCTATCAACTCGGCGCTTACCGGACACCTTGTCTTCACCACGGTCCACGCGAACAATGTATTCGACGTGCTGGGACGCTTCCTGAACATGGGTGTAGAGCCGTATAACTTCATCTCCGCGCTCAACTGCATCCTGGCGCAACGGCTCGTGCGTACCATTTGCGAACATTGCGTGCATTCCGTCAAGCATGATGAGGAGACACTCCTGGCGAGCGGCATGAACGTGGCGGAGTGGAAGGACTTCGATTTCCGCGAAGGCGCTGGCTGCATTGAGTGCGGCGGCACCGGTTATCGCGGACGAACAGCGATTCACGAACTCCTCGATTTGACTGATCCGATTCGTGAAATCATTTTGGAAAAGAAGCCAAGCTCCGAAGTCCGCAAGCTGGCTGCGCAGGAAGGCATGCAGTTCCTGCGCGAGAGCGCGCTCGATCGCGTGCGACGCGGGCTTACGACACTAAAAGAAATCAACAAGGTTACATTCATCGAGGCAATGCGCTAGTGGCACTCAATTTCTTTTTGCCGGAAATGCATCAGCGGCCAAAACTGGCGTGCGATCTGACGCCTGACGGTGTCGTGGCAGCGCGGCTGGCTGAAGCAGGTCAGCCCGCAACTGCATTCGCTCCTCTGTTCGCGGGAGCACTCGTTCCAGGACTGAAGCCGCCGAACATTTTGGACAAAAACGCAGTCGTAGCCGCTCTCAAGCGTGCGCTCGACAGTGTTCAAGGACGCGATAAACGTCTCACGCTGGTCATACCCGACGCAGCGGCGCGCGTGCTGTTATTAGACTTCGATACGCTTCCGGCAAAGTTGAGCGAAGCGCTGCCGGTGATTCGCTTTCGTCTGCGCAAGCTCATTCCGTTTGAAGCCGATGACGCGGCGGTAAGCTATCAGATCATGCAGCAGACAGCAGAAGAGGCACGCGTGTTGGTGACTGCCATGCCTCATGCTGTTCTTGCCGAATATGAGGAAGCAGTGCGTCTCGCCGGATATGAACCCGGCGTTGTGCTGCCCAGCACGCTGGCGGCTTTGGCTGGACTGACGCAGCCCGAACCGATGCTCGTCGTCAACCGGAATGGAAACTCTGTGACGACAGCGATCACACGTGGCGAGGAATTGCTTCTGCATCGGAGTCTCGAACTCCCGGCAGATGAAACCCTGTGCAACGACGAGCTTCGCCAGGCGGTTTCTGTGTCGGTCGCTTATTTTGAAGACACACTTTCAGCCATGCCTGAGGCGGTTTTTTATGCAGGCCCCGGCGGCGCAGCTGAGCTGACGTGCGTCCTTGAGTTGGAACAGTTTCGCGTACGCGATATGGTTCCAGCCGCGGCAATTGGAAATGAAAACACTGTACCTAGAGGCCTGATGGCCGGAGTGTCAGGAGCGCTCGCAAGCTAATGCGCATTACCGTCAATCTTGCTACACGGCCGTTTATCGAACTTCGGCCTCTCTACAAACGGCTCCGCATCTGGATGGTCATATTCTTCATTCTGGCGATTCCGCTATGGTTCCTGGCGCGTGTTGAACAGCGGAAAGCAGCTGTAGCAACCGCGCGCGTGCGTACCATGCAGGCCAGCGTACAGCAGATGCAGCGGCAGCAGCAGAGCTATCAGGCGCTGATGCGCCAGCCGCAAAATGCTGCCGTGCTCACGCAGTCCGATTTCCTCAACGATCTGTTTCGTCGCAAGGCGTTCTCGTGGACAGCAACGATGACCGATCTCGAAACAGTTCTACCCACCGGCGTGCAGGTGCTGAGTATCGATCCGCAAGTTACTCCTGACGGTCATGTGACGATACGCATGCGTGTGAGCGGCGCGCGTGAACGTGCGATTGAATTAGTGAAGAATCTTGAAGGCTCGAAACATTTTGCCTCTCCACGTCTGGCCACCGAAGCACTGGCCACTCAGCCCAACAGCAATCAACAAGCCATGCCCGCGAATGCATCGAGCGATGTGAACTTTGACATTCTGGCCGACTATCGGCCGCTGCCGCCTGCCGAAGAAGTCTCCGGTACGAGCACGAAACAGCCGCCCCCGCAGCAAAAGCAAAAGCAGAAGCGAGGCGCGCAATGAACAAAGTGCGCAAGCTATTTACGCTTCTCAACCTGCATCTTGCCGGCGTGTTGATCCTGCTTGGCCTGAATTTGTTTCTGCTCACACGGCTGTTCCTTGCATGGCACGCCGCGAGTTCCGACCAATCGGCGGATTACGAATCAGGCCACATGACCTATGTTCAATTACAGGCACAGATGTCGCACCTGCAAGGGCTGCCGGAAAAGGTGGACCAGGCACGTAACGACGCCGACAAGTTTTACGAAAAGCGGATCGCGCCGAACTATTCCACGATGGCCGGCGAACTCGGCGCCATCGCAGCCAGGAATAATGTGCGCCTCACGCGCGCGCAGTACACACAGTCACCCGGTGTCAATGGCTTGACGGAAGTACGCATCGACGCAAGCCTGAGCGGTGAATATACCCAGTTGATGCACTTCATCAACGACCTGGAGCGCGATAAAAATGATGTTTTTTTCATCATTAATGCGCTCACTTTCAGCGGCCAGCAGGGCGGCCTTGTGAATCTGCGCATGCGCATGACCACCTATCTGCGATCAGGCAGTGATCTTCCGCCCGCAACCGAAGACAAGGGCGCGGAGAACAGCGCACAGGCATCGTTGCAACTGCCCGCAACATTGGCACAGCAAGCAGCTCCGTCACAGGAGGTGCACTGATGGCCTTAAAACTTGGCTCTGAAGATAAAAAGAAAGTCATCATCGCCGGAGTGCTCGGCATCGTTGTGATTGCACTTCTGGTCAATGTATTGAGCGGCTATTTCGGCGGCAGCTCGGCTCCTGCGCCTTCACCGGCTCCTGTCGCGCAAACCGCAGTGCGGCCAGCCGGGACAACGACAAATGATCGCGCAGCCACAAGAATTCCGGGCATCGGCGCCAGCCTGGACCCGACACTCCACCCGGAATGGATGGCACAGGCGGAATCACTCGAATATTCAGGCCGCGGCCGCAATATTTTCTCGCAGTTCTCGGCTCCCCCTGTGATTGAAAACGTAAAAGCGCCGATTCGCCCCAGCGCTCCGGTTGCGCAAGTGCCGCAGGGGCCGCCACCTCCGCCGCCGATAGACCTCAAGTTCTTCGGGTATGAGGCACATAAGGATGGCACGCGCAAGGCCTTCCTGCTGCATGGAGATGATGTCTTCATTGCATCGGAGGGCGATGTGGTCGATCATCGATACAAGGTGTTGAAGATCGCGCCCTTCTCCGTGCAGGTTGAAGACATTCCCTATCGGAACGCGCAACCATTACCGCTTGTGCAGAATTGATTTGTATGTACCGTCGCAACTCATCGTCGCATCCTGAATCCGGCTATATCCTGCTGGCCGTGTTGTTCATGGTGGCCTTGGTTCTGATTGCGCTTGCCGTGGCCGCGCCGCGCATTTCCGCCGATATCCAACGCGACCGCGAAGACGATCTGTATCATCGCGGACTGCAGTACAAACGCGCGATCAAACTCTACTACAAAAAATTCGGGAACTATCCTGCCTCGATCGATCAGCTTGAGAACACCAACAACATACGCTTCCTGCGCAAGCGTTATGTCGATCCCATGACCGGCAAAGATGACTGGAAGATCATCCACTTTGGCGAGGCACACGTAAAAGCCATGGGCCTTTTTGGACAGCCGATTCAGGCCGGTGGCCTGTCACCAACCACAGGCGGAAGTTTGCTGGGTGGGGCTGCGTCTGGGGGAATGTATGCCTCGAACGCGGGAACATCGGCTGCCAGCACCGCCACTGCGTCGGGCAGTTCTACAGACTCCAGCGGTTCCTCCACATCGGGCACAGGTACGGATGCATCCGGCAGCTCGACATCCACAACTTCAGGCACATCCCCGACAGGTACAACTTCTGCCTTCGGTGGCAGCAGCCCTGGAGGATTTGGCACAAGCAGCAGCGGAAGCAGTCCCTTCGGCAGCAGCAGCAGTAGCAGTGGTTTTGGAAGTAGCGGCTCAACATTTGGCGGTGCGCCGATGGTAGGCATCGCGAGCAAAAGCACGAAAGCGTCGATCAAGGAATACAAGCAGCAGAAGCACTACAACGAATGGGAATTCGTATACGACCCGACGGAAGATCTGCTGAGTTCGGTCAGCCTTTTAGGCGGCGGCGGAACATCGAATGTCACCGGCACCAGCGGCACGTCACCGGGGGTGACTACTCCAGGTACATCCACAACTCCCTTTGGTAGTTCGAATCCTGGTTCAGGATCCGGGATCACTGGCGGTATGGGTTCGGGCTCAGGCAGCACGCCGAATCCTCCGCAGCAATAAAAATGGCCTCGCATTGCGAGGCCATTTTACTTTCCAATTCTGAGCGATTAAACGCTGAACGACGAGCCACAACCACAGGTGCTCTTCGTATTGGGGTTCTCAAACTTGAAGCCTGCTGCTTCAAGCGTCTCCACGTAGTCTACAACGCACCCATTGAGATACATCAGCGATGTGGCGTCTACAAAAACCTTGAGGCCATCAAAGCTGAACACCTTGTCCATCATCCCTGACTGGTTCTCAAAGGACATGGAGTATTGAAAGCCAGAACAACCGCCGCCTACCACGCCAATACGTAATCCAGCCGGAAGCGGATCCTGCGTCGCCATAATTTCGCGCACTTTGCCTACTGCGGTGCCCGTCAATGAGAGCGGCGTCTTCTTGACTTCCGTTGTTTCCGGCGTAAGGGTTGTGGTTGCCATGTATTTCTCCCTATATGAACTCTATTAAGAGTGTAGCGCCCTGGAACGCGCGTTACAACATCTACTTACTATTCGATGAGCCAAGTCGTCAATGGATTCACTCATGAATGTCTGAAAAGTAAGCAGTTAGCCCGGCCTAATTGGCCGTGATCTGTGTGGAAATTCGATCGAATTGCTCCTGGGTCAAAATACCTCTGCTTACCAAATCCTGCGAGGTTTTATAGGGCCTGCCGCGAATGATCTTTCTCGCGCGAGAACCGCTAATTCCCGGTAGATCAACCAGTTGATCTTCGGTCGCGGCATTAATATCAATAGCTGCGGGCCTGCCGTCCGACCTTAGGCCTTCCCTTACGCCGGCAGCAATTGCATTGACTTTGTTCGTTGCATTCGCGGCTGCGGCTCTGGCGTCGGCGGCAGCCTGCTGCGCTCCTTGCCTGGCCTGCTGAGTCGTCTGGGCTGCCTTTTGCTGAAGCTGCTCATTTGAAGGCGGCTTTGTTTCGCATGCAGTGAGACTTATCAGAGTCATGCAGATTGTCAGCGTTCCAATCCGTGTCACCGTCAGAATTTCTAGCGAGTTTTTCCGAACGATTGCCATCACAGCCTCCAGAAGACATAGGAATACGTTGATGGGAATCTTTTGAAAGCGAAGAGGTTGCCAAACTAGTTTCGCATTTAGGCAAAAGGCCCTGTTCAAGCCACGTCATACGGGACTATGATTTTATCGAAACGGCCCCTCCTACCTCGAGCCCGGGTTTTTCCGGACCCGCTCGTACCTGGGACCGGCTCAAACTCGAACCATGAGGTGCTCCATGAGCATCATGCTGCTGCTGTGGATCGTATGGGCCGTCGTCACAACCCTGCTCTTAGCGCTTCTTGCCTACCGCGGCACCCTGACCCGTTACGAGGAAGACCAACTCTTCCTCGACCCGTGTTCGGGCCACCAGGAGCAAGAACAAAACATGATCGTGCAAAAAGTCAAACGAATCCAACCGCTCGTCCGCATTATGACGGGTGCTACGTGTGCTCTATCCGCAACTATTATTGGCGTGTACGTGTGGGACGCAATCAGCCAATTCAAGTAAGGAGCTCCTTCGTTCAGCCAGAGGGCCTTAAGGGGCACTCTGGCTCTTACTTATTTTGAAGTATGCCGTCGACAGTGCCCTGGGCCACAACATCCACACTGACTTCCTTATCCACTCTGAGTAGCAGTCTGCTTTCATCTTTCATCCCCCAAGCGGCATAGGGAATAATGAAATGTGTCGTAGCAACAGCGTCTGAACCATTCATTTGCACTGTCGTCTGTAACGTAAGAGGATGATCAGCTCCATGCAGATTCAATGTGCCTTCTACAGTTAGATTTGCTGTACCGCCCGGCTTTAAAACTCCTGAAACCTTTACCGGATGAAAGAAAGCTTCTGGATATTTCCTGCTTTCGAGGACCTCGCTCTGCATTTTTTCATCGCGTGTTTCGTCTCCGCTTTCGCCGGAGCCGACATCCACCAGAAATTCCCCCTGCGCGGCTCCAGATTTCGGGTCGAAGGTCATGATGCCGCCTTTTAAGCGGAAGGAGCCCTGCACCGTATGCAGCGTCGTATGCAATGTCCAATGGATCTCGGTCTTTTCGGTATCAAGATGCACGGTAACTTTGGTCGCTGGTGATTGTGCTTCAGCCACAGGCACGAGGCCAAGCAGTAGGGCGAAAAGAAGAAAACCGTACTGACGAAATCGCAGGTTCACGTGGATACTCTTTGACTGTCAGATGCACAAATACGAGGGAAGGCCAGTTGCGCCGCAATGTCCATGCCGTTGTGAATCAGGAAATGCGCCAAAGCCTCTTCTCCCAGATGCACATTGAGCATGCCCTGGAATAAAGCGGGCGAACCGGCAAATACACGCATCACATAATTCCGCAAGGTGGGATAGGCGTCCATCAGAAGCAAGGCGCGCGCTATTCTTTGAGGTGTCCGCAAAATTTGCGGATGTCCCGCAGCGTAGAGTTCCAGGTTGTTCTCATCCAGCGACTGACTCAGCAAATTTGCCTGACGAAAACCCAGTGCAAGACCTTCACCGGTAATTGCATCCACTGAGCCCGATGCATCGCCAATCAGCGCTACATTGCCCCTGACCACACGTCTTAATTTGCGAGTTGTCGTCACCGCGCCGCGCTCACGAGCTAACGGCTTATGACGTTCAAGCCGCTCTCGTAGATAAGGAATCGAATCGATCACCTGCTGCATGCGCATCGAGGAGTGGCGAGTAACGACCGCAACACAGGTTTCGTCCCATGCTACCGGAGTGATATACACCTCCCCCAGCGCGCTCCAGTGCACCTCGACACAATTGCTTAAAGGACCCATACGGTAATGCTTGCGAAAACCAAATCGCTTCGTGAATTGCCTGCCACGATCCAGGCCGGCCCACTTTCGCACTCTGGACGATTGTCCATCGGCGCCCACCAAATACCCATAGGTACATGGTTCGTGATTCAGCCTAATCTCATTGCCCAGAGCCACATAAGTGCTCCACCGAAGGCGAACGCCTAACGCCAGCGCGCGCTCCACAAGACGCTCGTGCAGCACAGGCCTGCGCATCCCGAATCCGTCACCGGTCCGGAAACAGGCCGAAACTGAGATGCGATCGGTATCCGTCCAATTCTCAAACCGTATTCCTTGAAATGACATGCCGTCTCTGGGTTCACACTCGACCCCAAGCGCAGCCAGGTCACGGCGCGCATCCGGCATCAACCCTTCACCGCAGGCTTTATCAATCGGTGGCTTCAGCGCGTCGGTAACCAGCACATCCGCGCCTCGCATCTTCAAAGAAATAGCGGCGGCCAGTCCGGCTGGGCCGCCGCCAACAATCAAAACGTCACAACTATTCCGATTCAAACGCCACTACCATTCCAGCAATAATATTTCCGCGCAAAAGCCCGGCCCCATCGCGGCAAGTATGCTGCGCGTGCCCCGAGGAGGACGCCGATGCTTCATGACCTCGTCCAGCACGATGAGAACCGATGCGGAAGACAGGTTTCCAACGCGACGCAGCGCGTCCCATGACACATCCAGTTCCCCATTCTTCAAACCGAGCGCATCCGCTGTGGCCTCCAGTACCTTCGGACCGCCGGTGTGCATGATCCACGTGCCGATGTCGCTTTGTGTCAATCCCTGCTGCGCCAGGAAGCCATCGACATCCCGGCCCAGATTTTCCCGGATGACTGCAGGCACATCCGGAGAAAGCACAATATTGAAACCCTTTTCCGAAACCTTCCAGCCCATTACATCGCGCGTATTTGGATAAAAGACCTGATGACTCGCCACAATACGCGGACCCGGGAGAGCAACCTCAACGTTCTCGCCCGCAACCAGAACGGCAGCCGCCCCATCGCCAAAAAGTCCAGAGGAGATAAGGTTCGCGACAGAGAGATCATCGCGCTGCCATGTGAGCGAGCAGAGCTCGACCGCCAGAAGCGCCGCAACCTGATTTGGATAGGCGCGGACATAATCGGCGGCCCGTGCCAGTCCGGCAGCACCCGCCACGCAACCAAGCCCGAAAATAGGGTTTCGCTTGATGTTCCGGGAAAGCGCCATGCGATCCGTCAGGCGAGCATCGATGGAGGGACTGCAAACTCCGGTCACGGAAACAAAGAAGATAGCGTCGATGCGATCACGAGAAAAGCCGGCTAACTTCAAGGCGCAGTCGATCGCGCGCTCGCCCAACTCCTCCGCTACTTCGATCCACACATCGTTCGTTTTCCCCCAGGTATCAAGAGCCAGGTACGCACCAAGATCGCGGCAAAAATAGCGCCCATCTACCCCGGCTCGGTAATGAAGCCGCTCTAAAAGATCCGCTCTATCGAAATTCTCACCCCAATAAGCCTTTAGTGCTTCAACAACTTGCTGTTGGGTGAAGTAATGGGGAGGATACGCTGTTGCAGTGCTAACTATATGCATAGAATGTCGGCCCAATATCCATTTCAGATTAGGTGAAACGATGGAACAAGTTTCCACGTAAATGTAACAGTCTTGTCACTTTTGCTGGACAAAAGTTTCAAGCACAACATCAAACCTGCTTTTTTTTAAGTCTTTACAAAAGCGGTTCAGGATCATCTCGCTGGTGTTCAATGGAGTAGTTGCCATCAACACAAGAAAATTATTTTCCCCGATCTGGGGGAGAGCACCATGATCAAGGGACTGACCGCTCTTCAATGTTTGTAATGACTCGATTGTTATGATCCCCCGGAGTGAAGCGGACTTCTGGCAGATCAAGACCGGCGTGAAATTGCTGAGAACAATTCCTGACCGTAGCTGTTTTGCGAGATCGGGTTTCAGTCGATTGCAGCACTTAGCTGGTGACGAAGGTCGGCCCCGCGCACCCAGAAGATGACATCCAAAGCAATATTCGTGGCATGATCGGCGATGCGTTCCAGATTCCGGGAAATGATAATGGCCTGCAACGCAGGCTGGCTCAGTTCCGGGTGCGACTGGATGAACTTCGTCAAATCCTCGTGCGCAACGCGGTTCATGCGGTCGATCTCGTCATCCATGGTTAGAACCGACTCGGCAGTCTGTGCGTCCGCGTCAAGCAAAGACTGCAGCGCCGTACGAATCATGCGGGCCGCGCAGCTGCGCATGGTGTCGATATCGATCGGCAGATCAATTGGATCAGCTTCGATCAATTCCAGCGTACGCGTCGCGATGCTCATGGATTGATCGCCAATCCGCTCCAGATCGCCGTTGATCTTGATCACAGCCAGAATAAAGCGCAGATCGATGGCCATCGGCTGCTCTTTCGCGAGCAGATCATAAGCCATTTCATCCAGTTCGCGCTCGGCCGAGTTGATCGCTTGCTCGTTTTCGCGAACGAACTGGCAGAGACCCGCGTCTCTTTGCAGGTAGGCATCTACGCAGGCATC
>DATHQH010000100.1:0-13236 GCA_035482895.1 Alloacidobacterium sp. | reverse complement strand
CTGCAGCCACGCCAGCCGCAGAACCATCTGCAAGCTCAGATCAGGCAGCGCAGACGACCCCGGCTCCGGCAAGCGGCACGCCCGCCCCCCCTGCAACAGCGCCGGCTCCTGCCCAACCGGCCGGTGCCAATCCGACGGAAGCTCCCAGTACTGCGCCGGAGGCTGCAGCGGCTCCTGCAGTAACGCCTACGCCAGATCACCCGGTCGCACCGCAGGAGGCAGAGAAGGAACCCGCTCCCCCGCCCCTGCCTGTGGTTCCTGCCGGAACGATCCTTAGCATTCGCATGAATCAGACGATCAACGTCAAACATACTCAGGCCGGCCAGCCCTTCACTGGCACCATTGTGAATCCCGTTATGGTGGATGGCAAAGCTGTCATTCCCTCTGGCTCAACGGCCGTAGGAACAGTGGTCACCGCCCACAAGCGCGGACGCTTCAAGGGCAGATCGTATCTGGAATTGGCTCTTACCGGACTGAATGTGAACGGGCAGCATTACCGCATTGACACGAGCAGCCTGACGCGCACCAAGAAAGGGAAAGGAAAGCGCAGCGCAGCCTTTATCGGCGGCGGGACAGGCCTGGGCATGCTAATCGGCGGTGTTGCCACTGGCGGCGTCGGCCTGCTGGTCGGTGGGCTTGCAGGAGCAGGCGCGGGGACGGGGCTTGCCGCCTTTACCGGCAACAAGGACGTCACCATTCCCGCCGAGTCCGTGTTGAACTTCAAACTGGACGCGCCGATTCATTTGCGCTAGCGCGGCTCTTTTATCGTAAACGGGCGCCCTGCGGGGCGCCGGCCATTTTTCTGGTCAGCTCTTCTCGCCGCTCATTGTCCATTTCCGGACACCCCTTTCCTCATTTCGGACATTCTCATTCCGCGGAACCGGGAAGAAAGACTCTAAATACATCAATCGATATAATTTAGGGTAAGTTGGCTTTGGTTGGTCAAGTGCCTGCCGTTTATAACGTTCTAACACCATCATTTTTGCGGGGCACGTATGCAAACCCTTCTTCTCGACCTGAAGTATGCTTTCCGACAGTTGCGCAAGTCGCCCGGTTTTACGGCTACAGCTGTGCTGATGCTCGCCTTTGGCATCGGCGCGACGACCGCGATATTTTCCATTGTTGAGGGCGTTCTGCTTCGTCCGCTGCCATTCCCTGATCCTGATCGGCTGGTGGTTCTGGCGGACCACCTCGAGGGAGCCGATGTTGGCGGCAATGGCGAGGCCGGGGTGACGGTCCCGGACATTCGCGCTTACGGTCGTGACACACACTCTTTCGTGAACCTCGGTGGTTATCAATACGCCGGGTTCGAGCTCTCTGGCAATGGCGATCCTGCGCAGGTGAATGCCGCCCGCATGAGCGGCGGAGTGTTGCCAGCGCTGGGCGTGGCTCCGCTGCTAGGACGCGTCTTTACTCAGCAGGAAGATGACCAGCGTCAGACGGTGGTGGTGTTGAGCTACTCCACTTGGCAGAGCCGCTTCCACGGCGATCCGAAGATCCTGGGCACAAAAATCCTGCTCGATCGTAAACCTTACATCGTGATCGGCGTAATGCCGCGCAACTTCGAGTTCCCCTTGACCTCCGGGCACCTGAATCGCATTGAGCTTTGGGTTCCGATCAGTTTCCGGCCTGACGAACTGGTTCCCGCGGCCGGTGCCAACTGGAGCTACCAGATGGTGGGCCGCCTGAAATCTGGCGTCACGCCATCCCAGGCACAGAGCGACGCTGAGCGCGTCGCGCAGGACATCATGCGCGGCTATCCGTCGTTCATGGCGAGCCTGCATATCAGCTCTGTCGTCCGGCCATTGCAGGAAGAAACCATTGAGCAGGCACGTCCGCTGGTGCGGACGCTCTTCTTTGCCGTTGCCATCGTGCTGCTGATCGCCTGCGCCAATCTTGCCGGCTTGCTTTTGGTCCGCGCCATTCGCAGGCAGCGTGAAGCTGCCGTGCGGCTTGCTCTGGGCGCGCGGGCGGCGGCGCTGTTGCGGCAGGCGATTCTTGAGAGCCTCATTCTAAGCGTGCTGGGCGGCCTGCTGGGCATCGTTCTTGCCGCAGTGGCTCTGAGTGTGGGCAAGAATCTGCTGCCGGAAAGCCTGCCGCGCATCAGCGAAATCAGCCTGAACTGGGTTGTGGTCAGCTTTGCGCTGCTGCTCGCGGTCGTCACCGGCTTTGTCTGCGGGCTGGTGCCGGCATTTGCCGCGCTGCGCACCAACGTGAACGAAACATTGAAGGAAGGCGGACGCAGCGGGTCGGCGGGCGGTGGGCACGCACGCCTGCGATCGGCACTGGTGGTGGCGGAGATCGCCATCGCCCTCATCCTGCTCACTGCATCGGGCCTGCTGCTGCGCAGTTTTGAAAAGATGCGCTCGGTCGATCTCGGCTTTCAGCCAGACCACATTGCCACAGCCGCATATTCGCTTCCGCTGAAGCAATACGCCACGCAGTCGTCGGTGGACACCTTTAACAAGGAATTGCTTCTGCGCCTGCGGCAGGCTCCCGGCGTGCAAGCCGTCGGATTCACTACTTTTCTGCCGGCTTCAGGGAACAACAATAACCAGGCCTTCGTCGCGGAGGGCTATGTTCCGAAGAAGGGCGAAAATATGAGCCTGGCTACGGTCGCCTCCGTCATGGGCGATTACTTCAGTGCGATGAAAATTCCCCTCCTGCGCGGACGCTTCCTGACCGAAGCGGACACCGCTGACTCGCAGTTGGCCGTGGTCGTGAACCGCAAGCTTGCGCAAAAGTATTGGCCGAATCAGAGCCCGATCGGCAAGCGGCTGCGCATCGGGACGCCCGAGATGCAGACTCCATGGCTGACGATTGTGGGAGAGATCGCCGATGTGAAGCTTGGCGCTCCCGATGACCCAACCAAAGAGCAGTACTACTTATCAGTGGACCAGTCTGAAAAGGCCGTCGGCTCGCTTGCCTCACCCACCGATCTACAAGGCAACGGCGGCTATATCGCGCTGCGCAGCGGGCTACCGCCGGAGCAGATGGAGAATGTGCTGCGCGCGACCTCCCGTTCGATTGACCCGCAGCTGGCGCTAACGCAGGTGCAGACCATGGTGCAGAACGTCTCGGATACGGAAGCGCCGAGGCGCTTCAACACGGCCATCATCACCGCCTTCGCCATGGCGGCTGTGCTGCTGGCGGTACTCGGTATCTATAGCGTCATCGCCTTCTCGGTTGCGTCTCGCGTGCAGGAAATGGCCATCCGTATGGCTCTCGGCTCGCAGCGCGCCGGGATCATACAGATGGTTCTTATTTCCGGTGCAAAACTCGCCGCCGTCGGTTGCGTCATCGGTCTTGTGGGGGCTGCGGCGGCTTCGGGCCTGCTGCGCTCGTTTCTCTTCGGAGTCAGCCCCTTCGATCCCATTGTGCTCATCGTGGCCGCAATCGCCGTACTTTTGCTTGCCGTGGCGGCTTCTGCGCTTCCGGCGCTGCGCGCCGCTTCCATTGATCCCATGCAGGCCTTACGTGGAGAGTAAGCCGATCGGAAATTCGTTTCGTCTAACAGGTGCTTCGGTCTTCCGGAGCGCACATTGCAAGGTTGCGGCCGGCGATCCTTTTCTGCTCCGCATCGCCGTTTTTGTGTCGCACAGATACAATGGGGTATTAACAAGAAATCCAGTTGGAAAAGAGCAGAGAACCGGACGAATGAGTTTGCAGTCAAACAGCAGCATCTGGAAGTTCACAACAGCAGTCAGGCATGGATCGTATTTGGCAGCCGTTCTTGCTCTTCTTCTGGTTCTTCCGCAGGGCCACAGCCAGACTGTCGGTACTCGTACCGCTCTTTCCGTTGCCACGGAAGCAGCAAAGACCAGCCTGACCGTTACCGTAAAGGACCCGACAGGCGCTCCGGTTTCTGACGGAAGCGTCAGCTTCCTCAGCGGAAAATTGTCGCTCGGTTCCGCATTTGTGCAGGCTGACGGCACAGCCACGCTGATCCTCGACAAGGTGCCTGCGAATACAAAGCAGATCACAGCTGTCTATTCGGGCAGCGATCGTTATGCGGCGTCAGCCAGTGCCGCGGTGCAGGCCAATGCCACCGTTGCACCTCCACTACCGGATTTCGCCGTGGCCGCCAGTCCATCTTCTCTGAGTCTGACTACCGGACAATCTGGCACCTCCATCATCACAGTGACTCCGGAAAACGGCTTTACCCAGTCTGTCACGCTTTCTTTGTCAGGCCTGCCGACAGCAACCAGCTCCGCATTTACGCCGCAATCGGTCATTCCCTCAACCGGCGCCGTTACCAGCACCTTGGAGATTCAGACCACGGCAAGCTCTCTGTCGACCATGAATCGGAATGCCCCGTTTGGCGGAAATTCGTCGCACCTCGCCTATGCCATGCTCTTTCCGGGAGTTCTGGCGCTCGTTGGCATCGGGGCGCTGCGGAAGCGCAACGGCAGTGGCCTTCGCCTGCTTGGCGTAGCGGTGCTTCTGCTGGCCAGCGTGTCAGGCCTTACTGCCTGTTCGGAGCGCTACAGCTATCTAAGGCATCCGCCCACGCCGAACGCTGGAACACCGGTCGGTACCTACCCAATTACGATCACCGCATTTTCAAACAATGGCGGAGAAGTCACCAGCCATTCGCTGCAACTCACTTTGACCGTGAAGTAGTCCTAGCCGGCGATGGTTGCAGCCAGCTTCTCGATCACGGCGATGTTGGCCAGCAAATCCTGCGGCACTCCATGCCGCGCGGCAAGATAAGCGGGAGCGTTCCAGGAAACGGATACGCTCCCGTTCGTGTCTTCGGCAATTAATAACTTCAGCGGCAGATCGATGGCGATGCTCGGCGTGGCCAGCATCAGCGGCGTCCCGGCCTTTGGGCTGCCGAAGATCGCCACCTTTGTCTTCGGCATCTTCAGCCCGGCCTTTTCCGCCTCGCCGCTGTGATCGACCAGCGCGAACAGCTTGACGCCTTTTTCCTGAAGAAGGTGTTCCAGACGTGCCACGGTCTCATCGACCGAATAGCGGCTGGGAAGTACGACGATTCCGTTTGCATCTGTCATAAGCGCGGGTCTCCCACAGCGGCGATTGTACTTTGCCCTTATGAAGCGGGCGTGAGCGCCGCGAGCGTCTTTTCGAGACTCGCCTCGTCTCCGACATGCAGCGCCGTCTGCGATCGATCGATCTGTCGCATCAGCCCCGAGAGCACTTTTCCCGGTCCGACCTCGATGAAGTGCGTTGGTTTTTGCCCCAAAATATGTTCATTGGTGAGCAGCCGCATCGATTCGACCCAGCGCACAGCTCCCGTGACCTGCCGGACAAGCGCATCCCGCAGTTGCCCAGCGTCCGTCGTTAGAGCCGCATCTACATTCGTCACCACTGGTACGCTCGGCGCTGAAAAACTAAGCGTCTGCAAATCTTCGGCAAGGCGATCCTGCGCCGGCTGCATCAGCGCGCAGTGGAAAGGCGCACTCACGGCCAGCATCACGACTTTCTTCGCTCCCGCTTCTTTCGCCAGAGCTGCGGCCCTTTCAACACCAGCCACAGCACCTGAGATCACCGTCTGCTCCGGCGAATTTAGATTTGCCGCCGAGACAACAGCGCCCGTCTCCGCCGCAGCCTTCGCGCAAACGTCGATGACCGCCTCCGAGGGCAGACCAAGAACAGCCGCCATTGCGCCTTCACCCGCTGGCACGGCCTCCTGCATGTAACGGCCACGGCTACGCACTGTCCTGACCGCGTCGGAGAATGACAGTACTCCTGCCGCGACATTCGCAGAGTACTCGCCCAGTGAGTGCCCTGCCGTAAAGCTCGCCGTCACGCCTCGCTCGGCCAGCACGCGCTGGGCCGCAATCGAAACGGTGAAGATGGCGGGCTGGGTAAACTCGGTCAGCTTGAGCTGCTCCTCCGGGCCTTCAAAGCACAGCATCGAGAGCGAGAATCCAAGTGCCTCGTCGGCTTCTTGAAATGTCTGTTTTGCAATGGGGAATTTTTCAGACAGATCACGGCCCATGCCGACGGCCTGCGAACCCTGTCCCGGAAATAGGAATGCTAACTTTCTGTCACTCATGCCAGAGAGTATTTCAAATGATATGGACGACTCAGCGCAAGCGCAGGAATTTTAGCAAACCGTTCTGCACTTCCGATGTAATGTTTTGCTGTGCAATTTTTCCGACGCTTTCTGCTTTTCGTTCTTTCGCTCGTACTAGTCTCCGGCGCGCACGCGCAGCGCTACGTGGAGCGCGAATTCCTCATCCCATGGGCGGTGGCCTTTCCGAACGGCCTCGACGCGATGCTTGTCTACGCGGATTTGCCCGGCAAGCATCCCCTCGTCGTGCTCACGCATGGAACCTCACGCAAACCCGAAGAGCGCGCCGAAGTCACCGTGTGGCAGCAGATTCCGCAGGCATTGTGGTTCGCCCGGCGCGGCTGGGTCGTGCTCGTCGTCGTGCGCCGCGGCTACGGAATATCAGGCGGCGATCCTGATACACATCACGGCGGCCGCTGCCCTCAAACCGATTATCAAGAAGCCGGGGAATATTCCGCCGAGGACTTGCGTGCGGCGATCGAGTACGCGCGCAAGTTGCCGCAGGTCGATGACACGCGCATTCTCGCGGCGGGCATTTCTACCGGCGGATTTGCCACCGTCGCTCTCACCGCCAAGCCTCCTGCCGGCCTCGTCGCCGCCATCAACTTTGCCGGAGGCCGCGGCTCGCAGGCCGATCACGACGTTTGCAATGCGGATGATCTGGTGCACGCCTACAAAAGCTTCGGCAAGCATTCACGCGTGCCCATGCTCTGGATCTACGCAGAGAACGACAAATACTTCTGGCCGGAGCTTGCTCAGAAATTCGATGCCGCTTTCCACTCGCAGGGCGGCCAGGATCAGTTCGTACTCGCGCCCGCCATCGGGCAGGACGGGCACTCGCTTTTTCGCCACGTTTCAGCATGGTCGGCAACCGTCGACGAGTTCCTGAATGCGCAGAAGCTGACGCCTCTTGCTGAACTGTTGCCTGAAGTCAAGCCGCCAGATGTGTCTCCGCCACCGGGCCTGAGCGAAGGCGGCCTGCGCACTTTTGACAGCTACCTGCTGCTGGGACCGCACAAAGCATTCGCGACTTCAGCCAACTATTTCGGCTTCTCCACCGCGCAGATGACAGTCGATGAAGCGCGGCAGAAAGCATTGGAAAACTGCAATCGCAACGCGCAGAAAAAAGAAGCTTGTGTCGTGGTCTCAGTCGATAACGCAGAAGTGCGCAAATAAAACACCGCCCCAAAAACATCCGCCCCTGACAGCCCCAGGTGCTGAAAGCAACAAGAGCGAAACGTTTGTCGTCTGGCTGAAGCATGTGACGGATGAGGAGTACGCCGGAGACTAGGCCGGTCCCCCTCCCCCTTCGTCGTCTCCGGTTTTATTTATTCAATACTTTACGGGGGGATCATCCTCCGATAAACCAATGATTCCATTGGATTTAAATGTGTTTAAGCATTTTCAATACTTTACGAGAGGATTACTTTCGTTTGGGGCTGTTTCTTGTCTTCTCTTTTTAAGAATAGCAATTTAAGGCATAATTCCCTGCAGACTTGATGAGCGCGTAAGTTATTGTTTTTAGGATAGTTAGGCTGGATGTTGTAAAGTTTGCTACTTGACACGGATTTTGAAGATACATGGAAGTGTTGCTCCTAAGCTTGCTTTACGTAATCGCCGAGGCACTTCTAGAAGCGCTACTGGAAATGTGGGAGGAGCGGTCTTTGCATTGATCTCACGAGCAACGGGAAACTTATTCGCCGCTTTGCTCAAATCTAACCGATTCCTCACTACCATCGGTTTTTGCCGTCGTTGGCGTTACTGCCGTTTTTTTGACCCCATTGGTCACCTCATAGGCTCGTACAGCCGTCCAGATTCCATGGCATCAGCCTGTTGATCGGTCCTCTTATCGCTGGATTGGTGATGTCCCAGGTAGGGCGTGCGGTACGGAGGCAGGGTCTGGAAGCAGTCGAGATTGAGAGCTTTGGTTACGGATTCACCTTTGCGCTGGGAATGGCCCTCATTCGCTTTGTGTTTGTGAAATAGCCCCGTTTGCCGGGAGATCCGGACGGTTTCTTTCAGACAGCCAAAACGCGGGAAGGCCCCGCTCTCCTGTTTCTGGAGCACGGGGCCATCATTCGCAAGCAGCCTGTAAGCCGAATTCTGTCGAGGACGGTCATTCCTCTAGGCGACGCATTGCTGCGGCGCTCAAGCAACCTACCCGAAGGTTTCCGCTCCACTTTGCGGGCAAGCCCGCTAGTTTGGAGGACCCACGTTGGCGCGCCGGGCAGGCACGCCGCGCGGCTATCTGGGTCTGGCCGCGCATCCCTCCCTATTTGGTCTTGCTCCGTGTGGGGTTTACCCTGCCTCCGACGTTACCGGCGGAGCGGTGCGCTCTTACCGCACCTTTTCACCCTTACCTTGCGCCTTGCGGCGTAGGCGGTATCTTCTCTGTGGCACTTGCCGTCTCGAAGCCTTGACGCTCCGATCCCGGACGTTATCCGGCACACTGCCCTGCGGAGTTCGGACTTTCCTCTCCTGATCTTGCGATCAGCAGCGACCGCCCAGCTGCCCGCTTGTTTCTATGGTAGCGCAACTTTGTTGGATAACTGCCCGGTTAGTGTGTTTCGGAGGCAATGATCGTCGAAGCGATGAGCCCGGTTGCGACAGCGGCCAGAACATAATTGCCGTCTACCTCGCGCCACTCATAGCCGCGAGGCGGCTCCTGAAGATGATAATGCCGATAGTCGATTCGTTCACCACGGTTCCAGTCTTCCTGATGCATCTTGTAGCCATGCTTCCACTCTTCGTGGTGCACGTAGGCGTGGTTATCGTGGTGGTCATCATGGTGATCCTGCGAAAAGGCAATGCCTCCCGGAAGCAGGACCGCAACAAGCGTGGGATAAATCAAAGCTTTGCGAATACAGTTCATTCAATTCTCCTGACAAACGATTGGATGTGATACCAGATACGCGGCGTTGTTTCGAAATCGATATTGGCCGGAGCGATTTTCGATCAGCTCTCTTTGCACACATGGAAGAAATCGCCAGTGCTGACAACCCTTTCAGCGCAATCGACATCTATCAGCTGCTTTCAACAGCCATAGGATCATCCGATCCCACATCTCAAAATCGAGATGTGGGGCACCCGGCTTGTAAACCATGTCCCTGGTCCAAAACGTAAAGGATGTCCCGGTACTCATTAACTACAGCTTTGGAATAACCCACGTTGCCAGCAATCGCCGGAGGTACTCAGCTTTTTCGATCAAATCCTCGGGTTGCAGGCGATAAATCTCCAGCACGTGTGGAAGTTCGGAGTAGAGAGCGGGTAGCCCCAGCCAGTCTTCGATTTGTTCGCGGATCCATTTGTTATAGGCAATGGGATAAATGCGGTGCGCGATGAACAATGCCTGGAGAAATTCCTGAAAGGAGTGATAGAGCCGGTCGAAGGCATAAAAAATGAGACCGCGAGCGACAAGAAACGGAATGCGTTCGAAATCGAGAAGGCAGGCGTCGATCACCATCTTCAGGCGCGCCTTTCGCAACTCATCTCCGTAATAAGGGAGCCAGCGTGCGCGTAGGTCCGCGAACATGTTGCCGCCTTCCCAGAGTGGCGCGGAATAGGCGACGCGATTGCCGATTTCAATCTCGAAGGCATCGGGGCCACCGCCGTCGTCCCATACCTCGGGCGTCCATTGTCCATCGAAGAAATCAAGGTGCACGGACGAGAAGCGGCCAAGCTGCTCAAGCTCTCGAAAGATGGGAACGTTCTGGTACCGTTCACTCCAGGCGCGGTCGAGCTGCCGTCTCTCGGAAGCGAACAATTCCGGATCGATCAGCAGAGCGATATCGAGGTCACTCTGCGCGGTCGCGGTGCCGCGCGCGCAGGAATTGACCAGCAAAACGGCGTGCACGGGAAGAGTTCTGGCGAAATGGAGGATTTCTTCTGCCGCTTGCTGGTGGATGGGAGTTGGGAATTGCGGGTTCGTCGGCATGGATGCTCGCTGGTCGCTCACATCCTATCCCACATCTCAAAATCGAGATGTGGGGCACCCCTGCATGAACGCTCACTGACCGCTCACATCTTAGCGATGTCGGCCAGGATATATCGCTGAGATTCTTCCTCCCGTTGGTCGTCAGAAATGACGGAGTTTTTTGCTCACCGAACGAGGGTGATGCGTGCCTTGAATCGAGACCCTTCGACCTTGCTCAGGGCAGGTTGTGGGACACCCGGTACCGGCTAAGCACCTAAGCGAATTGCTCAACGTTATTCACGAGTTTTAAGCGAGAGCTGGTTACCTGCTTCACCGAGTCCACTGCGAACGGAAGGATTTTGTAGGGGACGACTTCCTGGGGATGTTTCGCCAGACCTTCCTCCAGGCCGCGTCTCCATGCAACCCGCAATTCTGTGTTGATGTGGACGATATTGATTCCTGCGGCGATTGCCTTGCGCAAATCTTCGTCGTCGGTTCCCGATCCGCCGTGCAGAGTCATGAAAACCCCGGTTGCGCTCTTGATTTGAGCAATCCTCGGGATGTCGAGGCGCTTCTTTGTTGTTCCCTGCACCATGCTCTTCAGCATTCCATGCATGTTGCCTACGGCGGGAGCCAGAATATCGATCCCGGTGGACTCAACGTATTGTTTTGCCTGCTCAGGAGAGGTGAGGCCGCGCGACAGGTCAGGGGCCTCGTCATGGATCTCCGAACCGGTTCCGATGTCGCCGATCTCTCCTTCTACAAGGATTGCCGGATTGATTGTTTTGAGGGCTTCGACCGCAGCCTTGGTCTTGCGCGCATTTTCCTCGAAAGGCAGCGCGGAAAGATCGAAGACGATGGAGTCAAACCCTGCCTTGGCTGCCTCAATGGCCTTCTCCAGTGAATGCGTATGATCTGCATTGAGAAAGATCGGGTAATCGAACTCCTCACGCAGGCTTCGCACCAGAGCCGCAATCTGACGGGTTCCGACGAACGCACGTTCGCCCTCGGACACGCCGACTATGACTGGAAGCTTCAACTCCTGTGCTGAGGAGAAGACCGCCTTCAGGAGAACAAAATCTGAGACGTTGAAATGACCGACTGCAGCCCCATTTGTCTGCGCCCGTTCCAATACATCGCGTAAGACGTGCATGTGGTATCTCCTTTCCGATCAGTGCTAGCCATTCTCCCCGTTTCCATGAGCGGTTTCAACCGAAGCAGATTCGTGGCCGCCGTTTTTAACGGAAATTTTGCGATTACGGGAAAGACCGCGCGTCCCTGGTGTGTGGGATCGCCTACAACCTTTCAAACCATCGGTGTATCTCTCATCCGTATGTAATGCATGGGGAGGTGGCAGATGCAGAAGGAAATTATTGGGCACAGTACGAGTGCGGGAAAGAGTCACGAAGACACAGACTGGCTTGATCTGGAATCGATCGCTCGCGTACAGCTCACCTCAGAAGACCCGTCTTTCCCGATAGAGAATGCGCTGAGCACAAATCCGGAAGGCAACGAGGCAGGGTGGCGCGCCGCCAGCGCTGGGCCGCAGACAATTGCGCTGGTCTTCACGGTGCCGACACATCTCCGGCGGATATTTGCGCACTTTATCGAGCATAAAACGGAGCGCTCGCAGGAGTTTGTGCTGCGCTACTCGTCGGGAACGGAGACAGACCGCGAAATAGTGCGCCAGCAATGGGAGTTCAGCCCGACCGGGTCATGCCAGGAAATCGAAGATTACGCCGTCGAACTGGAAGGTGTGACGAAACTTGAGCTGGTGATCGATCCTGACCGCGGGCGCAGGCAAAGCCTCGCGACGCTCAACGCACTACGCGTGGCTTGAGGGCTTCGCCGGGGCTTCGGTGATAACAGGCTCTAGACGTTATTGGGCGAATCGAGGTACTTGATGAGCAGCACCTCGTTGCCGATTTCGCTGTAGATGAGCTCATCGACGGTGCCGGCGGCCAGCAAGAGGCCGTATCCGCCGGCGCGCATTCCTTCTTTTTCGCGTTCTGCGATGTGAGCGGCGGGATCTTGCGCTTCATTTGTGAGGGCAGCGTGGGTGAGTTCTTCGCGGCGAAATCCGGCGCCGGGATCGCGCACGTAGAACACCATGGATCTTGCGGTTCGGATGGCCGTGACCTCAACCACCTGCTCGGGATTAAACGCGGCTCCGTGCTCCATTGCGTTCAATAAGATTTCGCGAAGGGCCTGCAACATTTCTTCCCGTATGTCCACGGGCAATTGAATGCTGAGCTCCTTGGCAAACGTCAGCAGGCGCTCTGCCGTGTTGAGGCGGCAATTGACCCGGACTGCCACCCAGCCCGGCTTGGCCGACATGATCTGGATGTCGTCTCGCCATTGATTGTCGGAGGCTGCGTTCAAGACAATGTGTGCGATTTCGGCGGAATCGAACGGAGGTGTAAAGCAGGCGAAGACCCGAGCCCGTAGTGCGGCGATGACTTCGTCAGGAGTACTGCTGCGCGCGAGGACAACGCACTTTACTCCGGGCCTGATGCCGCGCATCTCGGCCAGCAATGCCAGGTCTTCATCTACGGCACTATCGCAACTGGTAACCACGACCCCAAAGGATCGCATGCGTAATTGCTGTAGAGCATCGGCGTGTCCGGCTGCATACTCGATAGGGCAATCAGCAGCGGAGAGTGCCGCGCCGATTTCCTGGCTCAGTTGAAAGTGTTCTCCGATAATCAAGACACGGCTCATATTGTGCTCCGTGGGGATGAAGTAATGATTCTACCGGAGACCATGGCTTGGGAGTGAGTGTAGTTGCCGGCTAAGGAAGCCCTTGAGAGCGCCATGTGCGAGTGACGTTCGCAGACATTTGATTTTGTGAAAATGCCATGTCTCCAGTCACACAATCGCAACCTGCCAGTCACACAACCGCAATCATCGGGAACTAGGCTGGCTCTCTGGATTACCAACCGATAATCCAGAGAGGTGAAATCCCCCTATGAGTACAGACCGTCGCACCTTCCTCAAGCTTTTATCGACAGGTGCAGCCTCAGCCGCCTTCCCCGCAAGCATCGCCCGCGCGCTCTCAATCCCGGCGCACCATCGCACCGGCACCATTGAAGACGTTGAACACATCGTCTTCATGATGCAGGAGAACCGTTCCTTCGATCATTACTTCGGCACGCTGCGCGGCGTGCGCGGCTTCGGCGATCCGCGGACGATCAAGCTGCCCTCGGGTAAGAGCGTCTGGTTCCAGCCTGACGCGACCAATCCCGACGGCTTTGTCCTGCCCTTCCATCCAACTGCCCCCGAT
>DATHQH010000099.1:0-8416 GCA_035482895.1 Alloacidobacterium sp. | reverse complement strand
CACAGGAGCCTTGATGTTTTTGCTGTCCACTGAAGTGAGAACCAGTTGCCCAATTGATCCTCCCTCCAAGTTCAGTAGCTCCTGTGCGGGGTCCTCCATGGAGAATCCATTGAACTCCAGGCGGGTGATCGTCGAGTTACTTTCGAGCATTACTGCACAGATGCCTTTATTCCCGTTCTGGAGAATCTGACAATTTTCGAAGGAGAGGCTCGATCCAACATAAGTTATACCGCCATAGGGTGGGGACGGTCGCAGAAAGGCTGGGATATGATTTGCTTGAGGTCCGAGCCAATAAACGTTTGACTGGAACGGGGTAAAGGTAACGTTCTTGAGCGCGATAGCTCCGAAGTTTTCCGCGATGCCGAGCACAGTAGGAGCCGTCAGGTTGCAATCTGAAATCGTTAACGCGGTGACGGAGTTCGGATTGCTGCCATTGCTCAGTCCAATCAGGAAAGCAGCCTCTGCAAGAGTGCCGCTGCAATTGCTTACACTTACTGTGTCAATACTGAATTTGTTAGGGCCCCCGTCGGTCGTATAGATCCGCATCAGGGAAAAGCTATTGAATGTGCAGCCGGTAACGGTGACTCTTGAGATGTTGCCGGAGTACCCTTCCGGGCAATTCAACGCAATTGAATCGTCGCCTGTCCTGAAATCGCAGTTATTAATCGTAATATCGTTCGCCGGCCCGTCGAAATGCAGACCGTCAGTGTTAGTGCCGAAGCTTCTTATCACGCACCCGGATACAGAAACATTGCCGACGTTCGAAAGCCGTATGTTGTAGGCGGGGGTATTCACTACGACTACTCTTTCAATCGTGATGTTGTCCAAGTTCATCAGGTTGATGCCGAAGTACCATACCTTTCCGGTGATACCCTGCGCCAATCCGGTCGTCGAATCCCCATTGTGGCCATCTCCCTGGTTGCCGTTCACTGTGAAGTTGCTGAGCGAGACATTCTTTCCTCGTGCAGGGGCTGGTGGCCCCGGATCAGATGGCACGGCCGCATTGGGAGGTCCATTGTGGATGCCGTCATTGTTCGTCCCCCGCTTTATGAAGAACCCCGTGCCGCAGCCCAGTCCCGCGATGCTCCAATACCCACCAGCCGGAAGAAACAGTCCCGAGATCAGCGCACTTCCGTCGATGATCAGCGTTATCGGATTATTTGCCGATGCCCCAGCCATCGCTGCATTGATTCGCGGCCCATCGTCGGTGGCCGAGCCGCCCGTGTACTTGTTGTGTCCGTTTTCCAGATTGCAGTCGAGAGCGCAACCGATCTGTGACGCCCGGATGTAAGTCATTCCCGGAACAGGCGTCGGAGCAGGAGCAGGACCCAAGCACGGTATGGGCAACTCGGTACCGCAGCCCATTAGTGAACGACCAAAAGCCGAACCAGTAGCTAACAAAACCGATTTCTGAATGAAGCAGCGTCTGTCCATCAAACTTGTGTCTGCAATGTGATTCCTTGCCACATTTCCGTCCTCTGCCTCAAACTCTATCCGCCAGTCTGTATATTTTACCTATCGATAGGCAGTATATTTCGTCGCTCGATAAACCGCGATTTAGGGAGACGCCACTGATTAAAATTGGATTATTTTTCCCGTGAAGACGTAATTTTGGCGAGTAGCCAACGCTTGGTCTACTTCCCGATGCAGAAGGTGGAAAAAATAAGGTTCAGAACGTCGTCAGGGGTAGTTTCGCCAGTAAGGGAGTCCAGTTGGCGGAGCGTAGTGTAGAGGTCGAGTAGCAGCATCTCGTGGGGAGTTTTTACAGCTACGGCTTCTTTTGCGGCGGTTAAGCCTTGCAGTGCCGCTGCCACCGTCTGATGGTGACGCATGCTGGTCAGCATACCGTCTTCGCTGCCGGAGTTTGAGCTTCGCACCAGCTCTAGAATCGCAGAACGCAAATTGTCCACCCCGTTGCCCGTCAGAGCTGAGGTTTGGATGGTAAGCATTCCATCAACCTCCGCCGGCGCCAGTGGCTTCGGTAGCAGGACAAGGAGATCTGTCTTGTTATAAACGACGATTGCGCGACGTCCTGCGAGCGATGCAATCAAATCCGCTTCGTCACGATGCATTGCGGCAGATCCATCGAGAACTACCAGCACCAGGTCAGCATCTGCCAGGGCTTCTCGTGATTTTTGTATTCCTATCGATTCTGCTTCGTCGGCCGCTTCCCGCAGACCCGCCGTATCGACGAGCTCAATGGGGATTCCACCAATTGCAACTCTCTCGGTTACTAAATCGCGCGTCGTCCCTGGCATGGCCGTTACGATAGCCCGCTCACGTTCGACGAGACGGTTAAACAGGGATGACTTGCCGACATTGGGGCGTCCAACGATGGCCAGCGCCAGTCCGGAATGTACGATTCGTCCTTGTTCGAAAGAGGCACCGAGTTCTGCGAGCGGCGCGGCTATGGCATCGATCCGAGCTATGATCTCCGCATTTGGCGTCACGTCAACGTCGTCCTCGGCAAAATCAATACCAGCTTCAAGAACCGCGATCAGCTCGACGAGGCTTTGCTTGATGGGCTTGACGCGGCGCGATAGTGCCCCGCCCAGCTGTTGCGCTGCGACACGGGCTTGATACAGCGTTTGCGATTCGATCAGATCGCGGACAGCCTCGGCTTGCGTAAGATCCATGCGTCCAGAAAGAAATGCGCGCTCCGTGAATTCGCCCGGCTGCGCAAGCATTGCTCCGCGAGCGAGCGATTGCCGCACCAGCAGATCAAGAACAACAGGCGAACCATGCGCTGCGATTTCCACGATGTCCTCGCCTGTGTAGGAATTCGGGCCAGAAAAATAAGTAACGACCGCCTCATCTAGTTTTGCCTGCGTTTCAGGATCGAGGATTTCAGCGAACCTGGCGCGCGCATGCTCAAGGTTGCCGCGCAGCTTGAAGAGCGGTGCTGCAATCTCCATGGATCGAGGCCCGGAAAGACGCACGATCCCGATGCCTCCACGGCCCGGAGGCGTTGAAATGGCAACGATGGTTTCGTTAGCACAAGGTTCGCGTTCGGACGCGGATTGTGAATCGGGCTGCACAGCTACCTGCGTGGACGCAATTTCGCCTGCTCATGACCTTTAGGATAAGCCACCACGAAACGCCGCAATCCCTCGCCGCTCGATGATGTTTCCAAGTCCTCATAGGTACGAAATGCGAGATGCAGCATACGCCGTTCGCGCGAACTCATAGGAGCGAAGCTATACGGCTGACCGGAGCGCCGAATCTTTTCTGCTGCAGTCTCCGCCGCTAACTTCAACTCGCGGGCGCGCAACGCTTTGAAGTTATGGGCGTCGAATGAGACCTTGTCGTGCTCCTCAACATCGAGGCGGATAATCTTTGCAGCAACATGTTCAAGCGAGCGCAGCAACTCTCCACCACGCTGCGTCAATAACGATGCGTCGGGGCCGGCTAACTCTACGTAGATCTCCCGCGCTTCCAATCCGTCCGGATCTACGGCGCCCTCACCTGCGGTAATGCGGTATTTCAACCGGAGGCCACCAAGGGTTGTCAGGCTCTTCAGGAATGCGGCAATCTTCTGGGCAGCTGCAGAGTAGTCGTCAATTGGCATCGACATAGTATCTCATTGGACTGGCTGCCAGGCCAACGAGGGATCCGGCCGGCCATAGCAACCGCGCTGCGCGCCTTTCGGAGCCTTCATACGCATTTGCTCGAACTCAAATGAAAAGGCGTCCGAAGATATCGGACGCCTTAATAACTACGATTGGCTTGAGTAAAGTCCTATCCGGCTCTATCTACGGGCAACGACGGGCTTGCCAGCGCGCTTGGCTGCTCTTCGCGCTGCAATCTCGCGCACTTCTCTACCCATCTTGGTGCGGTTCATTAACACCTGCTGCACGATGCCCAGAATGTTGCTGCCCGCCCAATAAAGCGCCAGACCGGAACCGATGTTCCACGTCATAAAACCGAAGACAGCCGGCATAGTGAAAGCCATCATGCGCTGCTGCGCCGGATCGACGCCCGGCGAGGGGGTAAGCCACTGCACCAGAAACATCGAGACGATGAAAAAGACCGGTAGAATGTGCAGCGGATCGGGAGCGGAAAGATCGGGTAGCCACAGCCAGTGCGCCTGCCGCAGCTCAATTACATTCGAGAGCATGCGATAAAAACCGAAGAGCAGCGGCCACTGGATGAGCATGGGAATACAACCGCCGAACATGTTCACGCCTTCGCGTTTTTGCAACTCGAAGATTTCCTTGTTCATCTCCTGGCGGCGCGGGTCCGTAGCCTTGAATTTCGCGTATTTGGCTTTGACCGCATCCATCTGCGGTTGAATGCGCTGCATTTTAAGAGACGACTTCATCATCTGGAAGCGTGTCGGCAGCATAGCCACATTCAGAATGAGTGTCAGAATCAGGATCGCCCAGCCCCAGTTTCCGGTCACATGTTCATGCAGATAGCGCAGGATAAGGAAGAGTGGTTTCGAAATAATGCCCCACCACCCGAAATTGACTACTTTCTCCAGGCTCACTCCGCCGTTCACAGGGATAGATCCGAGAACATCGAGCGATTTCGGTCCGGCAAAAATCCGCACGCTGAAGGGTTGGCCCGTACCCATCGCCGCACCAAGAACGGGGGCCTGGTCGGTATGGTTTGGATCGGGCCTTCTTCGGTTCTGGGGAATTGGAATGGAATTATTCAAGCTCACCAAATCGAGATTCGCTGGTGAGACCGGCAGAAAAATCGCCGCGAAATACATATCGCTGACGCCCGCCCAGTCGAAAGGACCCTGCAGCGTTTCCCCGCCAACAACTTTCTTCGCTGCAATCTGTTCAGCCTTGCCGTCTCGTGCCGTATGCAGCGTGGCACTCGCAAAGTGCGGAAGCGTCTGCTGGTCGCCAAAGCCTGATGGCCACGCAAGCTTTGCGGCTACCGGCGCGCCATTCTGCGTGACTGAGATCTCGGCCTGAATGACGTAGGTGGAGTCGAATTTGAAGGCTTTGTGGACGTTCAGTCCACCTGCGGAATAGTCGAAACTGAGAGTGCCGGGTGCTGTGATATTCCCGGTAGTGGAAGGCACAAACATCGCCTGCTGCAGACGATTGCGGAGTCCTTCATCGTAGGTAAAGAGGGATAACGGATAGCCGAATTTTGCCGCAGCCTCATGATTCACGAGATCCAGCGGGTTGCCGTCATCGTCCTTGTATTTTTTCAGGATCCACGAAGTAACCTGCGCACCGCGGTTCGAGAAGGTAATGCGATAGAGCTCGTTCTCGATAATCGTGTTCGACTCACTCACCGCTTGCGCTGTGCTTGTATCCGCGTCGGACGGTACGGGAGCCGTCGCAGGCTGCGTCTGGGGCTGCTGGATGGCTGCTGCAGGCTGCTGCGTCTCAGGTGAGGGACTCGCGGGCTTCTTCGGCTTCAGGAATTGCAGCCCGAGAAACATCACGAGAAAGATGGCAGTAAACGCGAGAATGGTCTTCGAGTCCTGTCCACCGCCTTGCTGGTTGGGATTTTTTATTTCTGCCAAGAGAACTTCCTATGATCTCGAATCGTGTGAAATATGCGCTTCTTTCATGGTAACTGGCGCACAAGAACTCTGCATGAATGGGCGTTTCGGCCGCACAGGATCAAAGCCACCCTTACTTCCTGGATGACAACGCAAGACGCGCTTGAGGGTCATCCATCCGCCACGCAACCATCCATGCTCATGCAGCGCGATTGCGGCGTATTCGGAGCAGGTGGGCTGAAAGCGGCATGCTCCCCCGGTCATTCCTGCACCCGCATGCAAAACAGGCGAGAGCACGAGTTTGTAGACAGAATGGATGGCCCCCATAAGCGATACGCGGAAACGGTCCTGCTGGTTCATGCGCTCTTCTCCGGCTTTGCTTTGAGAGCTGCTTCGATGACGGCGAAAATACGGCCGACTTCGCCTTCAAGACGGGTCAGGTCCATTTGCAGAACGCTCTTACGGGGATGCAGAACCACATCGACATCGGACTGCAAATGGCCCAGGTTTCTTCGCACAACCTCGCGCATGCGGCGCTTGATGCGATTGCGTTCGACGGCTTTGCCAAGTACACGGCCTGCAGTCAGGCCGATACGTGGCCCGCTGATGTCATGCGTGTTATCGGCGCGTAAACAGAAAAAATATGTCATCGAGGCCGAGAACTGCTTGCGGCTCTGCTGATATACGCGCTGATAATCTGAGTGCTTGCTGAGACGCGCGCCACGCAATGTGCGCGGCGTCCGGTCAGAAGCTGTTTCCTGCATGGCTTTTTCGTTTGGTTTCCGGCTTGCAGATGCGTATAGGTGAAAGAAAATGCAACAACTAGTCGCGGTAGCTTGCGCTCACAGACACGCGCTTGCGGCCCTTGGCGCGGCGGCGCGAAAGAACGGCAGCTCCGCTCTTGGTCTTCATGCGGCTGCGGAAACCATGGGTCTTCGAGCGGCTGCGGCGATTCGGTTGAAATGTGCGCTTCGGCATGGAAGTGCGCTCCTCAAAAATTTGTTCAGTAAAATTGGGGTGCCGTCAATCAGAGTCCAAAAGACCCATTGCAGCAATTTCTGAGTATATCTCATTACGGCCGTAACCGCAAAATACGCGGTCATGACCCAGTTTTTCACAACGGCTGGTGCAACTCAGAATGAGATACACAATTTGCATCGAAAGTAAGGTTTCAACGCACTTCAAATGTGCTAGTATCGGCTCCGTTCACTAGAGATTTTTCTGCACGTCTTGCTGCTTTCAACAGATCGCACCATGAGAGCGAAATTGCCCTCATCTGAGCTCCTTGGCACACCAGAGCAACCCTAGTTCCGGGCTTGTAAGACCCGGAAAGGGATGCTGTTTTTTCGCCCTGGTCTTCGGGGAGCTTTTTTGATCGTACGGCAGTCGGCGTTGCGCGAAGGAAATACGATGTCTTTTGTTCCTACAGTTCCCGCCACACTCAATCCATGGGTGAGGATTCTCGGGGCACTTGAAAAGAAGATCAACCGGCAATCGTTTGAGACCTGGTTGAAGCCCACACGTTTCAGCCACATCAGCGGCAAGAAGCTCTTCGTGCGAATTCCTACGCCGCAGTTTCAGCATGTGGGCGACCGCTACGGGGACCTCATCCAGGAGGCCATCGACAATTTGCAATTGGAGTTCGACGAGGTAGCGTTCATCACCCCGGAAGAAGACCCGACGCTGGTGCGCGTGCGCGACGACGGCGGCTTTGCCCCGGTGCCAACGCATGCGCCTACCGCTCCGCAGAACGGCCTCCGCGACGGCGGGCGAGGATCTTCGCGGATGGGAGCTGGTGCACCTCAGCAGGGCCGTTTCGACTGGTCCTCGGCGGCGCAGCTCAATCCCCGCTACACCTTCGACGCCTTCGTCATCGGCTCAGGCAACCAGTTCGCCCGCGCTGCTGCTGAAGCTGTCGCGGAACGGCCTTCGAAGGCCTACAATCCCTTGTTCCTGTATGGCGGCGTCGGTATGGGCAAGACCCACCTGATGCACGCGATCGGCCACGAAGTGAAGCGCCGCGAACCAGGCACCTCGATTTGCTATGTATCGAGCGAGAAGTTCACCAATGAAATGATCAACTCGCTTCGCTACGACAAAATGACCAGTTTTCGCGACAAGTTCCGCACGGTCGATCTGCTGCTGATTGACGACATTCAGTTTCTCGCACAGAAGGAGCGCACGCAGGAGGAATTCTTCCATACTTTCAACGCTCTGCACGAGAACATGAAACAGATTGTCATTGCTTCCGATCGTCCGCCTAAGGAGCTGGCAGAGATCGAAGACCGTCTTCGCTCCCGTTTCGAATGGGGACTGATTGCCGATATTCAACCGCCCGATCTGGAAACGAAGGTCGCGATTCTGCAGAAAAAGGCAGAAAACGACCACATGACCCTGCCCGTCGATGTAGCGCTCTTCGTCGCGTCAAACGTTAGAACCAACGTCCGCGAGCTGGAAGGCGCGCTGACGAGACTCTTTGCCTGGTGCAGCATGAGCGGCGTTGAAATTACCCTGCCGGCCGCGCAGCAATGCCTGAAGCAGTTCATCGACACACAGGTTCGCAAGATTACGATCGAGGCTATTCAGCGGGCTGTAGCTGAGCAGTTCGGCATGCGCATTGCGGAGCTTAAGCAGAAGAATAATTCGCGTGCCGTTGTCGTTCCGCGGCAAATTGCCATGTATTTGGCAAAGAGTATGACCGAGGCATCGCTGCCGGAAATCGGGCGTCAGTTCGGCGGCAAACACCACACAACGGTGATGCACTCTATTGCCAAAATAGATGAGCAGCGGCGGGCGGATAAAGACCTGAACAGGATGATCAATAAACTTCAGGAAACGCTCAACAGTTAGATCCTGGAAAAACAACAATTTATTACTCCTTGAAAACTCTCTTTCTCTTGGGTTAACGTACGCGCGCATGACACAGACGCAGGTTCGTGTTGCTGC
>DATHQH010000098.1:0-3257 GCA_035482895.1 Alloacidobacterium sp. | reverse complement strand
GTGCGGATTCGCAATGCGCATTACCTGCTGCCGGAGAAGCCGGGGTACGGCGCCGAAATTTATCCAGAAACATTACGCGACTACAGCTATCCTGATGGGCGCGTTTGGAGAGATGCATGAAACTGGTTACGTTTTCCGATACAAGCGCGGCTGTCCGTGCGGGTGTGCTTGTCGATGGTTTTATCGCGGATGTCTCGTCGCGCTTTCCCAGCGTACTTTCGATCATTCACGGAGGCGCGGAAGCACTGGATGCATCCGCGGAGCTTGCATCGACAACGAGTGCGCGTTTTCCACTGGACAAGGTGAAATTGCTTGCTCCGCTTCAGGACCCGCCCCGTATTTTCTGCGTAGGACTGAATTATCGCGACCATGCAGTGGAATCGAAGATGGAGATTCCAAAAGTGCCGACGGTTTTTCTGAAGCTTGCGTCGGCGCTTATCGGCCCGCATGCTGCGATTGAGCTGCCGTCGATATCCACGCAGCCAGACTATGAGGCGGAGTTTGCCTGCGTGATTGGGAAGGGCGGCAGCCGCATTGCACGCGATCACTGGTTGGAGCATGTCTTTGGCTACACGATTCTGAACGATGTCAGCGCGCGCGATATTCAGTTGGCAACGACACAATGGACGTTGGGCAAGAGTTTTAACACCTTTGCGCCGCTAGGACCTTCGGTTGTGACGAAGGATGAGATTGCCGATCCGCACGCATTGGATGTGAAGCTTTCGATTGACGGCGAAGTGCTGCAGCACTCGAATACACGCGAGCTGATCTTCAAGCTACCTGATCTGATTGCCTATATTTCGTCGATCACTCCACTGCAAGCCGGCGACATCATCAGCACGGGCACGCCAGCGGGTGTAGGCTTGGGACGCAGCCCGCAACGCTGGCTGCGCGCCGGCGAGACGGTCACGGTTGAGGTGGGCGGGCTAGGTACGCTGGTGAATCCGGTTGTTGCCGGAGAGTAGCGGCATTTATGGCAGTGACGCGCATTTCCTCGACATCCACACCGCAGGTAGGCGGTCCGCTTACGGAGCGGCGCTATGTGCTGCCACTGATTCTCATTACCAGCCTGTTTTTTCTCTGGGCAGTCGGCGTCAACCTGAATGACATTCTGATTCCACATCTGAAGGGTGCTTTTCATCTCACGGATTTTCAGTCGTCATTCGTGCAGGTAGCGTTTTTCGGCGCGTATTCTTTAGCCGCGTGGCCTGCCGGACGGCTGATGGAGAAAATCGGTTACCAGCGCGGGATTGTGTGCGGGTTGCTGATTTGTGCGCTGGGCGCGTTTCTGTTTATCCCGGCGGCATCGATTCGCATGTACGCGGTATTTCTACTGGGACTCTTCATCATGGCCTGCGGTCAGTCGTTCCTTGAAGTCTCCGCGAACCCTTATGTGACATTTCTGGGGCCTCCGCAGACGGCTGAGCAGCGGCTGAATCTGGCGCAGTCATTTAACGCGGTGGGAGCAGTGGTAACGCCGATTCTGGGATCGGCGTTTATTCTTTCACGCGCGCATGCTGCGGCAGCCGGATCGGAAGCGAACGTCGTACGCGTTCCTTATATGGTGATCGTCGGCATCTTCCTGGTGATGGCGTTGATCATCTATTCGGCAAAGCTGCCGGTGATTCTGGAAGAAAAGGCAGAGGATGTATCGCCTCATTTCAAGGGCATTTTCGCATTTCCGCATTTGCTGACGGGAGTCGCCGCACAATTTTTCTATGTCGGCGCGCAGGTTGGCGTGGCAAGCTTCGTGATTCGCTTTGTGCAGCATACGCACCCGGGCACGATGGACACGCAGGCAGCGAATTATCTGAAGCTGCACCTTCTTGGGTTCATGATTGGCCGCTTTGCCGGATCTGCGTTGATGAAGAAAGTACCACCAGCCAGAATGCTGGCAGCGTTTGCTGTCGGATCAGTAGTTTCGGTGTTGCCGGTTATTTTTCTGAGCGGATCGTTAGCGCTGGCAGGCATCGTATTGCTAGGCTTTTTTCACTCGATCATGTTTCCCACGATCTTTGCACTCAGCATTCGCCATCTTGGGCCATATACGAAGCGCGGGGCTTCTCTGGTGGTGATGGCGATTCTTGGCGGCGCGGTCTTCCCTGCACTCATGGGACGCATCTCTGATATTTCAAACATTCAGCTTGCGTTTTTTGTGCCGCTGGTCTGCTATCTTTTCGTGCTTTATTTCGCGGTGCGAGGCTATCGCGTGAAGCACGCAGCCTAAGATTCTAGTTTCTTACCAAGATCACATCGAGAAAGCGCGGGCCGTGGACACCGCGAATGCGCGTCATTTCAATGTCTGCCGTAGCGGACGGACCGGAAATGAATGTGAGCGGCTCGGCTGCGTCTCGCGCCAAGGCCGCTATAGCCTCCGGCACGGTCTCGAAGACCTGGTTCTCATATACGACGCAAAGCAAGCGATCAGGCAAGAGCGTCAGCGTGCGAGCGCCTTTGAGGATAATCGTTCCGGTATGAGCGATGGCAGCTTCGCATCCGGAGATGGCGCCTTCAATTGTGTTGAGCTGCTCGGTTGTTGTACTGAGTTCGTGCTGCCACGAGAATCCTGCCGGCAGCAATTGCTTCGGAAAATTGTCGGCTACGGCTGTTGATTTCTGATTGTGCGAGGTGAGGACTTCGCGGATCGTAGACGCGATTGCATCGACGGTTGTCTCGACGACATGCGCGTCGTATTCGTGCAGGCGCTCAATGAGCGTTTTGAGGATCGCGGCACGATCCATGGTTGCTGCTTGCTGATAGGCCCGCTCGATGGCCATGTACTGGCCTTCATACGCGGCCGCGCTCCCTGCGCCGTTTGCGGCGTGGATGCGGTTGAGAATGGCTTCGCGTGCACTCATCTCTTCTGGCATTGGTATCCCTTGTTCTGACCTAACAGTCAATGTGGCAAAAACAAAAAGCAGATCCCTTCGACTACGTCCTTGCTGTGCAAGGACGTAGCTCAGGATGACCATTCTTTCTTAACCCGGCAAAACTACAAAACTCCTTTAGAGTCCATTTTCTTTGCGCGCTCACGCCACCAGCCACGGAACGATTGCTTCGGCAAAGGGCGCAGATCGCGCACGGAGGTCCAATTGCCGAGCATGCCGGGAAGATGCTTCACCCATCCTTCGGAGACGAAGGGCCATTGGCCGATCCGACCGAGACGCTGTGCTGCCTCGAAGCGACGGCTGCTCGAAAAGATGCTCGCCATGGCTCTCATGCCGATGGCTTCGAGATTCGCTCCGCTCTGCTGCTCA
>DATHQH010000097.1:0-7188 GCA_035482895.1 Alloacidobacterium sp. | reverse complement strand
TCCAGCGGTCCAATATGCAGGCGGTCCACATGGACTGTATTCGCCGGTTCACCCGCTGCACGTTGAAATCCATTCGCGTCCGCCAGTACGCGGCTGATATACAGACCTGAAGCCGCGGTATCCACCTGCAGCTTCGCCTTGCCCTGTGGGAACTGGACCTCTAGCTGGTATGCGTTGATATGCTTCGCATCCTGGAGTGAGGGTATGAGCGGCAATGTAACCGCGGATGGAAGAGCAGGACTGCTCTTACACGTCTGCGAATTTTCTGAAAGCTGCCCCATCAGAGAATGCACGGAGGCCATTGCCTTCTCGCGAAGATCCGCATCCACATTGCTCATGGTCGCGAGTGCATTTTCAGTGCCCTCAATATCCTTTGCGGGAGAATCTACCTGCAGCCACTCTCGCCTGATATCGGGGTCGGTCGGATCGATGTCGTATGCAAGCTGCAGCTCCCTGCGCTCAGAGGCGTACATCGAATCGATCCGAAAAATGCGGCTGCGAATGAGGTGGGTTCGGGCCAAACATGCGTCTGCTATCGCGGCAGCATCCAGCGTTTGCAGCGCAAGCCACGGCTCTCCCTGGTGAATCTGGACCTCTGCCAGGGCTGTTAGGGCAGAGGCTGAACGAGGATCTGCAGCCAGCGCCTTTTTTGCCTGCACCGCGGCATCGGCAACTTTATCTTCATGTAGCAGAGTATGCACGAGCGCAGAGGACAGAGCCATATCCTGAGGCCGCTGCATGGCCGCCTGCACGTAGAGGGTCTCTGCCGCATCATACTTTGCCTGCGCATAAGCTTCTTCCGCAGGAGTCGCATCATGAGGCGCCACTGCAGCGCACGTATTGCTCTGCCCGGCGGCCATTGCTCCCAAGGGAACTGCGAAAATCACAATCAAAACAAGTCGACGAAGAAAAACCACCGCTCCTGGTATAGCTCTGGACATAGGTTGTCTGGGAACTCTTCTCAGCAATCAGCAGGAGTATACGCTGCGCGAAGCAATCCAGTAACCGGGTTTTCGTTTTGAAGAAATGCGGCCCACAGCCTTGGGCGTAAGCGGTTGCAAAGCTGTTCTTAAACGAAGAGGAATGGCGCTGATTCACTTCAGGGAGCGGCATTCAGCAGAATGTATTGCCGCTCTGTTGCTTTTGTGCTGGGGAAATCGGCGGCGCTCAGAACGACATCGCGCTCGACGAGCAGTTCATCGCTTTTGACGATGCCCTGATGAAACGTGGTGTACCCCTGCCAGTGGGATGTGCCGGGAGTCGTGATGTCGACGGTATATTCCTTGCCGTCTTTCTTTACTTGAAGCTGTTTGCGATCGCTGTCATACCAGCCTTCGCCAGAGCCTTCGCGCTTGAGAGTGATCTCGTGATTGGTGGGATCGAGGCTGACGACGGTAATAGTTTGTGTCGCCGCAGGTCCCAGTTCCCAGGGCTGCTTGATCGCGACCTGCCACGTTGTACCGGGAGCGAGCGTGGCTGGGGGTGTTCCCCACAACAGCGGGTTGAAGAGCGGGCCACTGGCGTCGTTGACAGGCACACACTTCTCTTTCGCGCAATATGTCTGGCCGTGATCGCGATACTCGCTACCGGAACCAACCTGTCGCGGATAGCCGTCGTAGAGGACGTCGGCTTTGAATCTTGTGTGCTCGGGCGATGGATCGACTACTTCGTAGTACGCGGTTCCGCTGGCGCGACGGACTGTGTCGTCCATGCCCTCGGCGTGAAATCCGATGGCGCGGGAAAAGACATTGTTGATTCTCTGGCCGGTTGTGAGACTGGTCTGAAAATAGTCGTCCGAAGTTGCGCCTGTTGCCTGCTCGCAGTGAATCGTATCGGATGACTTGAAATCGACATCTTTGCTGCGGCGTGATTCCCACGAGACATCGAATGATTTTGGTCCAGTGACGGTGTAGACGAAGCGGTTTTCCGGTAGTGGTTGCGCGTAGTGCGCCTCCGTGCTGGTGAGGATGAGCTTCGCATCCTGCCAGCCGGGGCTGGTGTAGCGCGCGTAGCCGAAGTTATTCATATCCTCGTCAATGTAGAGCTTCTGGGAGGGATCAAAGCGGATCAGATAGCTACTGAGATAGCCGGGCGGGTCAATATCCTTTTCCGAAAGCTGCAACCACGCGCCACCAAGAACGGGGGCTGCAGAATAGTGTGAATGGTGCGGCTTGCCGTTTATGAATTGGCCTTTGCAATCCCATTCACCGGTAAAAGTGAATCCATTGGGGCCTTCGGGTAGGGTTTGTTGTGCGCGAGCCTGCGTTACGGGCACGATAAGAGCGACGAGTACGAGCAAGGTTCCGGTCCGCATGTCTGCACTGTATAGCGCGGAGCGCGTTGCGAGAGAGGGTCTGCGGCTGAGCGTTCACGAGACGCGATGAAGCGATGCGAGTGCAAGCCAAAGGAGATTCCCTGGATTTTCGAAGACACTCGCTGAAATCAAGACAAGCAGGTCCTTCATCTCCGCTCAGGATGACAATTCTTTTTGGGGTACAACTTCGTCATCGTAACCGGGCTGGCCGAACTGTTCGCGTGTCAATCGAGGTGAAGGACGGCTCACCCATATCCGCCACGGTCATGCGGCCGGAATCCGGATCGAGGGCAAGGGCATATGGATTCTGACCGGCGGGTATGGTCGCGACGACTTGATTCGTCGCGCCATTGATAACCGACACGCTGTTTCCATGCGTATTCGCAATGTAGATCAAGTTTGTTTTCGGGTCCACGGCAACAGCCTGCGGATGCCTGCCGACAGGTACGGTGGCAACTGCTATATGTTTCGAGCCGTCGATGACGGTTACGCTTGCATCTCCGTAGTTGGCGACATATGCCATGTTTGTGAGCGGATTGACGGCAACTGCGGAAGGAAAAGCGCCGGTGGCGATTGTCTGCACGGCATGCGTTTTCTCATCCAGTACGCTCACGGCGGCATCGCCCACATGCGTGACATAGATGGTGCTCGCGGCTTCGTTCACTGCCATGCCCCAAAGATGCATGCCAATCTCAACTTTCGCGAGAGCACCACTCGCTCCATCGAGCACATTGAGATTTGTGTCTTCGTAGCCAAGGAAATATATCTTGTTGATCTTCGGGCCGATGACAATGGCATCCGACGAACCCATTTTTTGCGTGGTGGTTGTATTCGTAGATCCATCGATGACCGTAAGCACGTTGCTGAAGGTATTTGAGACGTAGATCTTGTTCGTAGCCTCATTGACTGCGAGCACGTATGGACGCGCACCAACGTCCACCGTTGCAATCACCGAGTTGTTCCCGCCGTCGAGGACGCTCACCGTACCGTTGCCGGCATTGGCGACATAGGCCCTTCCAGTAACCGAATTGACCGCAATGGCGATGGGTTCTGCGCCGACCTTCACGCTGGAAGCAGCGCCGGTCGCGCCATCGATTACGGAAACCGCTCCATGCGCTTTATCGACCACGTACATTTTGCGGCTTTGAGGATTAAAGACGACGGCTCGGCTGCTGAGTAGCGTACCGGATGGCGGTACATCTTGCGCCCGGGAAGAAGGCGAGAGACCCGTCATGGCCACGCAGGCGATGACGAGCGTAGCTGCTGCATTTCTGAATCGAACCGGGTGGAAAGCTTTAGTTTTTAAAAAAGCGGAAGGGATACGCGCAGGATACATGAAGGCCTCAAGATGTAATGTAAACGGATCGATAGGATATGCTCTACGAAAGATAAAGCGAGGATCGATCGATGTCTCTTCGGCAATACTCCCGCACATGGCAATTGCGTATGTTGAGCCTATGCGTGCTTCTATCGATGACGTTTGCTTATGCCGGGATTCTTCAGGCACAGGAGCATCACCCGAAGTTCAGGGTGATCGCCATCGCGGAAAAAGGCGGCATTCATAAACCTTTTGTGGATGCGGCAAAGATCTGGCTGCAGCAGGAAGCCATTGCCGATGACTTTTCGATCGACTACATCGAAGATACGCAAAAGATCGACGATGCTTTCTTGTCGCAATATCAGCTCTTCATCCAGCTCAACTACCCGCCCTATATGTGGACACAGACGGCGATGGCCGCCTTTGAAAAATACATCGAGCAGGGCAAAGGTGGATGGATCGGCTTCCACCATGCGACCCTGCTTGGCGAGTTCGACGGCTATTCGATGTGGCCATGGTTTTCGACATTCATGGGCGGTATCCGCTTCAAGGACTACATCCGCGATTTCGCGACAGCGACGGTCCATGTCGAAGATCCAGCCCATCCGGCGATGAAGGGCCTTGGCTCTTCGTTTGTGATCGAAAACGAGGAATGGTACACCTACGACAAGTCACCACGTCCCAATGTTCATGTGCTGGCCAGCGTGGACGAAAAGAGCTACACGCCTTCCAGATCGATCACGATGGGTGATCATCCTGTCGTATGGACGAACGAACACTTCAAGGCTCGAAACATTTACATTTTTATGGGACATCATCCGGAGCTGTTTCAGAACAAGGCTTATACGACGCTCGTTCATAACTCGATTCTGTGGGCGGCGAAGCAATGATGCGACGGATCGCGTTCTTCGTTCTTACGGTGCTGTTACTGGCGCCCGTCGTCATGTCTGCGCAGAGCAGCTCATTTCGGGTGCTTGCGTTCCATGCGAAGAATGTAGAAAAGGATCACGTCGCCTTCGCCGAGCAGGCTCTTCAGTTCTTTGCGGATCTTGCGGCGAAGGATCATTTCACCTTCGAATCGACCACACGCTGGGACGACCTCACTGATGCGTCATTGAAACAGTACCGGGTCATTCTATGGCTGAATGATTTTCCTCACACGCAGGCGCAGCGCGACGCGTTCGAGAAATACATGCGTGAAGGCGGGGGATGGTTTGGTTTTCATGTATCCGCCTATAACGACAAAGATACAAATTGGCCATGGTATGTTGATTTTCTTGGCGGCGCGGTTTTTTACGGCAACAACTGGCCGCCGCTCCCAGCCATGCTCATCGTTGACGATCCATCGCACGCGGTCACAAAAGGTCTTCCCGCGAGATTTACCGCGCCTGCGAATGAATGGTATATCTGGCAGCCCAATCCTCGCCTGAATAAAGATGTAAAGGTGCTGCTGACTCTCGATCCGGCAAACTATCCGCTGGGACTGAAAGACACGCTTACGGCGGGTGATCTTCCGGTCGTGTGGACAAATACCAAATACCGGATGCTCTACATGAATATGGGGCACGGCGACAAGATTTTTACGAGCGCGGAGCAGAATCGGTTGTTTGAAAATGCGATCCTCTGGCTCGGCAACAACCGATGACGATTATCGTGTTCCGTTTTCCCTTCACTGATTGTGGTGCAGTCCTGTATTGATGGTGTCCAGTAGTTTGCCTGAGGGATCGCCGCTGTAATCCCAGAACATGACGCCTGCCAGCTTGTGATCGAGCACGTATTTGCACTTCAGCGCAAGCGATTCCGGATCTTCATACGATACGAATATCTTCTGCGTTGGGTTGTAGAGAGACGGCGCTGAAGCTGCCGCGTCCCAATAACGGATGAATCCATGATTCAACATGGTTGTGGAGATATTGTCGAAGTTGGCAAAAACCTTCGGGACCGGCTTGCCCGGCTGAAAAAGGCCGTGGTTAAGAGCAGGCACTTGCCCCCACACGTGTCCATAGAAGGGGACGCCCAATACGATCTTTGCTGCTGGAACTCCGGCCTGCTCGAACTCCTGCACCGATCTGTCGGCTGAAATCTTCTTCGGGTCTGAAGGATTCGTGAAAAGCGGCGCGTGGTTTCCGGTAATGGCGTCTGAGTCCGGTTCGTAATAGTCATATGCCATCAGATTGACGGTATCGACATGCTTCTGGACTTCCGCCATTTCCGTGTGCTCCAGAAATTCACTGGAAGCACCGGCTGCGATCGTAAGAAAGAGCTGGCGATGCAGCTTCTTCTCTTCGCTATCAAACTGCTTGCGTAGTTCGGCAAGAATGCGCGTGTAGTTCTGTTTATCTTCAGGACGAAAATGGTTCGTGGCTCCGGCCATGCCGGGATATTCCCAATCGATATCCAGTCCGTCGAGCTGGTAGAGCTCGATGAACTCAATCACACTCTGAATGAAGATGCGCCGGCTCTCGCTTGTCAGAGCCATATCTGAAAAATTGCCCGACCACAGCCAGCCGCCAACTGAAACTAATACGGTGAGGGATGGATTCTCGTGCTTGAGCGCAATGAGCGCCGCCATGTTAGCTGCATCGGATGAGGTGCCGGTAACCATCCTGCCGCCCTGCAGATTGGCGAATGCAAAGTTGATGCGCGTTAACTTATGGGCGGCGATTTCGCCGGGTTGAATGAGCGATTCCTGAGGGAAAACATAGGCTACGATCACTGGCTGTTGCGCCGGTTGCGACACGCTTGCGAAGAGAGAGGAGCAGGTGAGGCATAAGGCAAAGAGAAACAGGCAATGCATGGGATGCTTTCGCATGCGCGCGAGAAGATTCTGTACCGGACGACTGAGTGTCGCTTGCTGCAATGTGATCCCTGTCAATTCTGTCTCCTATAGTGCCCTTCTTCGGTCCGAGAACATGCGGCACATTCCGTGCAAAAATGGTTCATATACGCAAAAACTGCTCCCGAAGGGAATGGGAAAATCATACACACATCGAAGTATCTCCTTGCGGTTTGTCTAAGCGGACTTTTCGCTCCTGCTTGTCTTGGTCAACTGCAGGTTCTGGTCGATCAGGTAGGTTACGAGACGCAAGCGCCGAAACAGGCGATTATCGCAGGCGCGAAGACCGATCATCCGCAGCAATTCACGCTGATCGATACAGATACAGGCAAGGCCGTTCTCAGCGGCGCGGTGAAGCCTTCGGGACAAGTCGATGCGTGGGACAAATGGGTCTTCTGGACAGCCGATTTTTCCGCCTGGAACAAGCCCGGGCACTATGCCGTCGAGACGGCCACGGAAACCGGCACCGTGCGATCCAGTCCCTTTGAGATTGACGACGATCTTCTGGAGCGCAGCACGCTCTCCAATGTTCTTTACTATTTCAAAGGTCAGCGTTCGAGCGGCTTGATCGATCGCGCAGACAGCCACCTGCCGCTTCCGGACGGCAAGCCTGGATTTGTCGATGTGCACGGCGGCTGGTACGACGCGACCGGCGACTACGGCATCCACCTTTCTCATCAGAACCCGACTTCGTATTTCAATCCTCAACAGGTGCCGCTG
>DATHQH010000096.1:0-6359 GCA_035482895.1 Alloacidobacterium sp. | reverse complement strand
CCGTACGGGCGATGATGAGGCCGATGCGGTGAGTAATACCGCCAAATGCACGGCGGCAATCGAGGCGTATGTAAGGCGGTATCCTGATCAGTGGCTGTGGGTGCACCGGCGGTGGAAGACGCGTCCGGAAGGCGAAGAGCCAATGTATTAGGGGGTAGGACAAGAGAAAAATTGACTATCGATCGCTCCGATCCGCGCTTTAATTCTACGGTCTAGTGACAGACTCTAAGAAAGACCTTCAAGGACAGGCTGATGCGTTTGCAGGAAATTGCAGCTTCGATTGGCGCTGAGGTTCGGAGCCACGACAACATTACGATCGTATGCGTTGCCGGGGCTGCTCAAGCCACTCCAGGTTCGCTTGTCTTTGCAGAGGACGAGCCGGCTTTAAGTGATGCGATGCGCTCGGATGCCGGTGCCGTGCTGCTTACGGAAGAACTGGCAGAGCGCGCAGGGGCCGTGAAACCGTTGCTGGTGATGCGGCAGCCACGCCTCGGATTTGCCCGCGCGGCGCGGCTGCTGCGTTCAACTGAAAAAGCGACAGGAGTGCACGCGTCGGCCATCGTCGCCTCTGACGTTGTTCTCGGTGCGAACGTTTCCATCGGCGCGTATGCCGTGATTGAAGAGGGCGCCAGGATTGGGTCGGGTACGAGCGTAGGTGCCGGCGCAGTGATTGGCGCCGGCGTGCATATTGGCGAGGATTCCCACATTTATCCGCGAGTCGTCATTTATCCGGGCGTAACGCTTGGAGATCGCGTCGTAGTCCATGCCGGAGCTGTGCTGGGCGGCGATGGCTTCGGCTATGTACGCGATGTGCAAACCGGCGCATACCTACAATTTCCCCAGCAGGGGACGCTGGTTGTAGAAGACGATGTCGAGATTGGCGCGAACACGACCATCGACCGTGGAGCACTCAAAGAAACCCGCATCAGCAAGGGAGTGAAGCTTGATAATCTCGTCCATGTTGGCCACAACGTGCGGGTAGGGGAAAATGTAGTCATTGCCGCGCAAACGGGCGTTTCCGGCAGCAGTGTAATTGGCGACGGCGCCATCGTCGGGGGTCAGGTGGGCATTGCTGATCATGTTGAGATCGGCGAAAAGGTTATTCTTGGCGCACAGGCCGGCATCCCGTCGCGAAAGAAAATACGCGGTCCTGGCATTGTCTTCTGGGGTACGCCTGCGCGGCCGATTAAAGATTATCTGAAGGAATTGGCAGCGTTGTCGCGGCTCACGCGTGCTTCGAAAAAGACGGAAGCTCCGGGGAAGAAAGAAGAATAGCTGTGGCCATTCTTGTCGTTGGCGGACATTCGCGCAATATCGGCAAGACTTCTGTTGTGGCCATCCTGCTTGCGCGTTTACCGCAGAATAGGTAGTCGTGCAGAATCGAGACGAGAGATGGCCAACCTAAGGCGATGGGGTTTGCGAGCTTTCTTGCTTCTATTGATCGTAACTTTTTTTGCTACATGGCTGGTTGTAAGACGAAATCAGAGCCGTAGGGACTTTGTAGCAGCTGGGGCAGTACCGGCGCTTACCATCACAAGTTCAAGCTTTGCCGATGGAAGCTCAATTCCTGCGAAGTTTACCTGTGATGGGGGAGATAATTCTCCCCAGCTCAGCTTTTCCGCGCCACCCTCAGGAACGAAAAGCTTTTTGCTGGTCGCGGATGATCCCGATAGCCCTGCCGGCAGCTTCACGCACTGGGTCTTATTCAATTTACCGCCCTCACTGCGGGATCTGCCTGAAGGCGCTTCCAGGCGTGCCGATGTGTTGCAGGGAGCCGTACAAGGCAATAACGACTTCGACAAAGTCGGATATATAGGCCCTTGCCCGCCAGGATGGAGTCCGCATCACTACCGCTTCCGTGTCTATGCGCTGGACACGATGCTGGGGTTCTCTCAGGGTGCGACCAAAGAAGAGGTGACGCAAGCCGCGCAGGGCCATGTGCTGGCCGAGGGGAAATGGACCGGCCTATATAAACGCGGTCGATAGCCGTTTTGCCTGTCGATGCCGCTTTCGATGCGTTGCTTAAGACTTCTGCGGCGGAAATGGCTCCGCTTTCATTGAGCCGTCGCGCTGTTTCATTAGAATCTGGACTTTACCTTCGGCCTGTTCAAGGTGTTCTTTACATTCCGTGGAGAGCCGCGTGCCCTCTTCAAATAGCTTGATCGAGTCTTCCAGCGGAAGATCGCCGCGTTCCATCTGTTCTACGATTTTTTCCAGACGTTTCAGAGATTCTTCAAAGCTTGCCAACGCTTGTTCCCTCGATCGTGTCCTGTTTGTTTGCGGTTATGCCGTTGGGCAGCACGCTGGCCAGCACTTCGGCCGCGACTGTGTAACGCCCAAAAGGAGCGCTCACCTGTACGCCTTGCACCATGGGCCGGGCGGTCTCCAGCATCTCCTGAGCAATGCGAATACCCTCAGCGCGCGCCGCTTCCGGTGACGGCGTCTGCTGCATGCGCACCATAATGCTGTCCGGCATAGCGACGCGCAGATCGTTCTTCATGAATTCGGCGTTGCGCAGGCTGGTCAGCGGCCAGATACCGGCGATGACAGGGATGCGGAAACCTTCAATACGCCTGAGAAAAGTTTCAAGAACGCGCAGGTCGAAGACCGGCTGCGTGATTGCGTACTCCGCGCCTGCTTCCACTTTGTAGGCAAAACGGCGGACCTCGTTATCGATGTCGGGCACGCCGGGATTGGCGGCGGCGGCAATGGTAAATCCGGTGGAAGCGCCGATAGGGTTACCGCCGATGTCGAGTCCATGATTCAGGCGGTTAACGATATTCACCAGTCCGATCGCATCGACATCGAAGACCGCCGTGGCATCGGGATAATTCCCGAGTTTGGGCGGGTCGCCGGTGAGGCACAGGATGTTCTTAAGACCGATTGATGATGCGCCGAGCAGGTCGCTTTGGATGCTGAGCACATTGCGGTCGCGGCAGGTGTAATGCAGGATCGTTTCAATGCCGGTCTTCTGTTGAATCTGTATACAGAGGCTTTGTGCGCTCATGCGGGCGGAGGCGCGAGGCGAGTCCGGCACATTGATCACGTCGATGCCGAGGCCGACCAGAAGATCGGCTCCTGCCAGCTCCTTGGAACAGTCGATACCTTTCGGTGGAACAATCTCGACCATGGCCACGAATTTGCCGTCGCGGATGAGCCGGCCGAGCCGTGAGCGTTCTTCGAGTGGCAAGGGCGGCGTTTCTGTGACGATGGCGGCGTGCGCAGTGTGCGTATGGCTTGTTGTCTGCGCCTCGACGGCGCGAGTTGCCGACTTCATGGCACGGATGTGGTTCGGTGTGGTGCCGCAACAACCGCCGATCAGCTGAACGCCCGCTTTCAGGAATTTTCTGGTGAAACTGGCCATGTACTCCGGTGAGCAGAGATAGATGTTGCGCCCATCTACTGCGCGGGGCATGCCCGCGTTGGGCATCACGACAAGGGGAAGACTGCTTTCCGCAGCCATGCACTCGATGGCAGTCAGGACTGTAGCTGGACCGGTGCTGCAATTGACGCCGATGGCGTCGGCTCCCCACGCGGTCAGCTTTGCTGCTGCTACTTCGGGAGTTGCGCCGTCAAGGCAGTGTGCGTCTTCATCCACTGTAACGAGCGCGATGACCGGGATTTCCGGAGCGACCTCACGCGCGGCAAGCAGCGCCTGTTCAGCCTCATTCAGCGCGGGCATGGTTTCAATGACGAGAAGATCGACGCCGATCCCCGGACCGCCAGCGACAAGGCCGCGAATCTGTTCGGCGAAGGCGGTGCGCGCTTCTTCAAGCGATGTTTTGCCCAGCGGTTCGAGGTGGATTCCCAGCGGGCCTACAGATCCAGCGACCCAGGCGGTTCCTGCCTGCTTGTCTTTGAGCTGCTCCACGGCCTGCCGCGCAATGCGGACGCCTGCCTCGTTGATTGCGGTGACCTGATCCTGGAATCCATGACGAAGGAGCCGGAAACGGTTTGCGCCGAAGGTATTTGTCTCGATGATTTCTGCGCCGCTCTGGAGATATTCTTCATGGATGGAACGGATCAGCTCCGGCTGGGAAAGATTCAGCTCGTCATAGCACCGGTTAATAAAGACGCCGCGGGCGTAGAGCATTGTGCCCATTGCGCCGTCAAAAAGGACAGCGCGCCTGCCAAACATGGTCTGGATACGAGTCGTCATCGGTTTGTCTTGTAGCCATGCTAAGTCACTTAGGCTGAGAGCGCCAGCAGGGAATCATCGGCGTCAGAGTGAGAAGCAGGGCCGGAACAGACCACAGTGCTTCTGCTTTGTTATACTTGGCTTTCCCACGAACTCCGTAAGTAAAAACGGTTGAGGTCTAAGGTTTGAAGAAAAGAAGTCTGCTTTTAGTTGCTGGATTGATGTGCGCCGTATCGTTTTTGACCGCATGCGGTAAAAACTTTTACTTTGCAGGCCGTAGCCTTCCGCCCAGCGGAGTTCTGAACCGCGTGATCGTCGCCGTTCAGAATCCCAGTGCTCTCACCAAGGGTGCATTGCTGTTTAACGACGCGTTTTACGATATTCGTCACGCCTTTAACAGCACAACTACCAACTTTTCCATTGGCGGATTTACAGGCGCTCTGCCTGTCACCATTCAGAACATGCCGGAGCAACAGATTGGCGTCGTCTACTCGGCCGGCGATGGCAGCTTCACAACTGTGAATTACGCAACTGAAAAGGTGCAGGGCACGGTTGCAGCCGCCAATCTGAACGGTCTTTCCCAGAGCATCTTCATGTCGCGCGATCAGCAGTATATCTACGCTGCGTCGCAGTCCTCGCATTCGCTTACGATCGTTGACCACGGTACTACCTACACGTTGAATCTGCCGGGGGTATTTCGCGTGTCGGTCAATCCTGGCAATACAGTTACATTGGCTTTTGTGCAGAACACAAACGATGTCTATAGCGTGGTGCATCTGAATGCCGATCAGCAGCAGGCAGCGATCAACAATCCGCACTGGAACCCGGGCCTGCCGAATACGCAGCCGGCGCAGGATTGCGAACCACAGAACCTGCCCGTCTATTGTGTCTTTCCGGTGAGCACGGCCAGCGGCGTTTCCTTCGACCGCCCAATAAAAGCAGTTTTCTCGTCAGATGGCACGACTGCCTATGTTCTGAATTGCGGACCGGAGTGCGGCGGCACAACCTCCGGCGTTACATCCCTGCCGATCACCACTAGCGCGCTGAATCCTTCAGGGGTTGGCGCCAGCGGCATTGCATTGATTGGTACAAGTAATATCGCTGTGCCGGGCGGCTCGACGAACGGCTTGTTCAACGGCAGCACCTTCTATGTGGCAGGCCAGCAACTGCAGAGCGACGGCCTTCTGGCTGGCAACCTGTCGGTCATCAATACAACGAGTGGACAGGTTACCGGGCAGTATTCCATCAGTGACGGCACCCATAACAAAATGATTCTGGCGGACGACAACACGCTTTGGATCGGTTCCTACCAATGCCAGTCGGGCGAGCGCTACAACCTCAGCCAGACAACCGCGCCGGGAACGCCTTTCGGCTGCATCACCATGTTCAATACTTCGACGAACGCCGTGCTGATCCAGTCCTTCAAAGGCGACGGCACAGGCATCGCCGCCGTGACCAGTCTGCACAAGGTCTACACGACAGAGGGTGGTCAGGTATACATCTACAACACGTCTGACGGCACGGCACGCGACAATACCAACGTGACTGTTACCGGCACAGCCTACGATTGTGCATACATGGATGCCGACAGCAACGGTAATAACACTACCTACTAGCGCGCACGGCGTTCAGTGCGACAGGAAGGCGCGATGACTACATCGCGCCTTTTGTTTGCTGCCGCTTCAGCTCCTCCTGAAAAGCCCGTTCTCTATCGGCGACATAGCTTTTGTATCCCTCGGGGTCGATAAAGGGGTTGGCGCCACCGTTTTTCATCTGTGCGAACTTCTCTGTCATTCCGTAATAGCTTCCGTGCGCTCCCAGAAAAACATCACAGGGCAGCGCTTTCAGCGTGCGAAAAGTATGCTCATAGTCCTGCGCTATCTGCGGATATTGCGCATTGTTGACGAGCTTGTATCCGGGGTTGACGTTGGGGCTGCCTACGATCACGACGTTGTATACTTTGCCGTTGTCGGCCACTTTGAGTGTCCAGGTAGTGCAGCCTTTTGTATGTCCGGCTGTCAGGTGCGCGACCAGAACAACACCGCCGAGCCGCACTTCATCGCCATCATGCAAAATGCGATCCACCTTTGCGGGCGGATAGAACATGTCCCGCGATTTGCTGTATTGGAAATCGTTTTTGCCGCCGTCTTCAATTTCCGGCACGTCGGCATCCATCACCATGTATTTTGCTCCGGTCAGTTGCTTGATCAGGGCGCTGCCC